>SKNT01000011.1 GCA_007120385.1 Balneolales bacterium
CTACCCGCTCGCCGGCATCAGCATGCCCGCCTGGCTGGCCGAAGGCACCGCCCAGTACATGCGCGAAGAGATCTACTACGACGACTGGGACAGCCACCGCGACATGCTCCTGCGCACCCGCTTGCTCGACAGCACATGGCTCAGTCTCGAAAAAATGGGCACATTCAGCTCCAAAACCTCCCTGGAACGCGAGCTGGTCTACAACCAGGGCTTCGCCTTCACACGCTACCTGGCCGATCGCTTCGGCGAGCAGGCCATCGCCGACATCACCCGCGCCTTCAGCCGGCGCGGCATCTACGATGTACGCAAAGCCATACGGGACGCCACCGGCATCGACGGCCGCGAGGTTTTCGACGACTGGATCGAAGAACTCATGAAACAGTACACCCTCTTCGCCGAAGGCCGCGAGCGCAACCCGTCCAACCGAACCTGGGTCGAACCGCTCGGCTTTTTCAATTTCCACCCATCCTGGCACCCCGACGGCAGCAGCATTTCCTACCTCTCCAACAAATTCATGGACGGAGCGATGGTTTCGCTTTATACCGTGAGTACAGACAGGTTTGTGGATGCGGACACTCTTGTGGATGCGGATGGTGCTTCAAACGCCCCAGACCGCCATTCACCGCATGAAATGGGAAACTGGCATGCCATGACCGGCAGCCCGGCCCATGCCACGAGCAGCCGACCGGCACATACCCCGGGCACCAGAACATCGCACTCACTGAACAGCAGCGCGGGACATCCCGGGCACCCCCACGAATGCCACCTCGATTCTTCACCACTGCGCCGCCTGGAAACCTCCTTCAGTATTGCCCCTGACGGCTCTCGCATTGCTTACAGCCGCAATCGCATCAACAGATACGGAGAAAACTACCGCGATCTCTACATCTTCGATCCTGAATCCGGCGACAGCAAACGGCTGACCTGGAGCATGCGACTCCAGGACCCCGCCTGGCATCCAGATGGAAAATTTCTGGCGGCGGGCAAGATCGAGGACGGATCCATCAACCTCTTCCTCTTCGACCTGGAACAGGACTCGCTGATCCGCATCACGGATTTCCGGCACGGGGAGCAGCTCTACCGCCCCGTCTGGCATCCCGACGGCAAAACCCTGTACACGGCTTACGCCGATACGGCCCACCGCGGAATCTACAGCATCTCGCTCGCCGATGAGCTAGCTGGCACCCCGCAACGCCATACGATGACTCCCGTCCTGGCCGATCCAATAGTGGACTATCGCGATCCGGCCGTGAGCAGCGACGGACAATGGCTCTATTTCAGCGCCGACCATGGCGGCGTTTTCAATCTCTACCGAAAATCACTGGCTGACGGGTCCATCCGGCAACTCACAAACCTGATTGGCGGCGCCTTCATGCCCCAACCCCACCCTGATCCCGAAAAAGAAAAGCTGCTCTATTCCGAATACACCTCAGATGGCTACAAAATCGCGCTGCTGGATATTTCGGGAATGGAATTTCCGGAGTTTGCGATGGCTGCCGGAGTGCAAACGGAGAGCGCCGGGGAGGGCAGGGCCGCATCCACCCGAAACATTTACCACCTGAACCATTTCGACGATTCGGACATTGAACCGTTCACGGATCACGCCACCGCCGTGACCGATACCGGGATCTATCACTTTCAGCTCCCGACACTCGGTTCGTCGCACGACAGGCAGTTTTACACTTATGAGGACCAGTTTACCTCTTTTCAGTTCTATCCG
The DNA here is from genome assembly GCA_007120385.1 of Balneolales bacterium. Taxonomy (GTDB): domain Bacteria; phylum Bacteroidota; class Rhodothermia; order Balneolales; family Natronogracilivirgulaceae; genus SKNL01. The sequence goes on from SKNT01000011.1 coordinate 1,721, forward strand.
GTGATCCGGTTCGACAATTACTCGCGCCTTCGGGGCAGCAACACCGATCTGCTTCGCGATGGCCGGATGGGCGATCTTGGCGCAAATCTCTGGCGTGATTCCAAGGTCGGCCTCTATTTCGCCTCACGCGAGATGCGCGAACGGCTGAGCATCTTCGGCGGGGCGCTGTTCGGCCCCGGATCCCGTTCCAGTGACGGACTGAGCAACTTCTTCCGTCCCGGACGCCTCGTCAACCTCGACCGCGACCTATTCTTCGAAGTCGAATATGCCGGGCTGCCCTTCATCGAAAGGCACTGGTCGCCAACCATTTCCGTGGCATTTTTCAATATCCGCCGCAATGTCCAGGATGGGCTTCAGATTGAGGAATTCCCCTGCACGGCCTGCCTGCCCGATACCACTTCCGTTGACATCGCCTACAACATGTGGCAGGCGGAAGTAAACCTTATAAGCAAGATCAACCGGTGGAGCCTCCTGGAGCTGGGCTATTACTACAGCCCCTACCGCGTCTCGACAGACTCGTTCTTCTCGCGCGAATTCCGTCAGGAAGTCTCCGGATCCACATCGCGCTACTATATCGGTTCCACCTGGACCACCGCCTGGATCTTCGACCTCTCCCTGCCGGACCGGCACGGCGACATTGCCCCGCTCGGCTGGCGGGGACTGTTGCGCTACAGCTACGAACCCAGCGAACTGCTTGACTCCTACGACATACGTGACGGCACGCTCGTACCCATTTACAACACTTACGACAACCATTCTGTGGAAGCGGACCTGCGGGTCGGCTTCGAGTTGCGAAAACAGCGGTTTAATCTCCGATCCCGCTTCTTCACCTATTTTGACGGTCCAGACGAATTCTTCTACCTGGATTACATCGGCGGCATGATCGGCATGCGCAGCTACCCGTTCTTTGCCCTGGGCGGAACCACCACCGCATACTCAACGCTTTCGTGGTTCGTGCCGCTCAAGACCGACATCTACCGCCAGATGGGCCGCCTGACCATGGACAAGGTCTTCCTGCGCCTGTTTGCCGAAGCCGGCAACGGCTGGGGGGGGCCGCTTGACATCGGAAATAACATAAAAACCGGTGTCGGCGCCGAACTACGGGTCGGCATGAACTCCTACTACTTCTTCCCCACCAGCTTCTTCATCAGCAGCGCTTATGGATTCAATTCATACGATTTACAGCTGCCTGATGCGTTTATAACGGAAACCCCAACCGGAAGAGTCACCTACGGCAACCAGATTTTGATTAACTTCGGCATTCTCTTCGATTTCGAATTCTGACGGATAGCCCGTCTGCGAGTCATCTAACCAGATCACCATGATGTTCAGGGATGTTTTTTTGAAACGAACCGGATTCTTTCATCGGCCAGCCAGCCGCCGCACCGTGTTTACCGCCCTGCTCGGCCTGGCAGTTCTATCGCTCATGTCCGGTTCGCTCCGGGCAGAACCCAATGCACCGGAGGCGAAGCCTAATCAGGTCACCGCACTCTTCGGCACAGAGACTTACCTACCAGCAACAATCCTGCTGGACGAGTGGGCAGCCCCCTCCTTCCGCAGCCTTAACTCAGCATCGAAATCCTACCTTTTGCGGGATGACCGCACAAAGGAACCCGTTTCGCATCAAACCGTGACGCCTTCCGATCTCCGGTTGTCGCCTGTCCTGCCCGGACCACGATACATCACGGCGTCCGACATGAACAACAATGGCTGGAACTCCGGCTTCATGCACACCCTGAGCACCAACCCCGGCTATGCCTTCCTGGCTTCGGCCGTAATTCCCGGTCTGGGCCAGGCGGCCAACAGGCAATGGTGGAAAACGGCCCTCTTTGTAGCCGTGGAAGCAACCGCCATCGGTGTCTACATCCACCGGGAAAACCGCGGACGCGACGGGGAGCGCTACTATGAGGAGTTCGGAAACGAAAACTGGAGTGTCGTCGCATATGCTCAGTTTCTGGTGGAGAAACACGGAAATCAGCACGGAAAATCGTTCCGGGATCTGCTGACGGATGAAGGAATAAACCTCTACAGGGATGGTGAAGATCCATTCGGGGGGATCCAGCCGGCATTCGACATTAACGTGGACTGGGACATCATCAACATCAACGCTCTGCGCCAGGCCGAACGCAACAGCTTCTATGGCACCGGTTTCGCCTTTTCACATGACCTGCCGGACTACGGCTCACAGCAGTACTACGAACTGATGAGCAAGTACTTCCAGTTCGGTCCGGGCTGGCGGGAGTGGTTTCACAACGATCCCGGCAGATTCAGCATAGACGACGGCATCATGCCTGAACAGTTCTGGTACCATGCCCAGGTCGGTTTCGATTTCAATGACGACCTGAGCGTTGCCCGGAACATGCTGACCCTGCTTGTCACCAACCACTTCGTTGCCGCTTTTGATGCCTATTTCACTCAAAAGCTCCGGGCCGCACGCATGCAGCCAACGGCATCCATGGAATACGGTCTGCGCCCAACAATCGGAATGCAGTTACGTTTTTAAGAAAAAGCAAGTAACTTCCATACCATGAATAACATCTTCCGATTTATCTACCTTTTTTTCACGGACCGCAAGCTCTATTACCTGCTTGCCGGGCTTATTTTGTTCAGTGGGATTGCCCTGATTGCCATGGACCGCGTCATCATGCCGGCATATACAAAGTACGGCCATGGCATCACGGTACCCGATATCACACGAATGCCACTGGACGAGGCAGCTGCCATTCTCGAATCACGCGGCCTTCGTCACGAACTGGCTGCAAAAAGATCCAATGAGGCCTTCCCCCCCGACTTTGTGGTTGATCAGACCCCCAACGCAGGAATGATCGTCAAACCGAACCGAAAAATCTACATAACGATCAACACCACGACCACCCCCACAGTGGTCGTTCCGGAAGTGCAGGACCTGTCCCTGCGCAACGCCACAATTCAGCTGCAAAACTCCGGACTGCAGCTCGGAAACGTTACCTATGAATCGTCCCGGTTCCGAAACAGTGTTTTACGCCAGTCCATCCCTTCAGGACGGCGTGTCGACCAGCACACCACCATCGATCTCATTGTAGGCGACGGACTTGGCAACGTGATGGTCCGCGTGCCCGATGTGAGCAACATGCACCTGACAAAAGCCCAGAACGCCCTTCTTGAAGCAGGGCTGAATGTGGGCACCATCCAGTTCCAACCGACCGACCGGGTTGCCCCCAATACAGTACTCCGGTATGCCCCCGACGATCAGCCCAATGTATATGAAGGAACCCCCATCGACCTGATTGTTTCTGTAAGCCGGAGCGAAGACGAAGAAGAGGAAACCGGCCCGCTTATCATCGACGAATCGGACCGTGATAACGACAACCAGCCCGAGTCCGATATTGAAATCGACCCGGACCGGTTCCAGGATCAATGACACCCTCCCCTTAATGAGAAGAAAAGCACCAAATCCGACATTATGAACGATTTGTTTCAAAGCCCTTTGCCAATTATCGCACCCTCCATCCTGGCGGCTGATTTCCGTCATCTTGAGAAGGACATCAGCCAGGCCGTGCAGGGGGGAGCCCCATGGATCCACTGCGATATCATGGATGGCCACTTCGTTCCGAATATCAGCTTCGGTCCGGCCATGGTTAAAACCGTGCGCAGCATCACCGATGCCTTTCTGGATGTGCATCTCATGATAAGCGAACCGGACCGCTACATTGCCGATTTTGCCAGGGCAGGCGCCAACCTGATCACTGTTCACATTGAAACCTGCAACCATATCAACCGCACCCTGCAGCAGATCCGGGAACACGGTTGCCTCACCGGCGTGGCCGTCAACCCGGGAACAGCCCTGTCTACCCTCAGAGCCATCCTTCACGAGGTCGATCTGGTGCTGATCATGACCGTAAATCCCGGTTTTGGCGGACAAAAATTCATCGACTACAGTTACGATAGACTGCGTGCCATGCGCCTTGTCCGTGAAGAAATACAGAGTAATTTCTACATTGAAGTAGATGGCGGTGTCGGACGAAGCAATGCCCGTGATATTGCCGATGCCGGTGCCGATATACTTGTTGCAGGCAGCAGTGTCTTCGGCAGCAGTGATATCCCTGCCGAAGTCAAGGCCCTCCGGAATGATGCGGCCTCAGGATATCGTTCCATGTATGTATAACCAGGAATCCAAACCATCACTTTGAACATTATCGCAACGCAGACACAATCACAGGAAACCAAATCCATATTCATCGACCATGTGGATCCGGTCGTGGTCCTTGGTCTGAACGACCGCATCCTGAAACAGATCGATGAGTCCTTTGAACAGAGCAAACTGACCGTTCGTGGAAACGAAATCAAAGTCACCGGTCCACCCGAGCAGTTCGAAGCCATCGAAGCCATCGTCAAGGAACTGATCCGCCTGGCCCGTCGCAACGGCGCTGTAACCGAAAATGACCTGGCCACACTGCTGGCACTGCAAAAAAGCGACCGTCTGCTCAGGCAGGTGACCATATCCCCCGATGAGACCCTGCTTTATACCACAACAGGCGCACCGGTCATCGCCCGGACTCCCAACCAGAAAGTGATTGTCCAGGCATGCAATGAAAACGACATCGTATTTACCATCGGTCCCGCCGGTACCGGCAAAACCTACACGTCGGTTGCCCTGGCCGTACGCGCCCTCAAAGAACGCCAGGTTAAGAAAATAGTGCTGGTACGCCCTGCTGTTGAAGCCGGTGAAAGCCTGGGATTCCTGCCCGGCAACCTGCGGGAGAAAATCGACCCCTATCTGCGCCCCCTTTATGACGCACTCGAGGAGATGATGGATTACGACAAACTCGAGATGAATCTAAACAAGAACATCATCGAAATAGCCCCGCTTGCCTACATGCGCGGCCGCACGCTCAATAACGCTTTCGTGATCCTGGATGAGGCCCAGAATGCCACCCAAACCCAGATGAAGATGTTCCTGACCCGCCTGGGTGTCAACAGCAAGGCCATCATTACCGGCGACCTCACCCAGACCGACCTTCCAAAAAGCCAGCATTCCGGACTCAAGACCATCCAGCACATCCTCGAAAGAATCAAAGGCATCGCCTTTGTGTACCTGGATCAGAACGACGTCGTTCGCCACAAGCTGATCCGCGATATCATCGAGGCCTATGACCGTTACGAAGAGAAGATGGAAAAAAAAGAGCTGGAGATGAAAGAAGCCGCATCGGAGAAGAAAGGAGGAGAATGATTGCCGCGCTATTCGAGGGTACGTACACCGTTGGCGAAGCGCGCATATTTGTGCCGATATCACGCGACCAGCCACCCCGGAAGGGCGAGTTCAAGCTGGGAATCAATCCGTTCCTGATCCGGAGCGATTCGCTGACGGCCCTGATCGATGCCGGCCTGGGACCTTTCAGCAAAAAGGACCACTACAGCATCATCACAAAGAACCTGTCACGCCATAACCTGACACCCGAAGATATCCGGCATGTCTTTTGCAGCCACGCCCACCTGGACCATGTCGGCGGCCTCCTCAGCGAACGCTACGGCACCTTTGATGTAACCTTTCCCAACGCCAGCATCTGGATATCCGGCGCGGACTGGCAGCGCTTTGTGGAAGAGGCTGACCGGAAAGACAGGCACGAAGTCCTCCGCTGGGCCATCTATCTGGAAACACATGCCAATCTGCGTTTCATTGAAAACGGAGCGCCGGAGCCGGAGGAGATCACCATGGTAACCACCGGCGGCCATACCGAATTCCACCAGGCAATCCTGTATAATAACGGTTCCGAAAAGGCCATGATGCTTGGTGATGTGCTGGGGAGGCCCGAGGCCATCAACCGGAAATTCGTGGCCAAATTCGATCACGACGGAAAAAAAAGTCAGGCCGTTCGCGAAGAGTATTTGCGAAAAGCATTGAACGAGGATTACCTTGTCCTGACATATCACGGCTGTAACACCGCCATGGCAAGATTGAAAGATTATGACGAAAAAAGAGGGTACGATGTCGAACACATCACCGATGGAATGGTCTGATGCAATTGTAGAACAGGCTGCCGGCCTGCTTCGGGGCAAAGGCGTTAACAACCCGGACGCCACCATCATTCTGGGTTCCGGACTTGGCAAATTCACCAGTGCCATTTCTGACCCCATTGTGGTCCCCTACTCCGAAATTCCGGGATTCCCGGAGACAGGTGTAGCCGGACACGATGGCGCACTCTATTTCGGAAGGGTTGGCAGCCGGAAGATTCTCGCATGGTCCGGACGATTCCACCATTATGAAGGCCATCCGTTTGAACGAACGGTACTTCCGGTCCAGGTTGCCGCTGCGCTGGGCTGCAACGTAATGATTGTCACCAATGCTGCCGGCGGCATCAACTTCCGTTTTCGCGTCGGCGACCTGATGCTCATCGACGATATCATCAGCCTGCCGGTACGCGTAAACCCGCACACACAACGCTTCCGCCACCGTTATGCCAACGACGACCTGGTCAACAAGGTGACGCAGCTTGCCGCCATAGCCGGAATCGCGGTCACCCGGGGAACCTACCTCTACGCCAAAGGTCCCACCTACGAAACCAAAGCCGAAATCCGCGCTTTCCGCGTCATGGGCGCCGATGCCGTGGGTATGTCCACCGCCGCGGAACTCAATGAGGCCATCCGGCTTGAAATGACCTGCCTGGGCGTCTCCCTCATCACCAATCTGGCCACCGGGGTCAGCAAGAAAAAACTGGACCACAGCGAAATCGCCGAAGCAGCTTCCCTGAGGGAAAAAGACCTTCTGGAACTGATCACCCGCATCCTCTCCGACCCGGACACCCCCCTCTACATGCCGGAGTACCGTTTCAGATAATTGTCCATCCTCACCTTCTTGCGGGCATTGTCACTGCTCATGTACCTGATTTTCCCGAAAACAGGCCGCTCGGGTCCCCAGGCCCGGTCAAACCTCCCAAATATCCAGAATATCCCGGAATAGCTGTTGGGATCCCGGCCGTCAATTGCGTATTCATTGTTCAAATCGATAAGATACGACAGCGCCGTCTGTGGATCCGGGGTCCACTCGAGTACTTTCTTGCCCCAAAGCATTCTCAGATAATTGTGGATGCGGCCCTCCTCGCGCAACTGCGTCTGCGCCGCATTCCAGACAGGATCATGGGTCCGCGAACCGGCCAGATCCTCGTAGGAATACTCATATTCGCGCGGATCATCGGCATGATCCGACAACGTCTTTCGCGCCCACTCCGGCAGCGAATCAAACTGGTCGTAGTCCGGCGTATGCCACGCAAAATGGAAACCGACCTCGCGCCAGGTGATCAGCTCATCCAGGAATGACTCAACGGCAGCGTGCCCCCGGAAGTAGCCGCTGCGCTTTCCGCCAACCGGCCGGGCATCGCGGATGTCCCATCCATCCGGCTGCATCGCAAACACCCGATCGACCACCTCAAAAGCGGACAGTTTCCCGAAATGGAGCCATGGGCTCAGCCGGCTTGTGCGCTCCTTGTCGGGGTCGTTGCGGTCCTCGTCGTAACTGAGCAGTTCGTTGCCCGTGAAATCATTCAACCGTTGCAGGGCCGCTGTGCGCGTGCCTTGCAGATCAATCGGACTAATATCCTGCTTCAATCCGGAAATCCCACTTACAAATTTCCCGATATTTTCAGGTGATGAAAACCGATCCATTCCCGTATGCCGCCTGTCAAGGATATCCTTGTCGAGGCCCGGATCCCCATGGTTTCCAAGCTCCTTGAGCGGATGCTCCTGCGGCGGATGCTCCCAGCACTCAAGAAATGCCTTCTGCATGAGCTGACGAAAAATGAATGCCGAGTAGGGTGCCTTTTCCGAGAGTGCCATGGGGATGATCCCGTTCGCATCAATCGTATGAAACGGAATGGACAGTCCCCCTTCCAGGCGCTCGTTTCGCTCGCGCATGATGAAAACCGGATATTCGTCGGAAATCAGGATCGCGGCCCTGCGGCACAGATCCTTGACCAGTTGGTCGTAGCTTCCCTTCTGCTGTTCGGGATAGGGAATGTAGGTAACCGCAGCGGCACCCCTGAGCTGATTCAGATGTTCCGCCATTCCCTGCAGGATGAACGTGCTGGTCCGGGCCGTTGCCCAGGGGTAGTCGCACGCCAATCCCTCGAGGATCACAAGTGGACGCTCAAGCTTGTTGGCATACGCCACCGCATACTCCAGGGCAAAATTGTAATGGAGCCGCCGGTTGATCTGCATCCAGTACAGCACATAATCACCATCGGCCTCACCATCAATCCGCACATTTTTCCGCCAGGAATTGATATTTTTCCTGCCCGTCTTTTCACTCATCATCTTCCTTTTCAGGTGGATTGTAATTTTTGTTCTGCATCAGGGAGTACAAGTACATATACCGCAAAAAGGGCGTATCTCTTCCAATCGTTCCACCCATGCCGCATCTTCACACTCATTCTACAGCATCACACTCATATCGCGACGTTGCCCCAAACCTCCTGGTGAAACATTTATTGTGAAATAAGCGTAAGAGAGAGTCAAACAACCGGAAACATAATCAGACAACGATGGCAATGACCAAAAGACTTACCAAATCGGCAACTGACAAGGTCCTGCTTGGAGTGTGCGGAGGCATCGCGGAATATCTCGGCTGGGACAGTACCCTCGTACGCCTCATCTTTGTACTCGCTGCAATTTTCGGATTTGGTTCATTTGTTCTATTTTATCTCATCCTTGCTGTCATCATGCCGCGATAAGGACGCCATGAAACTGCCCGGTTGCCTGCCTGGATCTTTCCAGGTCTGGCCGGGTGATACGCGTGCCGATCAACTCATGACCATCTTGCAATTGCGTACAGCAGGGGTGTTCTTTAGTCATGAGTAACCGGCCTGAAAAAAAAAGGATGAAAGTCGGCATCATTGGTCCCGAACCCATGGCCCTGACATGGGAACAGCATCTCCGGTTCATAACCGGGGTCCATGAGGTCGTCATGGCCAATGACATCATGCTGCTGGGCGATGTTGACTCATGTCTGATTCTGAATGATGCCTCTTCTGCCGAGACCGACTCCGATCATTTGCTTACGGCGCTGAGGCGCGGATTGCATGTACTCTGGGTAGCTCCCCTGCCCACGGATCCCGATGAAATACGCCGGTGGCATGAGGCTGCGCAGGAAGCCTCTGCAACCGTCATGTTTTCCATGTGGTCGCACTATTCACCCGCTACACAGTGGCTGTTCAATCACATCACCCCGCCCGGCAAGATCCATATCCATAGGGAATGGGCCGGGCCACAGCATACGCCCGATGTAAAAACACTCTACCGGATCATCCTGGAAGAGGTCTCACTCTGCCTGGAATGGAGCCGAAGCCGTCTGGCCCATTTTGAAGGTGATATTCACATCCCCTCGCTTCCTGGCACGGAAAGTCCCGCCATGCAGCAGTTGCACCTACGGTTCGGAAACGGAACCGCATCCTCCCTTTTTGTCAATCCGTTTGGTCTTGAAAACCGCCACTCCCGCTTCCTGACCGGAAAAAAAATGGCCGCCGTCTGCCAGATCAACGAGCACCTGATAAAAAAATGGATGCTGGACGGGGCGGCGCAGGATACCCCGGAAGTCATGCGGTTTGACTACAGGGAACCGGCACGGCATCTGCTCTCCCATTTCATACGCTCGGTTCGCACCGGTTGCAAACCCGTTTTCGGCATCAACGAGCTCCACCAGCTGGCCGAAATCATCGACCACTTTCGGGAAAGGTAGTGTACAAGCTATTCTCGTGTCAGACGTTATTCCCCAAATGAATGGCTGTTTCGGCTTTTTCGGGCTATGAAATCGTTGTAAAATCCGCTATTCTTGGAAGGATGTAACAAAACAAATAATTATCGCAACTCATGAAACAACTGACATTCACACTCTCCGCAATATTCCTGTTTTTTGCTCTCTGGAGCTGCAATGGCAACGGCACTACCATCACCGAAGACGGCCTGGAAATCACCGATACCGAGGTCGGGGCCGGGGATGAGGCACAGAATGGCGATTTCCTAACCATTCATTTCCGTGGTTCTCTTGAAGACGGTCAGGTCTTTGAATCCACATTCGAACGCGAAGAGCCAATCGTTGTACAGGTCGGTACCGGACAGCTCCCCATCAAGGGATGGGACGACGGCATGATCGGCATGCGCGAGGGTGGAAAACGCTCACTTGTGATACCCCCGAACCTTGCCTTCGGTGAAGAAGGGGTTCCCGGATTCATACCCGGCGGTGAGAATATTTACATGGACATTGAACTGGTATCCATCATGAAGCCACCAACACCATTGGATTTTGACCATTCCGAGCTGCAGTCCACCGAAAGCGGCCTCCAGTACTACGTGCACGAAGAGGGCAGCGGTGAAAAACCGGAACCCGGCGACATGGTTTCCGTACACTACTCCGGATTCCTGGAGGATGGCACCATGTTTGACAGTTCCAAGCTCAGAAATCAGACCTTCGTTTTCCAGGTTGGCCAGGGCCAGGTTATCCCGGGATGGGACGAAGGCCTGCTGGACATGTCCGTCGGTGAGAAAAGAACCCTTGTGATACCACCTGAACTCGGTTACGGCGAACAAGGCGCCGGACAAGTCATCCCGCCCAATGCAACCATCATTTTCGATGTGGAACTGGTCGAAATCAACTGACCGGCACACTTCCATCATTCAACCAACACCACGTGACCGCCATGGCCGCTTCCGTTGTCCGTTTTCGTCAGGTTGACGCCTTCACCCGCAAACCATTCACCGGCAATCCGGCCGGAGTAGTGCCCGATTCCGGACATCTCACAACCACCGATATGCAGAATATCGCCCGTGAGATAAATGTCTCGGAAACTGCGTTCATTCTGCCTGCTGACAGTGAAAAAAATGACCTGAAGCTCCGTTGGTTCACTCCCACCCAGGAAGTGGACCTGTGCGGACATGCCACCATTGCCGCATTCCATGTGCTCGCCGAAGAGGGGCAGTTCGGGTTGCAGGTCAATGAACCGCAGAGCTTCCTGGTTGAGACGCGTGTTGGGGTCCTGACGGTCGATGTGGAATGGTTCGATCTGCGTCCCTACATCAAGTTTTCCATTCCTCCCCCTCGCTTCTTCCCCTATCCCGGTGACATCCGCTATCTTTGCGGGGCGCTGGGGCTGGCCGACATCGAACTCAGCCAGAAAGTTAAGCCGCAGATAACCGGAAGCGGATTCTGTTTCGTGCCGGTACGGAACCTGGAAAGCCTGAAAACCCTTGAGCCCAATCAGCATCTCCTCAGAAAGCTGAATGAACGGCATGACCTGAACGGTTTTGCCGTTGTAACAACCGATACAGGCGATCTGGAAGAAGACTGGGTCATGCGCTTCTTTGCTCCTTCGCTCGGTATCTTCGAGGACCCCGTGACAGGCACCGCCAACGGTCCCATGGCAGCATTTCTCTGGGAAAACGGATTTCTGGATCGCAGTAAAAAGCATTTTTCTTTCCGTGCCCTCCAGGGGGACAATATTGGCCGACCAGGAATCGTGCGCGTCAACATGGTAATCAAGGATGACCAGGTAAACATGATCCAGATTGCCGGCGAAGCCGTATCGGTGATTGAGGGAAATATCAGGCTGCACGGTGATTCGGCCAGCCGATTCTGACCAACATCAGCCATGATCAAAATCTCACCCGAACTGGAAAAACGCTGGAACCAACTGCAAAGTGAAGGCCGTCCCGGACTGGTTGAAGCACTTTCCATTCAAATCACACACCTTGAGGGTGGCAGGGTAAGAGCATCTATGCCTGTTACGGACACCGTCAGGCAGCCGTTCGGGGTACTGCATGGCGGTGCATCTGCCGCGCTTGCTGAAACCGTGGCCTCACTAGGCAGTGTGATGCTCACAGATCCCGTCCGGGAGCGGGCCGCCGGGGTTGAAATCAATGCCAGTCACCTGCGGCCGGTAAGCAACGGATTCGTACATGCCGAGGCCACCGCAGTCCATACAGGCAATCGCCTGCACGTCTGGGATATTCGGATAACCGACGACCGTCAACAGCTGATATGCATTTGCCGCTGCACCGTGGCCATTCTGCCTGCCCGGTGAGGCTACACCTGTCCGCTGAAGCTATACCCGTGCTGCTGCACTATGCCCCGCCGGCAACACTATGCCCCGCCGGCAACTCAGCATCCGTCCGATTCAGGGCAGATTACCCTTTAGACTTGTAAGCGGCTGTTACCCGGCCTGACAGCGATTCAAAAACGGAGTACATCACAGGCACAATCACCAGTGTCAGAAACGTGGCAAACAGGAGACCACTGATAATGGTAATTCCCATGGGTCCCCAGAACTGCGTACTCTCGGTGCCGAACTGGATGGCCGGATCCAGATCAGTAAGCAGGCCAATGTAGTCGATATCTATTCCAAAAGTTAGCGGAATCAGGCCGAGTATGGTGGTGAAGGCGGTCAACAACACCGGCCGCAATCGGATGGAACCAGCTTCTATGATCGCCTGCATGCGCGGAATCCCCTTGTCCATCAGCTGTTTGATGTACTCGACCAGTACGATGTTGTTGATGCACACAATGCCGGCCAGACTGATTACACCCACAAATACCATGACACTGAATTCGGTTCGGGTGATAATCAGCCCGAGCATCACACCAAGCAGGCTGAGCCCCACGGCAATCATGATGATGAACGGGATGATCAGACTGTTGAATTTCGCAAGAAGCACCAGAAATATGAGCACAAAGCTGATCAGCAGCGCCATTGTCAGGAACCCGAAACTCTCATCCTGATCTTCACTTTCGCCGGTATACTTCATCGTATAGCCGGATGGAAGCGCGGCCCGGTACTCCTCCAGATAGTCCTGCACCTGCATCAAAACCTGCGGTCCGCTGAAACCCGGACCGGCATCGGCCTCAACTATGGCCGTGCGCATCAGGTCCAGCCTGGTGATCCTTCCCGGCCCAATCCCTTCTTCAAAATCGGCCACCGAAACAAGGGGGATCTGCCGTCCCATCTGGTTCACGGTCAGATCACGCAGCTTGTCAAGATCGTCACGGTCCTCTTCCCGAAGCCGGACTACAATATCGTACTCATCCTCTCCGTCGCGAAACGTGCTTGCTTCCAGCCCGTTGACAGCTATTCTCACCGTCTGGGCAATATCCGAAAGCGTCAGCCCGAACTGCCGGGCCTTCTCATGATCAATGCGGATGCTGTACTCCGGAAGCCCGCCACTGACGTTATCCCGGACATCCACCAGCCCGGGAATGCGCCTCGTGAACTGAGCCTCGCGAAGCTTTTGGCTGACCTCCCGCGTCATGCGCTCCACCTGTTCGAAATCCGGTCCGGAAATTTCAATATTGACCGGTGACCCGGTGGGAGGACCAATCTCCTGTCCCTGAACCTGGACCAATGCATCCGGGATCTCCCCTATGGCATCACGAATTTTGGACATGGTTTTGCTGCTGGACTCTTTTCTGTCCGCAAAATCAACCATGTTGAGGGATATACGGGCCCTTTCGGCACTCGGAACACCCGCCCCGAATCCACCGGTCGCTGCAATTCCCACATTCACCTGAATGTTCTTGACACTTTCCCGGGTTTCCGGACTCTCTTCCAGGAGCTGATCCAACCGCTTCTGAATCTCGAGTACCAGTTCATTGGTGGCATCCACATTCATTCCCAGTGGACCCTCAATATTGATATCTATCCTGTTGGGATCCGTGTCAGGAAAGAAGTTGAGTCCTGTAGGCACCAGATTGAATACAAAAACGATGGCAATCAATGCTCCGAAAACGGAATTCAGAAGCCTTGACCGGTTGTCCGAGAGAATGATCGGTGTTCTTCGCTTGCGGAACACCCCAAGGAAACCGGCTGCAATGACAAAAAGCGGGATACTCAGTATCGTGAGCACGATCTCAGCATTCAGGGTTGCTCCGAGAAGCCAGAATCCGAACAGGGTAAGCAGAAATACTACAGCCACAACGGCTCCACCGACAACGCTGCGCAAACCGCCAAGAAATACCGATTCAACGGTATGTACTATGATGCCCAGCATGCCAATGAACAGGGACAGCATTCCCAGAAGCAGGATGGGAGCGGTAGCCGCCGGCAGCGTGACCGGACCGATGCTGATCACCGGTTTTGAAAGAAATGCTGAAAGCACTCCGCCTATCAGCAACAGCAGGAAACCAATGGTGAATGCCGACAGGCTGAACATGTTCCTCCAATAGGCATGGCGCACCTTGTAATTGCGCTGCAGCATCCACCCAAGAAAAGATTTATACCCTTCGATGAACTGCGGAAGGATAGTTCCGGTGAATACCGTGCTCAACGGTTTGACGATCAGGTGATAGGTGACCACGAAAAAAAACGTGACCAGTACAAGCACTATCAGGGTAATGTAGTTGCTGATACCAATAACCGCAGCCGCAATCAGGACACCGGCAAGAATGGTCCCCCTCATCAGACGGCTCTTCTTCATCTTTTTCTCCGTGCTGAGTCTGACAAAAAAGCCGGTAAGCGACGGGTAGATTACCAGCGCAATGAAAAGCGAACTCAGCAGTACAATGATCAGGGTCATCGGCAGGTAGCCCATGAATTTCCCGATGATGCCTGGCCAGAACAACAGCGGAAGAAATGCCGCAACGAGCGTGGCCGTGGAGGCCAGCAGGGCATATCCCACTTCATTGGCACCCAGCCTTGCCGCTTCAAAACGCTCATGACCCTGTTCCCTGAACCGGTAAATATTCTCAACGATAACCACCGAGTTGTCAACAAGAAGCCCAAGGGCAATGATCAGACTGAAAAGAATCACGAAATTGATGGTCAGCCCCATCATGCTCATCACCAAAAAACCGGTAAAAATGGCCAGCGGCACTGCCGTTCCCACAAGCAGGGCATTGCGAATGCCCAGGAAAAAGACCAGGACAAGCACTACAAACAACATCCCGCTGATGATGCTGTTTTCCAGATCCGTGATCAGGTTCCTGATGTCACTGCTTGCATCATTGGTAATAACAATCTGGGTTCCGGCGGGAAACCCGAAGTTCACAAGAACCTCATTTACCTGTTCGGATATTTCCAGGATATTGGATCCGGAACGCTGCTTGATATCCAGGCTGACCACCGGGTTTTCCATGACCTCTTCAACAGGTATGGGAATCAGAGCGCCGTTGTCATCCTCAATTCGGAATGCGGTAAGCCGGGCATAGCTTTCCCGATCCTTGAACCCGTAAACAACTTCTGCCACATCACGCATGTAAACCATGCCCATAGGTGCCGGACCATTGTTGCCTCCACCGCCCCCTTGCGGAGCAAAGATAACCAGATCCTCAATCTCATTGGGATGCTGAAACTCACCTGTGATTCGCAGCAGATAGGAGAGCCGGTCAACATCCACATTGCCCCCGGGAATGGTCAGATTCTGTCCCTGAATGGCCCCGATCATCTGCTGGAACGAGACATTGTAGCCCTTCATCAGGTTCAAATCCACATTGACCTGAACCTCCCGCTCCAGGCCACCAATGACATCCACCTCCCGGACCCCGGGAATGGTCTCCAGTTCGTCTTCCAGGCGTTCTGCTATCTGGGTAAGCTGCGCAATGGAATAGTCGGCCGCCAGGTTGATGGTCATGATCGGGAAATCATCAATACTGAACTCCGTGATGATCGGATCCTCGGCATCGGCAGGCAGCTCCGAACGGGCCAGGTCAACCTGCTCGCGGACCCGCTGACTGGCAACGATATTCTCCACTGCCAGATCAAATTCCACAATAATGCTGCTGAAACTCTCAAAGGTGGTGGACCGGATCTGACTCACTCCTTCGATTCCCTGCAGTTCACGCTCAAGTGGCTGGGTCACCAGTGATTCCATATCGGCAGGACCGATACCCGGATAGATTGTTGAGATGATAAACAGCGGAATATCAATGGAGGGCGCCGATTCCTTGGGAATCGTAATGTAGGAGTACAGACCGGCAACGATCAGGATCCCCGTGACCACGAGAATCAGCGTTCGGTTCTTGATGGCTTGTTCAATTACTTTCATGGAAAGGGTGCCAAAAATGTTCTCTGAAAAAAACTATGAATTTAATTCTGAACCCACTGATGTGGATGATTTCGATTAATGCCGACACTGTCAGCGATACCGGTCGTAGTCCCTGCGATGCTGTATCCGGACAAGGTCCCCGTCGCTTACATTGGTCTGCCCGGTCACAACAACCTCATCGCCAGGCACCAGCCCTTCCTCAATGATGACCATCGCTCCCGAGGAAGCACCGGTAACAACTCTCCTGGCTTCCGCTTTTTTGAAGTCTCCGTCCTGCCGGACAACAAAGAGCTGCAACCCGTCTTCATCGCGTACCAGTGCCGTACGGGGCACAATAAGCACATCCTCCCACACTTTCCTTGTTACCGAAAGATTAACTACCATTTCGGGCTTGAGCAGACCGGCGGTGTTGTCCATGACCACTTCAATTGGAAACGTGCGGGTTTCCGGGACGATCAGGCTTCCGGCATAACGCACCTCACTGCTGATCTCCCCGCCGCCATAGCTTCTCAGACTTACCGTAACCGGAGCCCCCTCACTGATATCGTTGATATACCGCTCCGGCACACCTGCGTTAATTCGGACGCGGTCCAGGTTGACCAGGCGCAGTACCGGTATACCCGGATTTACCAGTTCTCCTGCACTTACCATGCGTTCTTCAATTCGTCCGTCAAACGGAGCCGATATCCGGGAGTCGCCGAGCTGCTTTTCAGCCTGCTCCAGCTGCGAACGGGCCTGGTCACGCTGTGTGCGAATCTGGTTAAACTGAAGCTGGCTTATAATGGAATCCCGCAGAAGGGGCTCCTGCCGGCGCAGCGCATCCTCAGCAAGCTCATAGTTGGCACGTGCCATTTCAACCGACGAGCGAACCATGCGGTCATCCAGGCGAACCAGTTCCTGATCCCTGCGCACCCGGGCACCTCTGTCTGCAATGGAATTGACCCGTCCGGAAACTTCCGCTGATATGACAGCGTCTTCCAGTGCTTCCACCGTGCCGGTCACCCGCACGACCTCATTGAACGAGCGCAATTCGGCACCCAGTGTTTCCACCACAACTTCACGGGCCATCGCATTGTTGTTGCCGTTTCCGTTTTCCTGCTCGCATGCTGTCATTGAAGCCGCTAACGCCAGCACCGGCACCATCTTCATTATTCGGTTCATTTTTTTTTGTTCCTGTCAGAATTTTGAAAAAAATATTACGTTTCGTCTGTGTGCTTCGGCCGGTTACAAGCGATCCACAGAGATCCCGAGTACAAGCTCAAAACGGCTTACGGCATGCAGATAATCATGCACTGCAGCCAGGTAGGACAGTCTGCTCTGATCCAGAAGCATGGAAGCCTGCCTCTCTTCCAGATTGGTGCCTACGCCTTCCAGAAGCCGGGTGCGCGCAAAGTCATAGTTTACCTGTGCCTGCTCAATATTGCGCTGCTGACTCTCAATCCGGCGCTCAGCCGTGCGCAAATTTCTCAGGGCCTGATCCACCTCCACCCGAACGGCATTGGTCAGATACTCGAAACGCAGCTGGCTTTTCCGCGTTTCTATCCGGCTCTGCTCCAGACGGGCCCGGTTCTGGAACCCCGAAAAAATGTTCCAGCTCACATTGATCCCCACGGCAATATTCGGATTCCAGTAGGCATCATGGAAAAAGCTGCGGTTTTCGCTGGCAAAACGGAACGGGTTGTCCGGGTCGGCCGGGTCCCGCGTGATCACGGTGCGGTTGTCCGGCACTCGGCCAATATAATCCAGATTGGCAAAAGCACTTACAATCGGCCTGTATGATGAGCGGCTAATGCGTTCGTTGATCTTGTTGATCTCGATAAGACCTTCTGCCTGCATTAGATCCGGACGAAACTCTTTTGCGATGGAAACGGCCTCGTCAAGTGACAGATCTCCAACCGGCTGCATGGCGGTCATGGTCAGGTCCCCCAGAAGCCATATCGGGCGGGTCGGATCCAGATTCAGTAGAAGATTGATGCTTCTTTTAGCCAGTTCGGCACGGTTCTCTGCTTCGATAAGTTCCGTCTCCAGATTGACCAGCTCAACTTCGGCACTCAGCTTCTCATAGCGGGAGGCAAGGCCCTGGTCTACCGTACGCGTAACATCATCCACCGTCCTTCGCAGCCGTTCCACACTGCTCCGGATCACCTCTACCTGCTGCCACGCAAGCAGGGCGGAAAAATAGGCCCGGCGCACCTCGTCAATGACCACCTGGCGCTCCCGCTGGACCGCATCCTCACTGAGTTTCTTGAACTGCTCGGCGCCCTGGATGGCGGCAAAAGCCGACCCGTTGAAAAGCGTCTGGGTGATGCTGAGCGACAGCACAAACTGGTTGTCCACACTGAACGGGTCATCGTCCATGGAGGGCGGGGTAATGCCGGCATCCTCATATCCCTGCATTTGCCGGTCGATATACTCGTCGAAAGTCAGCTCGTCGCGGCCTTCCAAACGGGCTTCCTCGTTGTATCTGAGCCAGCCAATGGCACCGAAATCGGCGAAGAGCTGTTCAGCGCCGCTTCCGGCAAACGGATTGGCGGTTACCAGGTTTCTGGTGAAATTGCCGGTTGCATTCACATTGGGATACACGCTTCCCCAAGCTTCCCGCACTTGCTGCCTGGCGGTTTCACGGTCCAGGAATGTTTCGCGCAGCCCGAAATTGTTCTCAAGCGCAATCTGCACGGCCTCATCCAGCGTGAGTTTCAGAGTATCTGCCATTGATGCCGTACCAGCCCGGCTTTCCTGAGCCATGGTGGCAAAGGTTAACACCAGCGCCGCCCATATAACAAGGGGGACACAATGCCAGACAGACCTGGATATACGTGAAAAAGCAGAGATTATAAGAGATGCCGGCATCCGGTGAATCCGCTTCAAGGACCTCATTGAACAACTGTTGCCAGTGCTGATCCTGGTCGACGATAAACGGTCGTACATAATTCTATCCGCGTTTGTATCCTGATTTGTAATAAGTAATCTGATCTCTTTCCCACCTTCTGAAACGGCCCGGAATAATCCGGTTAATGCAGTAACCTTGTTTTCCCAGGTTCAGCCATATGCAATGTGCTATCAGGTGATACTTCCGGCCGGAGCCGCCCGGTCTGGCAACTGGGTTTTTCAATCAATTGTTTAACAGACATTGTTCCCACAACGTTTCAATGAATCGGGTCTTTCGTCATCTGATCCAGCAGTGCCGAAAGATGGTCCTTCAGTCTCTGCTTCATGGCATCTGCCGTCTTTTTTTCAATTCCCAGAAATGGAAATCCTTTTTCGAACATGAACATGTTGACCAGATAACTTTCGACAGTTGAGCTGAACGTCAATACGCAAAGTTCGGTGTCAATGTTTCGAAGATATCCGCTTTTTTTCGCGCTGGCCAAAACACCGATGAACATGCCATGAACTTCCAACATGGTTTTTTGCAGATCCTTGAGGATTTCGGGACGCTGGTTCAGCAGACCAATCTCGCGAATGGCGATGATGACCGGTTTGGGGTTTTCAAATGAATAGTCGACAAAGGCAAAAAGGAACTTGCGAAAAGTGGTCACCGGGTGCTCTTTCTGCCTGGTGATTTGCTCAAGTAGCTTTTTTACGTTTGCCGCGTGACGATCGATCAACTCCTTGAGCAACTGTTCTTTTGATCCGAAATAGTAGGACAGCATGGCCACATTGACCCCGGCCTCTTCCGCAATCATGCGGGTTGTGGTGCTTCGATATCCGTTCACGGCAATCAGATCTTCCGCGGCGTCCAGTATCGCGATCTTTTTATCAGACATGTGACTTGCTGATGAGATATTGTAACTTGCAGTGCGGTTAAGGATAAAAATACGGGGATGTTGCTTTCCAACAGGAAATAACCCTGCCATCAAACAGGAAGATCACTCAGATAACGCCGTTTTCCACCGGACACATGCCACGCAGACGCTCATAGCGGTAAATGCCCGTTTGATGCCCATCGTTCCAGACAATCTGTATGGCGTAATTTCCGACCTGTATGATACGCGTAACCAGCCGGTCTTGTGCTGATTGCTCCAGAAATATTGCCGGATCCACCGGTTTCCCCATACTTTCGTGCCCTCCCTGGCAGAAAACACAGGGACAGGCCCGACGCAACCCTTCCATGGGATAGCGGCTGTGATGCCCGTCCGCCCAAACAATTTGCAATTCCCGGACTTCGGAGTTGACTGTAATTTTATTTATCTGAAATCTGGCTTCCATGAACCGTCTGTAAATGATACAAAGCTTTCAAATTTAGTTCAAATTGAGGATATTTACCAATCCTGTCTTCCATCCCGGCCGGAAATGATCCGATTATGACCGAAGAACCACTGAAAACGCTGACCCGGACATCCACAGCCCGGTATACCGACCGGGGATCACGGTTCCATGCCTGGGCCTTTCCCGTCATGGATATGAAGGATATCGAAACCAGGCGCTCCGGGATCGCCGCAAGATATCCCGATGCCACGCATCACTGCTACGCCTGGAGGTACAACCCGTTTCAGCCGGTTGAATACGCGCAGGATGATGGCGAACCACCCGGCACGGCCGGTCTTCCCATCCTCGGTGTCATCAAATCCGCCCACCTTGTCAATGTGCTGATCATCGTCGTCCGGTATTACGGTGGAACCAAACTGGGAAAAGCCGGGTTGATACACGCTTACAGGGAGGCCGCAGCCCTCAGCATATCAATCGCTGAGAAAAGAAATCTGGACAGGTTCATCCCAATTTCAATCCAATACCCTTACGACCAGGAAAACAGCATTCGGGAGCTCGTCAGCCGATTCCGGATGAATGCGGACCAGGAAAAGTATATGGAAAACATTACCATGACGCTCTACTGCCGTGAAAAACATGCATCGGAGCTCACCGGTATCCTGGATCATCTTGCACATCTGGGAGTCACTTATGAACCTAAACCGGCGTGCTTCCGGCCGGTCGGCAACGGCCACCTCAACTGAGTACCGGTTTATTGAACCGTACAGCCAACCCTTATCCGGAATAAACTGAAAATCCAATGAAAATCTATACCAAAACCGGTGATCATGGCGACACTTCGCTTTTCGGCGGGCAGCGTGTCTCCAAAAACCACTCCCGCATCACGGCATACGGAACGGTGGACGAGCTCAACTCCATCATTGGCATCATCCGGACGGCCGACCCCGATCCGGCTCTTGAGGACATACTGGAGCGGGTTCAAAATGAATTGTTTGTTCTCGGAGCCGACCTGGCTACACCACCGGAAAAAAATGCCCGCATCGATCGCATCGGAGAAGCCCATGTTCGCAGGCTGGAAGAGGACATCGACCGGCTGGAAGTGGGACTCAAGCCGCTCAAGTCGTTCATCCTCCCTGGTGGAAGCCTTGGCGCCGCATACATACACCTGGCCCGAACCGTATGCCGCAGGGCGGAACGCAGCTGCTTTTCCTGCAGACAATCCGAAATTGTTTCCGATGAAGCCCTTATCTTTCTGAACCGGCTTTCCGACCTTCTTTTTGTCATGGCACGCTACCAGAACAAATCAAAGGGTGTACGCGACGTCGCCTGGAAAGCGCGAAAATGAAAAATTTGAAAATAAGCCATAACCGGAACAATAGCTCCGTCACTACGCACCCAATTGTTGCTTTTCTGACATGGGCCTGACCAACAAACAGAAAAAGTATATCCGGGACCATCATCGCGATAAAAGTGCCGACAAACTCTCGCGTGAACTGAAAGCCGACCGGACCATGGTACAGGAGTACCTGGATGTCATCTCGCCGCAAACCGCGGGCAGAAAAAAAATCGTTTTCTATATCGCAGCCCTGCTCATCCCCATGCTTTTTTTCATGATTCTGGAAGGCTCATTGCGTTTTTTTGATTACCGGGGGGATACGCGCCTGTTTACCTTCCCCGAAGAATATTTCGAAGGCGAGTACGGTTTTGTAAACAGGAATTTCAATGCCCGCTATTTTTTCAACACGAGGAACCTGCCCGGTTTCTCCAATGATGCCTTTCTTGCGGACAAACCCGATACCTCTTTCCGTGTGTTTGCCATGGGCGGTTCGTCTACTGCCGGTTATCCCTACGGCTTCAATGCCCTCTTCTCCCGCGTGACCGCCGATGCTCTTAACGACATCCTTCCCGGACGATTGATTGAAGTCATCAACCTGGGTGCTTCTGCGGTGAATTCCTACACACTTTACGACCAGATTCCGGAAATACTGGAACAGAAGCCGGATGCCATTTTCATCTATGCCGGACACAACGAATTCTACGGCGCACTGGGTGTAGGGTCCAGTGAACAATTTGGTGCGTTCCCGGGTTTCGTACGCACTTATCTCAAGCTCCAACGGCTGAAAACATTCATGCTGCTCCGCGATGGTATCGCATCCATGTCACAATGGATAGCATCCGGCATACTTGGACAGCCGCATCCAGCCCGGGACGGAACGCTCATGCAGCGTATGGTGCAGGATCAGACCATCACCCTGGACAGCCGGGTTTTTGAGTACGGGAAGAACCAGTTTGAAAGCAATCTGGACGAAATCCTTCAGCGGTTCCGGGACAATAACATCCCGGTATTCATATCCAGCATTGCCAGCAACCTGCGCGACCAGGAGCCCTTTGTTTCCATTGAGACGCCCCGGTATCCACCAGCAAGGGTGGTTTTTGAACAGGCCCGCCGGTACTACAGCCAGGGTGAGTATGACCGCGCCTACGAACAGTTTGTCTATGCAAAGGACCTGGATGCTCTCAAATTCCGCGCACCGGAAGTGTTCAACGACATTATCAGGAGCAAAGCGGAAAAGCATGGCGCCATCTATGTCCCTGTTTACGAGAACATGAGAGAGCAAAGTGAGAACCGCATCATCGGATTCGAACTGATGCTGGAACACCTTCATCCCAACAGAACCGGTTATTTTCACATTGGCAAGTCGTTTTATGAGGCCGTGGCCGGTAGCGGACTGCTGGACGCCGAGGCGGACTACCAGGCACTCCGTAACTGGGATGAATACTATGAGAGAATGTGGGTTTCCGAACTGGATGAAAGGATCGCCTACCACCGGGTTCGCCTGCTTACCAGCGGATGGCCATTTGTTACCGGTCCGCCACCGGACGGATATCCGGCGGCATATCAGCCAGCTGACCGGATTGACCAGCTGGCTTTTGAGGTTGTGCATGCCCGCAAACGCTGGGACCAGGCCAAACTGGAGATTGCAGAATTTTACATGGAGAATGGTGAGTTCGAACTGGCTTTACAGGAATATGAGGGTCTCGTCAGAGATCAGCCCTATAATCATTCACCATATATATTCGCAGGCAGGCTGCTGCTGCAGGTCATGAACGACTTCGAAAGAGCCCGGCCTCATTTTGAAAATGCCTGGAGGATCAACCCGTCCAACTATGCTGCACGAATGCTCGGGTCCATTGAAGTCAACGACGGAAACTACGAACGCGGAATCGAGTTGCTTGAAAAGGCACTGGAGTTCAATCCGGATGATGTACAGGCGCTATTCAATCTCTCCGGCGCCCAGGCGCTTGCCGGTGATCTCGAGACCGCCTACGAAACAGCACTAAAACTCGACCACATGCAACCCGGCTTTCCGGGACTGCAGCAATGGAAACGTCAACTTGAATCACGACTGCAGTGAAACCGGAACAACTGACCTAGCGGACTGTATTGCCGATGTTCCTGTCGTAAAAACGATTGTGTTCAGTTGGCATATGATCATTGCTAAAGGCCAGAATTATTGCTAAATAGAAGAGATTTACCTGTTACATGCAAAATTTATCACTCATGGACCGATTACCTGTTTTCGTACTGCTGCTGGCATTGCTGATATCATCCTGTGACCACGGGAAAGATCTTCAGCATAATACCGAAGAACACGGTCCGGTAACCGAACAGGCAGCCCCTCCCGAAGAGAAAGAGCCGGAACTCAATGTGTTCGGCATCGACGAATCGCTTGATGTGGTTACGCATATGATACGACGCAACGAATCCCTGTCCGCCATCCTGCGGGAACACGGACTCTCACCTGCTCAAATACACGAACTGAGCCGGTCTTCTTCCGGCGTTTTTAATGTCCGGCGCATTCGTGCGGGTCGCCCGTTGCATATCTACAGCATGCCAGACAGCTCGGATTCCGGGCTGATCACCCATGTCGTCTATGAGGAAGACTCCGCCGGGTTTGTACGCTTTAATCTTGCAGATTCGGTTTTCGTTGAGAGAGATTCCAAACCCGTTGAAATCAGAACCCGCCTGGTCAGCGCCAGCATCACAAGTTCCCTGTACCAGACCATGAGAGAGATCGGCGTGGACCCCCAGCTCACTCATCGCCTTGCCGATGTGTATGCCTGGCAGGTCGACTTCTACAGAATTCAGCCGGGTGACCATTTCCGAGTGCTGTTCGAAGAGCGGCTTGTCGATGGCCAGGTAACCGACATCGGCAGGGTCAAAGCCGCTGTCTTCACGCACCGCAACCAGGATTTCTACGCTTTCCACTACCGCCAGGGTGACTTGGACGAGTATTTCGACGATGAAGGCAACTCTCTGAGAAGGCAGTTCATGGCGGCGCCACTGGACTATACCCGTATCAGCTCCCGCTTTACTAACCGGCGTTTCCACCCGGTTCTCAAACGCAATATGCCGCACCACGGAACCGATTATGCCGCCCCGGTCGGAACTCCAATCAGGGCCGTTGGCGACGGAACCATCACTGTTGCACGATTTGACAGAAATAATGGTAACTACATCCGCATTCGCCACAACAGCATTTATGAAACAGGATATCTTCACATGTCACGTTTCGCCGATGGCATGCGACCCGGGACGCAGGTTATACAAGGTCAGATTATTGGCTATGTTGGAGCCACCGGGTTGGCTACAGGTCCGCATCTGTGCTTCCGATTCTGGCAGCACGGCAACCCCGTCGATCCGCAGCGCATCGACCTTCCTCCGGCCGATCCTATTCAGGATGAGCACCGGATCCCTTTTTCAGCTAGAAAAGAGCATCTCTTGAAAGAACTTGATATCAACCCCGACTCCGTACTTGATCGTCCAGCCATTTTCGCCATTCAGATCGGGTATAACGGGGTGCTCTCCAACCGCAACCTCCTCGATGAATCCGGCACCGGCGACCTCTGAATGGAGAGGTCCCTCTTTCTCAAGTGATTCATCCTGCAAGGAAAAAGAAAAGCAGACACGATGTCAAAAAAAGTTATTCTCATTACCGGCGCCAGCCGTGGGGTTGGCCATGCCACAGCCCGCTACCTTGCCGGACAAAAAAAACAGGTACTGGCAACCGCCCGGTCACAACTTCTGCTTGAAGAACTTAAAGCAACGGATCCCAGGCGTATCGATTATGTCGCCTGTGATCTGCTCGATACCGCATCCCTCCAGAAAATCATCGATTATATCCGGGACCAGAATGTGGAAATTTCCGCGCTGATCCACAATGCCGGAGGGCTCGTCAACAAACCGTTCAGGCAACTCACCGACCAGGACTGGACTGCCATGTGGGAAATGAATGTGCTTTCCGCTGTGCGACTGCTTCGGGCCCTTCTGCCGTTCTTTGCAAAAAAAGCGCATATCGTAACCATTGGCAGCATGGGAGGATTCCAGGGAAGTTCTAAGTATCCCGGGTTGTCGGCTTACAGCACTTCCAAGGGAGCCCTGAGTATCTGGAGCGAGTGCATGGCAGCCGAGCTTAAAAACGACGGCATTTCGGTAAATTGCCTGTGCCTTGGCGCAGTTCAGACAGAAATGTTCTCTGCAGCCTTCCCGGGTATGAAAGCCCCCGTTAAACCGGATGATATGGCTCAATTTATCGGAGATTTCGCCCTGAGCGGACACCAGTTCATGAACGGAAAGGTGCTGCCGGTTGCCCTCGGCGATCCATGAGTCACCGCACCAATTCAGGTGACACGGCATCAGTTTATTAACCGCCGCACCGGTAATGCAGAACAAAAATTGCAGTTCACTGCCTGAATCAGTTATTTTCCGGTGATTCAAGAAGCAAATCTGCGTGGACTCCTTAGCACACCATTTCCCGGAAACAATTATCGCATGAACAAGATAACAACAAAATTCATCCCGGCGATTGCAGCATTACTTCTCCTGGCAGCCATTGCTCAACCGGCTCAATCTCAGACGTTACGCATTGTAACCATCAATACCCTGAACGGTGCACTGACAGGAACGGCTCTTGGCGGAGCAACCATCGCACTTCAGAATGAATACGATGACTACCCGCTTCGGTTTGGTCTCGGCCTTGGCACCATTTTCGGACTCGGAACCGGATTTTATGACATGTCACGCCATACCGGCCATGGCTATTACGTAAACGGTGCTTTCGGCTCCGCCAATACCACCGGTACCATAGTACTGATGGATACCTTTTACGGAGCCGCCACGGGTGCCATTGTCGGGACTGCCATAAGTCTCATGAGCAGGGATTCCGATATATTGAAAGGATTGCAATATGGCAGCGGGGCCGGGGCGTGGGTTGGGTTTGCGTTCGGTCTAGTTGATGCATTTGCGCTAAGTTCGGCCAGTAATTATGACAGCTTTTATGACGGATACTCACATGGCGGGCTTCCTCCGGCCGGTCTGGTAGAATTGCGTTCGCAAAACGAGCAGTACGCGATTGGCTTCATTAATCCCGTATTTCTGCAAACAATTCAAAGCCATGGACAGAGAGGACTCTCCACCAGAACGCATCTGGGCCTGGAGCTGACCCGGCTTCAGATCGCTTTGTGAACCGGTTGCAGAAAACACCCGTTTATCAGCTCTCCTTTTCAGCCATCGCCTTCAGGATGCTTCTCACGGTTTCCATGTTGCCGGCCAATGAGGGACGGAATCCATCATTCAGATAGTTCCACTCCCTGGGCGGAACACCCATCCTGTCACCAGCCGGATCAACAATGTAACCAGTTTTTCCGGATATGACTTCCCGGAAATCCTTGAGGTCCTGCTCATCCAGAACACCGTCCAGCAGTGGCATCTGTTGCATGAGTTCCGGGATAACCGGGGGAGGTGTGATCCATATGGGCAGATTTTTGCAGTTCTGAAGAATCGCCGACTCAATGGCATTGATATTTTCCCAGAACTCTGCAATAGAAACCAGAGTGCGGGCCGGACTGATATGCGGACGCAGGGCATCCTGGCTTCCAAGGGCCACGAACACCCAGTCGGGTTTCTTTGCAAACACATCACGTTCCATTCGCCTCAGGGCGTCGGCAGACAGGGAGTCACTGATACTGGCGTCTATATACCGTATTTTCACCTTGGGTATAACCAAATCCAGAAGATTCCTCAGGATATGGAACCAACTCTGGCGGTCATCCGTGATGCTGTCACCCACAACTGCGATGGCGTCATCGGCCTTGAAAGGCAACCTTCCGGCCGTTTCAAGCATGCCTTCCTCCTTCAAGATCTCCTCGGCGGCCATGCGTGCCTGCTGATCAAGTGCATCACGAATTTTTCTGAAGTTTTCGGTATCAATCCCGATAAAGTCCGCTACGGCTTCCGGATCTTCTATTCCCTGAAACAACGGGAACCGTTTCTCTATGTTGGAGAATTGAACCAGATATTCAAGCAGCGCTTCTTTTTCTTCCTGTTTCATGTGTACCTGTTTCTTATACTTCGTTTGGCATGAACTGACCTGTTTGGCAGTTCAAGTACAGATACTTCAAGTAGCCTAGGCATTTTCCAGCAACTCTTTTACCACCTTGGGCGTTCCCTTCGCGGCACTTTCATGAACGAAGTGAACATTTGAAGGAAATCGATACTCCGGAACTACCGGATCGATCACGTACACCGGAGCATGTTCCGGCGCCAGATCTACAAGTCCCGCAGCGGGGTAGACAACCAGCGAGGTACCAATGATGAGCAGTTTCCTGCAGGTAGCCACTTCCAGGGCTGCCAGCTCCATCATGGGCACCATCTCTCCGAACCAGACAATATGAGGCCTCAGCTGACGTCCCTTTTCATCGCAGTCACCCAGGTGGATATCCCGGTAACCGATATTCCAGATGGGTTCATCGGAATTGTCCGGTCTGGCTTTGGTCAGTTCACCATGCAGATGAATCACCCGCTGAGATCCCGCCCTCTCGTGAAGATCGTCTACATTTTGAGTAATGATAACGACTTCATAGCTTTTCTCAAGCTCTACAAGTGCTTTGTGGCCTTCATTCGGCTGTGCCTCTTTCAAGTGGCGCCGTCGAGCATTGTAAAAATCAAGCACTTTTTCGGGATCCTGATACCATCCTTCAATGGATGCTACCTCCATGACATCAAAGCCTTCCCAAAGTCCGCCAGAATCGCGAAAAGTAGTAATGCCACTCTCGGCACTGATGCCAGCACCCGTCAGTACAACGAGCTTTTCTTTATCCATAAAATTTCATATACTATAATTTATATATCATTATATGATACAAGTAATCTTTGCCTGATATAAAAAATAAAATTATTATCAACCTTCCAAAAAATGATTATAGCAACACTGAGCTCAGAGCCCAAATTTCTTACTTCTGTTGAAATAGACGGACACCTGCAAATACTTGATGAGCCTGTTTCCCTTGGCGGAAACAATCAGGGCCCCACGCCGGTGCAAAGCGTTTATTCCGCACTGGCTGGATGCATCTGCATGACGTTACGAATGTACGCAGATGCGAAAAAAATACCAATGAGACAGGTGCTTGTCCGTGTGAAAGCGGAAAAAAAGCCCGTCCGTGACGATGACGAACGATTTCTTGACAAACCCTGGAAGATTGACAAAGGCCAGGTTCGTTTCATCCATGCCGATATCGAGATCTCTGGTGATATTTCAGGGGAGCAGCTGAAAAAGCTGGATGTGATTGCAGGTAAATGTCCCGTCCACAAAATGCTCAAGCACGGGGCCGAAATCACCCACGAGACGATACACTCCGGCGACACAGACCAGTCCCTGACAAAGCAGGAACCCATCGGGTCATTCGGATAGGGAGTTTTTAACAAACAATTGACGCCTCAAGGTTTACACGAATGCAAACCAGTCGTCTTCCTTGCCAATTGCTTCCACAGGGTTGGTTGCGGTAGATGCATCCAGTGCAGACAGCATCGTTTTAATGTCAGCTGACAACACTTCCAGGGTATTGTGTATCAACTGACTTTGAAACCCGCGCTCACCAAGCTCAATGACCATGTTCATGGTTATGGCGTAGCCAAGCATTTTGCCAAGGATAACCTGTTTGCGTTGACTCAATGTTTGATCCATTGAGAAATCTGTGACTTTCTGCAGGTATTCCGAGGCTTTGCTGGTAAGCTCGTTGCTTTTCAGATAGGAGTAAAGCGAAGGCAGACCGGATTTTCTCATCTTCTTAATCACAGATTCAGTGATTTGTTGGTAAAGTATATCATTGGAGCCCTCAAAAATCTGAAACGGCCTGCTGTCAATGGTTCCTCGTCCGGCCATGTGATCAAGCCGGTATCCATTTGCGCCTGCAAGCTGCAGGAATGACTGGGCGGCGTCCTGCATCATATCCGTTACAACCGATTTGATGGCATTTGCTGGAATATCCACTGTTGAAAGATCTCTGGAAACAGGCGCGTGCTCACTGGTAAAACGACACATGGCAGCACAGGATGTAAACCAGGATTGAATCCGGACGATCCGGTCTTTTACTTGGTCGTACTGGAACAGACTTTTGCCTCCAACATTGCGGGTTGTAACATGCTCAAGTGCATCATCGGCGATGCGGCGCAGAAATCCCATTGCCATTCCGGGAAATTGGAGCCGGCTCCTGTGGAGCATATCCAGCATCAGTTTGATTCCTGTTGACGGGGGTTCAATGCGGTGGGACTCGGGCACATGGATATTAATCCGGTTACGTCCGTACGGCAGCATGTACAAGCCCAGATTTTCGAAATACTCTTCCACAACCAAACCGGAATTCCTGGAATCATGAATGAAAAATTCTATATCCCTTGCCAGAGTGCCGTCATTTTTTTTCTTTCTCGCCGTAAGCAGCCAGTAGTCAGCCCATCCGGTGAGACCAGCCCAGTGTTTGGTACCTTCTATCCGGTAACCATTTCCCTCATTGCGGCAGTTTGTTTGCATGTGGAGGGCATCGGATCCAAAACCAGGTTCGGTAATCATCAGTCCACCCATGGCCTGTTCATTTGCAAAGCGAACCAGAATATCTGATGCAACTTCATCAGAGGCATACTTTGTTACCGGCTGGATGAAAAGGGCGCCGTTAATACCCATCATCAATGAGAGTGGAAGGGATTCGTATGAAGAAGCTTCAAGCATACTCAGACACTGGCTTACATGCCCACCGAAACCGCCGTGTTTCTCGGAAATGAAGACACGCAGGGGTCTGCACTGCATCACATCCCTCATGAGCATGGGCGGTACACCCCGGTAGAGGCTGACAGCCTTATGGTTTTGAGGCTCACGAAAAGCCTTTTCCAGCACAGATCGATAATTTGTTATGAACTCTTCAAACGAGACCAAACTTGTGGATGTACTTTTCTGTTCCAAGTGCAAAATTCAAAGGTTTATTTAGTCGCTATGCGATATTAGAAACATTATGTTCTGTTATCTATATAAGATAGGAATATATCATTATTTCTTTAATCACGGAACCGAACTGGACGGGAAATCATTCCTTTGCCGCCTGATCCAAATGGCGATGACGCAAGTCAGGTTCAGTGCCCGTTGTTGCCGGGGTTTGGGGCGTTAATCAGAGGGCGGGAGCGTTGTTGAGCGGGATGGGCGGGGACCGGGTGTGTCCGGGAC
>SKNT01000047.1 GCA_007120385.1 Balneolales bacterium
GCATCAGCCCGGCGATGATCTTCTCGGGATCGAGCGGGTCACGCTGGTTGGGGGCCGGCGGCGAACCGCTTCTGCTGCCCGCGGAGGAGTGGAGCTGTCCGGCGTAACCGGGCAGGGTTCCATTGCGGAACGGGTTCCTGGAAGGGTCGGCGCCGTCGCGGGAGGTGTTTTTATCGGACATGGTCAGGGGGAAATGTGACTTGGGATCAAAAAAACAGGATCAAAAAAATAATATTGTCGTTCTTTCCGGCAAATTCATTGAATATACGAATAAAACCGTTAAAAGACCCTCGCCCGTTGCCTGTATCGCTTTCTTACGCAGGTCTCGCATGGCGCGGCAGCGGATGGTTTGTTTTCGTCAGGGGGAGCCCGGTTATCATCCGATGGGCCGGCGCTTTGTACCGCGGGTTCTCAGGATATAGAGCGATGCCGAGAACCGCTCGGACATGTACGCCGCCGGGTTCTTGCGGTTGCGGATGAGCTTGGGAAGGTTGGCAAACGTGCCGGCGAATGCCTTCGGCAGGGATTTCCAGCCGTTGAGCCGGGCGTCGACCGCCCCGTACATGCGCACGCGGCGGGTTTCGTATATCGGGATGGCATCGATGCTGCTGTGATGCGGATGCTGCACTATGTACTCGGGAAAATAGGTGACGCTCAGGCCGGCCTGCAGACAGTCGTGCACAAAAACGCGCTCGTTGGACGAGCTTTGCAGGTAGCCGTCGCTGGCGCCGAAACGCTCGTCGAAACGCACACCGGCCGCGCGCGCCCGGTCCACCCGGAACGCGATCTGCACGGTGCCCACCACCGGCGCCCTGGTGTAGGTGATCTGC
The DNA here is from genome assembly GCA_007120385.1 of Balneolales bacterium. Classification (GTDB taxonomy): domain Bacteria; phylum Bacteroidota; class Rhodothermia; order Balneolales; family Natronogracilivirgulaceae; genus SKNL01. Next base: position 831 of record SKNT01000047.1, read on the forward strand.
CGGTCGGGGAAGTCGCGGTATTCGGGCTCGCCCTGCAGGGTGCGGATCTTGAAGATGGCCACATCCACCCGCGGGTTGGCCTCGAACGTGCGGCGCAGGATGTCCATGTCCGCCGGGGTGTAGCGCACATCGTCGTCGGAGAACAGGGCGATGTCGGCGTCGGCCATGTCGATGGCGTGATTGCGCGAGCGGGTCACACCGCGTCCGCGCTGTCGCTGCACGGCCACATCCTCCCGGAGCAGCGCGGCCGGCAGTTCGGGCGGCGTGTCGCCGGTGTATTGGTGCGAGATGCGCCAGGTGATGCCGGGCTGCGGGTCCAGTAGCACGCCCGGCACGCGGTTGATGCCCTCGTCGATGGTGGAAATAAGGATGTTGATAGTCATGTTCATATTACACTGCTATAACAGGTCCATGACTACTATAATTATAAAGAAAGATAATTGCATCGGTGCGGGCATCGGCGGTTGCCGGAGATCGGGTCATTTTTCCACCAGATAGCGGAGGTAGCGGTCGTAGCCGGAGTTTTTCATCCCGTCGGCCAGCTTGAGAACCTGCTCCGCGGTGATCCATTTTTTCCGCCAGGCGATCTCTTCGGGACAGGAAATTTTCAGGCTCTGGCGCCGCTCGATGATTTCCACGAAGTTGGAGGCCTCGAGCATGGCTTCGTGCGTGCCCGTATCCAGCCAGGCGAAGCCCCTGCCGAGTACCACGACGTTCAGTTCGCCCGACTCCAGGTATTTCTGGTTGACCGAGGTGATCTCCAGTTCGCCGCGGGCCGAGGGGGTGATCTGGCGGGCGATGTCGACCACCCGGTTGTCGTACATGTACAGGCCGGTGACGGCCAGGTTGCTGCGCGGTTTGGCCGGTTTCTCTTCGATGGAGACGGCCTTGCGGTTTTCGTCCATTTCAACCACGCCGAAGCGCTGCGGATCCCTGACGCGGTAGCCGAAAATGGTGGCCCCGGCGGCACGGTCCACGCTCTGCTGCAGGATTTCGGGGAAGCCCTGCCCGTAAAAGATGTTGTCGCCCAGGATGAGAGTGACTTTGTCGCCGCCGATGAATTCCTCGCCGATGAGGAATGCCTGGGCGATGCCGTCGGGGCTGGGCTGGATGGCGTAGCTCAGGCGGATGCCCCAGTCGCTGCCGTCGCCCAGCAGGCGCCGGAAGCTCTGGTTGTCCTCCGGGGTGGTGATGATCAGGATGTCGCGGATGCCGGCCAGCATGAGCACCGACAAGGGGTAGTAGATCATGGGCTTGTCGTAGACCGGCATGAGCTGCTTGGACATGACGCGCGTGACCGGGTACAGGCGCGTGCCGCTTCCGCCGGCCAGGATGATTCCCTTCATGTGTTTAATTTTTTTTGATTCATATCATCAGATAGAATGCTTATCTGCCTCCAGTTTCGGGTTGTGTTTTTATGCCGGGGGTATGGCGGCGGCGCGGCGTCATTCGGTCTCTATGGTGACGTACGAGCCGATATTGTCCATGTAGTGGTGCATCCGGTCCATGCCGGGGAACTGCAGGATGAGCACGCCGAGCGCGTCATTGGCCCCCATGAAGGGGCGCACCGCGTCGCCGGGCTGCTTGTACTGGTGAAACTCTTTCACAAACGGTGTCAGCGGTTCGCCGATGGCCAGGCGCTTCAGGGTGCCTGCGGTGTCGCTGTGCAGGGCGCAGTAGGCGGCGGGACGGGTGGCGCGAGCCGCATCCCCCCCGGTCATGGGCTTCCCGTTCATCATGCTCAGGGCCGCATCCACCAGATTGAAACCGCTGGCGTACCCGATGGCCTGGGGCACAAAATGTCCGCCGTTGCGGGGCCCCACTTCCATGATGCTGAGTTCGCCGGCTCCGTTGATGCGCGCCTCGATGTTTATCGGGCCGTTTTTGTACCCGGAGGCGGTGATGATCTGCTGCACCTGCCGGTTGATTTCCCGGACGACGGCCTCGGGGCTCCGGGAGGGCCAGCATGTGCCGGTGGGGTTGAACGGATTGGCCGCGGAGTGGTAAATGTGATCGCCCAGCAGGCTGAAGACCAGTTCCCCGTCCACCACAAAGCCGTCTCCGTGCAGGTCGCCGCCGTCCGAGTCGAAGAACTCCTCCACGATGATCCGTTTGCTGCGCGAAAATGCGAGGGCGTGCGCGGCTGCGGCGGGAAAGTCGGCGGCGCGGGTGATTTTTGTGATCCCCTTGCTGCCGGAGGAGTCGACCGGTTTGACGATGACCGGGAGCTGGAGTCCGCCGATGTCGTCCGGGCTGTTCTGCGGTTCGCAGAGAGAGAGAAAACGGGGTATCCGGAGTCCGCACTCGCGCATCAGGCCCCGGAAGGCGACTTTGTCCGACAGTTTCCGGATGCTCTCGCGGCTGTTGCCGGGCAGGCCGAGCGTTTCCGCCACATGGGCCGCCGTGGGCGTGGCCGGATCGGTGGCGTAGGCCATGATGTAGTCGATTTCGCGCTCGCGGGCCAGGGCGAGCACGGCTTCCATATCGGTTGTGCTGACGTTGTGGAACTCATCGGCATGGCTGCGGCCCGGGTTGCCGGGCAGGTAGTCGCACAGGATCACATGCAGCCCTTTCTGCCTGGCCGCCCTGATGACGGGGATCTGGGCATGGGAGCCGCCGAGCAGCAGTATTTTCTTCTTGCTATGCAACCCGGTACCCTTTTTTTATAATGAACTCCCTGAATTCTTCATCCAGCAGCGCAGGTTCCTCCAGCTGACACAATGTGATTTCCGGCAGCGAATTGATTTCAAGAATTTTGAGTCCGTCCGGCGTCGGGGCCAGATCGAGGCCGCCGTAGTCCAGAAAATCGAGCTGCGCCACTATCTGTTCGATGGTTTTGAGCTTCCGGGGCCAGTCCGGTATGGCGGCGCCGGCTATTTGCGCGCCGGTATCCACATGATGTTCGTGATATCCGTACCGGGCGCTGCCTTTGTAGATCAGGCCCTTTCCCATGACGCCCTTCTGCAGGTCCACCACGGCTACCATCCCGCCCTTGCCGCAGTTGTCCACATGCCCGGATTCCGCCGTGCCGAAGCGATGCAGAATCCGGAACACCCGATTGCTGCCGCTGGCGGTCCTGAAAAAGACCACGCGTATCGTGTTCACCGCATCCGGCCAGATGCGGGCCGAGTAGGTTTCGTTTACGAGTACATTGTTCACCAGATACTTGCTCCGGGTGTACAGCTTTTCTTCGATGAAGGCATCGATGTTTTCGCCGGTCAGGATCTCAACCTTGTTGCCCCCTGTGGCATTCACGGGCTTGACGATGAGTTTTCCGGCATGTTTTACGGCTGCCTTCAGCAGCTCGCCGCCGTTCCGGCCGTTCTGCGCAAAGCCGTAGGCGTAACCCACCCTTCCGCGGTCGAAAGAGATGCATATTTCGGGAAGCCACTCCGGGTTATTCCGCATCAGGACGGGAACAAACGCCTTGTTGTCGATCAGACGGGAGAAGGTGCCGTTGATCGGATGCAGTTTCATGTAACCCCAGTGAGTGACGTACGCCTCGTAGCCGTACCGGTCAAAATCGTAATAGTGGATGCTGCCGGGCAAAAAGCCCCGCTTGCTCAGTTTCTTTGTTGTCTGCCTGTCCACCGGGATTCGCGGATCCTCCTTGTACAATCGCAGGCGGATCAGGTTTTGGAGCCCCAGGCTTAATTTGATTCTGTTTCGCAATCGGGTTGATAGCAGCATGATGTGCGGGAATGCGACGTTAGTCGCCGGCTCCGTATTTGCGCCGGAGTCTGTTGAACAGCACCATGGCCAGCATGCCCGTTTTCAGGAGCGGCCGCAGTGCCGGGTTGTGCGCCATCCTCCATAGCCGCTCCACCCTGGCCGAGGGGTCCAGGAGCGGATATTCGGGCTGGTAGTCCGGATCGAGCAGGAAATAGTTCAGCAAAGCCCCGTTGTAGGCGGATTTCAGGTCCGGCCGCACATCGTACCCGAACAGGTTGCAGTAGTAGACGCGCATTTCCATCATCGCCAGCTTGAACCGGAAATAGCGTTTCTTGTCGGTCGATTTGCTCAGCGAGTTGCGCTGCACCCGGTAGACGGCCAGCGGCTCGTCGATGTAGTGGAAGCGGGTGAGCCGCGAGAGCTCCAGCCACATGGGCGTGTCGCCCATCGGGAAGACCTTGCGGTTGGCGGTCAGGTTGCGGAGCAGGTCGAGGCGGTAGAGCACCGTGGCGGTGCGGATCTTGTACCGGAAGTTTATGATGCCGTAGAACAGCTCCTCTTTGTTTGCGGGCTCGGTGGTGTTGATCTTGTTTTTGTTGGCGTGGCGTCCCCAGGCGCCGGTTTTCTGAAAATATTTGTGCGCATCGCCGTGTACCAGGCCGTACTCCGGGTTTTTCTCCAGGAAATCGACCTGTTTCTGCAGTTTGAGCGGATCGATCCAGTAGTCGTCGCCCTCGCAGGCGGCAATGTATTTTCCTTTTACAAACCGCTTCATGATGCGCGAGGGCCGCTTGCCCTGCGAATACTGATTCTCGGTCTGGCAGATGGGCCGTATCAGCTGCGGATATTTTTCCTCGTACTCGCGGATGATGTCGGCGGTGCCGTCGGGCGAGGCATCGTCGTGGATCACGATCTCCACCGGGAACGTGGTCTTCTGCATGAGGAAGCCCTCGATCGCCTCGCGGATGAACTTCTCGTGCCGGAAGGTGATGCAGCCGATGCTCACCAGCGGCACGGTGCCGGCGGGCCAGCGCTGTTCGGGCAGCGGGACCGGCTCCTCCAGAAACGTGATATCCGGCAGCGGGTCTTCCATAATGATCTCGCTATGGGGCTTGCTGCCGCTCATTCCTTGTTTTCACGCTGCATGCGGACCTTGTCCCTCTCGAACTGCTCCATGAACTGCTCGCGGATCAACGAATACTCCACGATGTTGCGGAAACGGCCTCCTTTATATGTGGCATTGCGGAACGTGCCTTCCAGGACGAGCCCGAATTTCTCAAGCATGCGCCGCGAGGAGCGGTTGTCCTCCAGCACCCGGGCCGATACGCGCTCCAGGCCCAGCTCCAAGAAGCAGTACTCGAAAAGCAGGTAGCCGGCCTCGATCACATAGCCGATGCCCCGGTGCTTGCCGGTGCCGATCATGATGCCGAAAGCGGCATTGCGGTTGACCATGTCAATGTCCAGGATCTGCATCATACCGATCATCTCGTCATTGCGCTTCAGCACCAGGGCGAACCGCAGATGGTTGAGCGCCTGATGGTCGATCACGGCCTGCTCGATCCACTTGCGCTCGGTGGCCAGGGAGACAAACCGGGTGGTTGAGGTCACCCCTCTGCGGTAGACCTCGTCGTTGCGCCAGCGGTGGGTGGTCTCGGCATCTTCAAGCTCCAGGGCCCGCAGATAAATCCCGAATTTTTCCTTGTTGAAACCTTGTGAGAGGTCGGTCAGGTTCTTTTCTGTAAGTCCAATGCTCATAGGTGTGTTATTTGGGGTCCGGGCCGTCACCCTTGCGGCGGCCAGCCATGTGTTTTTCCAGAAACTCCTCGCGGAGCATGGAGTAGGCGATCAGGTTCCTGAAATCTCCCTCCTTGTAGATCCGCCGGCGCAGCACGCCCTCCTTCACATAGCCGAAGCGTTCGGCGGAACGGATCGATGCGGAGTTGTTTTCCAGGATGCGTGTGGAAATGCACTGCAGCCCCAGTTCCATGAAACCGTATTCGAACAGCATACAGCGCGCTTCGGAGACGTAGCCCTTGCCGCGGTGGCGCTCCTCGCCGATCATGCTGCCCACATCGCAATGGCGGTTGACCATGTCGATTTGGCTCAGGTGAACTATGCCGATCAGCTCGTCCGTCTCTCTGAGCACGATGCCGAAGCGGACCGTGCGCAGCTGTTCGTGATCGCGGATGGCCTTCTCCATCCACCGTTTTTCGGTTTCCAGCGAGACGAAGCGCTTCATGGATTCCACACCGCTGCGGTAGGTTTCGTCGTTGCGCCACTGATGCGTGATGAGCGCGTCTTCGGGCTCCAGGGCCCGCAGATACACCCGGAATTGTTCCGTGTTCATGGTTTGCCTCCGCTATTTCTGCGTGAACCATCACCCGCGGATGCAGGCTGTTTCAGCACCTGCAGGATGATCCCGGCCACTTTTTGCTGCTCTTCGGGGGCCAGGTCGTGGTAGACCGGCAGGCAGAGGATGCGCGAGGCGATATCGGCGGCCACAGGCACTTCGGCGGGCTTCTCACCGGCCGGCGTCACATAATCAAGCTGCGAGAGTATCGGGTAGAAATAGCGCCGCGGAAAGATATCCGCATCCTCCAGGGCGGCTTTGACCGCCAGGCAGGCGGGCTCGTCCGGCAGTATGACGGGATAGTAGGCGTGGTTGTAATCGGTGCCGGGCCGTATCTGCTGGCGGCGGATGCCGGGGTGCTGCAGCAGTTCGTTGTAGATGTCGGCCTGCCGCTTGCGCGTGGCCAGGACCGCATCCACATACTTCAGGTTGCACAGGCCCATGGCGGCGTGGAACTCGGAGTTTTTGCCGTTGATGCCGACGCCGTCAAAGGTTTCGGGTCCGGCGTGGCCGAAGTTCCGCATGCGCCGGATGGCAAGAACGCGGTCGGGGTCGCCGGGGATGATGGCGCCGCCTTCGACGGTCTGGAACAGCTTGGTGGCGTGGAAACTGGTGATGCTGATGTCGCCCTGCGCAAACACGCTCTTGCCCTGGTAGCGGGTGCCGAAGGCGTGGGCGGCGTCGTAGATGACCCGCAGGTTGTGCCGGGCGGCGATGCCGGCAATGGCCTCGATGTCGCACGGGTTGCCGAAGCAGTGGGTGGCCACGATGGCGCTGGTGTGCGGGGTGATGGCCGCCTCGATTTTGGCGGGGTCGATGTTGAGCGTGCGGGGATCGATATCCACAAAAACCGGCCGGCAGCCCTGCCAGACGATGCTGCTGGTGGTGGCCACATAGGAAAACGGGGTGGTGATGATCTCGCCCTGCAGCCCGAGCACGCGGATGGCGATCTGCAGCGCGACGGTGCCGTTGCCGACGTATAGTATATGGTCAAGATCCAGTTTATCGCGCAGACCGGCCTCGAGTTGCTGCACGAGCGGACCGTGGTTGGTCAGGTACCGGCGCTCCCAGATGCCGGCGGCCAGCGTTTCGTACTCCTCGCGCGGTGGCAGAAACGGCTTGGTGACGGGGATCATGCCACCTCCTTCCGTTGAATGCGGGGGGGCATACCTTTAACCATGACTGTTCATCCTTGCCGCTATGGCAAACTGCATAAAATAGGTCTCGATTGACGGATCGTCTTTAACGTAAAGTGCGTCAAGAAAGCATTCTTTGGCACGAAGAACCTCTTTGGCACGGTGGGGGTGCGTGGTTATCAATCCGGTTACGGTTGCATCGAACAAATCCAGTGCGCGGATAAGAGCCGGTTCAAAATCCCTTCCCCTTCGTTTCATTTTCAGTGTGCGGCCAACTTCGCTTCCGATGTTACCCAGCTGTTCAAACAATGAGCGTTTCGCCCACTCATCGCGGTTTATGGAATAGCCGGTATCCTGCTCTTTATCCATTGTTTTATCCATCGGTAACTTTTCCAGTTACGATCCTGATGATCTCTTTCCTTAAAGCATTATCCTGCACACCCCGCGACCGGTTGCCCTGTCGCGGTCGAATGTTGATCATTGAGTCGAACTCTATGAAATCATCTGTTCCATAATCTTCAGGATACAAGTTAATGCCCCACAAATCGCTCTGTACAGAACCATTTTCCAGTAAATATTTTTCCTGGTCGGCATGAAGCTCTGCATCAACAACCAGTACCTCCTTCTTGATATCTACTACCGCCTTAACCAATGTACCGTACATCCTGGAAGCCATCTCCTGCAGTTCAGAAACCGTTATTTTATCAACTGTTTTCATGTTTTTAAAACTTTGGATTCATAAGGTCAGAATGAATGTCCATGACGTATTTAATCATGCTCCTGTGTGACCGGTCGACGGTCATGTTCATCCCTCCTCCTCCCACAAAATGAGCGCTTTTTCATTGGAGAACCGCTCTTCGAATCCGGGGTATTCCTCGGGCGTGATGAGCAGGGTGCGGATTTTGCGGTTGATGAGCTCTTCGGCCTTGTGCACCAGCAGGTTGAGGTAGATTTCGTCGACGGTGCCGATGATGACCAGGTCGATGATGCCGGTGTCCTGTCCGCGCGCGTAATCGCCGGTGACCAGGGCGAGCTGCACGCTGCCGAGCCGTTCGACGATGTTCTGCACGGTGTGCAGCCCCAGGTATTTGCGCGTGATGCTGGTGAGCTCGGAGAACAGCGGGTGCTCGGGGTTGGCGCGGTAGAGGCGGCGGCGGCCGTTGGTCTCGGAGGTGATGAGGTTGGCGTCGCTCATGCGGTTGAGCTCGGTGCGCACGGCGTTGGTGGATTCGCCGAATTCATCGGCAAGTCCGCGCAGATAGCCCCTCGTACGCTCGTTGGTGAAGAATTTGAGCAGCAGTTTGACCCGCGTACGGGAGGTGATCAGGGATTCAAGCATGGTGTGTGATGCGACGGGCTGTCGCAGGTGCCGGTTCGGCTGCCTGCGTTATTGCTGTGAGATGTCTGAGATGATGCGTCTGATGAATCGGCTGTTTGCACAGCTCCGCCGTGTAAGTCCCATCTTGTGCGCTGCTCTTTGCGGGTTAAAGCGTGTAAATGATGGACTGATGTAAAGCGTGCCGGGGATCGCTGTTGCCGTGGTTCCGCTCGCGCTGCCGCGGCCTGCCGCCCCTATGTGTCATAAAAAGTACTCGTAACCTGTATGTTTCCGGTACTCGTAAATGATAGCGTATAAACTAAACCTCTTTGTAGAAAGATGCAATAACAGGTATTAAGAAAATTTAATGGGGCTGATACCCCGCGTTTTGTATTTTGACGGCAGATGATCATTAAACTAGGAAACCTGGTTGGTCAAGCCCGGTCAGCTATCATGGTCAAGTAACACGATTCATTAGATCCGGCCGGGAGGTCCGGCCGGGGAGGCATAACAACCGGTACGTCTCATCTTACAGGTATAACATCTACGCAGACGCAACACAAACAGACGTAGAGGAACAGCCCCATGCACGATATTGACAGTCACGAATTTACTACAACCAGCGACATCGGACAGCAGCCGGCGGCACGAAGACAAAAAGAAACGCGCTACGTTCCGGCCGGCATCCTTCCGCAATCCCTCCGTGAATATTCCAATGGATTTTCTCCGGCAGGTGTTTCAGAGAGAAAAGTCAATGACGCGACGCGAGGCAAAAATAACAGTGTTTCCATGAAAATTACCGTACTTACGAGCACGTTTCCCAAGATTTCAGAGACGTTTGTCCTGCACCACGTCACCGGTATGCTCGACCGGCAGGTGGATGTGCGTGTAATCGCCTGGGGCAGTGAGGAGGAGGCGTTTTCCAACGCCGAAATAGAGGGGTATGACCTGCGGGTGCGCACCCATCAATTTTACCGGAAGAAGAAATTCCTGCAGCGGCTCGGCGGCTTGCCGGGGCTGCTCAGACGCAACATAAGGCGGGACCGATACCCTGTCCTGCGCTCCCTGAATCCCCTGCTTTTCGGCAGGCCGGCGATGAACCTGAAGACACCGTATCTGGCCGATGCGTTCGCGAAAGTGGGACGCACGGATATCCTGCACTGCCATTTCGGTCCGAACGGGGTTATTGGCTCCTATTTCAAAAAGCTCGGCCTCTGCAAGCGCCTGGTGGTCACCTTCCACGGCTACGATGTCTCGCGGGTGCTCAAAAAACCGCGCCACGTCCACAAGTACGACGAAATTTTTGAGCATGCCGACCTGATTCTCCCGGTCAGCGACCACTGGCGCAAGGAGCTCATCAACCTGGGCGCTCCGGCCGACCGCACGATTGTGCACCGGATGGGCATCAACCCCGACTATTTCATGTACCGGGAGCGGCAGCCGCACGACAGGCCCCTGCGCATAGCCACCACGGCGCGTTTCACCGAAAAAAAGGGCCTGGATTACGCGGTGAAGGCGGTTGCGAAGGCCGTGGAGAAATTTCCGGACCTCCGCGTGCACTACGACATGATCGGCGACGGTCCGATGCGCCCGGAGGTGGAAGAGCTGATCGCGGAGCACGGTCTGGGCGACCGCATCACCCTGCACGGGGCCATCACCCTGGATGAGGTGCGCGTGCTGCTGGAGAAGGCCGATGTGTTCCTGCTGCCCAGCGTGACTGCCAGCGACGGTGACAAGGAGGGCGTGCCGGTCTCACTGATGGAGGCGATGGCCATCGGCATGCCGGTGATATCCACCTGGCACAGCGGCATCCCCGAGCTGATTGAGGATGGGGTGTCGGGTTGCCTGGTGCCCGAGCGCGACGTCGACGCACTGGCCGACCGGATCGGCTGGATGTCCGAAAACCGCGGCGAGTGGGCCCGGATGGGCCGTGCCGGCCGCAAAAAAGTGGAAGAGGAGTTCAATCTTGAGCGGCTGCATGACCAGCTGGTGGCATTGTACCGGGAGATCAGCTAGGCGAAACGGATCGTTACCGGATTAAATGGATTTGGATAACTCTGGACAAGTTGGAAATCAGATACCCCGGATTTCCTGCCGTCGTCGATGAAAATGACGGCGTTCAAATCATTGCCCTGCGGGGGAATATTTCCCTTAAGCTGAGCTATTTATAAACTATAAAATAGACAAGTGCCCGGACGCGTACTGGCGGAACTGTTCCGCTTCTGCGGGCAGTCAGGTGAGGGTTGGCGAGCCACCCTGCGCTTTGAACCGTTTGGATATCCGTTTTTTGTAAGAGGCGTCATCCAGATTCAGATAAACAACGCCGGATGGGAAAATGGCCGATTTGGACAGCCTGGATTTTATCCCCATTTTTATTGGTGTGACTTTCTGAATCACCCGGGGCAGGAAATTCTTTTGCGATGCTTTTATCTGTTTCAGTTCGGTCTTGAACGGCATCCATGTAGCGTTTTTTTACTGTATTTGGCGAACTCATTGAGGAAGGTGGATTTCCCGATGCCTGAAGGACCGATAAATTCGATGGTTTTCATCTGTTTAAAACTTTGGATTTCTAAGGTCACATAGAATGACCACGAC
>SKNT01000014.1 GCA_007120385.1 Balneolales bacterium
AAATGTGGCCTATGCTGCTATGAGGCGAATTGACTGCGCTCAGGACCGTGTCATCCGTTCATGTCATCCAATTTTGGATGGGATGAATACGTCAATAGAGGTAAACCTGGCCTTCCAGCTCCTCATACCGGCAATCCGTCACAAAACAAATGGTCTCTATGATGGTTTCCAAATCGGCCGGGCGGGGCAGATAAATTGTGAGTTTACGATTTCTGAGTTGCTCGTTATCAATAATTATCTCGGAATCATATCGCCTTTCAAGTTCGGCAGCCACTTCGCTCATTGGAATAGAAGAAAAATAGAAGCCATGGCTGCGCCATGCCAATGCCTGCTCGGTATCCACGGGTTGCGGTTCACCCGGTTCGGTGTTGTGCAGATCGACATGAATACTGTGTCCGGGCAGCAAAAGAACCCGGGCTTCCGGTTGAAGCAGTGATGCCATGCGCACCCGGCCGTCTATCAGGGTGAGCGTAGTGCGACCGAGCGGATCATCGGACCAGGAACGGACATTGAATCGGGTGCCAAGGACTTCCACCCGGGCCGTCATCGTTTCAACGACAAACGGTTCCCGGGTGGCCGGAACTTCAAAGTAGGCCTCACCATGAAGCCTCAGATTGCGATGGCCGTTTGATAAATTACGGTTCCAGGTTATCCTGGAGCCGCTGTTAAGTTCCACCTGAACCCCGTCATCCCACTTGAAAGTGGTGAACGCCCCCCTTGGGGCCTCAATACTGACCGGCACAAAAAGATACCACATGAGAAATCCACCGAGAAGGATTGCGGCCATGGCGGCAATGAAGGCATATGTTTTTGCCGGGGAGCTGCGAGCCCTGCCTGAACGCATATGCAACGTGGGCCGGGCCGGACGGATACGCTTCTGCAGCCGCATCCATTCCTCTTCGGGATTGATGCCGGACAGGTTGCCTGCCGCCTGTTCCCTGCGGCGGGCCTTTTCCCAAATCAGGAGCACATCCTTCTGATCCTCACCTGAGAACTGCTTTAAAACTTTTATATCCGGTTTTTTACTGGCCATGTTATCTTTCCTGTTCTAACTTCCACTTTTTCAGCTGTTCCCGCAAGGTGCTCAAAGCGCTGACAATATGGTTGTTCACCGTCCGGGGGGCACACTCCATGACATCTGCTATTTCATGGTGATCAAGCCCTTCAAATCTGCTGAGTTCAAACGCTTCCCGCTGTCTTGGCGGCAAGGCCTCAATCCATTCGCTGAGCTGGCGTTCCAGCATGTCGTCGCTATCCATTCGAATGGATTCGGCCGGCATTTCTTCACTGGGCTGTTCAGAGGGAGCGATATCATCCAGTCGAACGGGTCGGCGCGACCTGATGTGGTTGATGCTGCGGTTTTTGACCATGCGGTACAGCAGGGCTTTCAGTGACTTGTCCTCATCCAGACGGTCACGAATCTCCCACAGGTGGGCATACACCTCCTGCAGGATGTCGCTGGCGACATCGGTATCCTTGATAAAATTCAATGAGTATCGCATCAGTGGCTGGTAAGAATCCATGAAAAGTTCCTGAAATGCCTTTTCTTCTGATCTGCGGATTCTGCGTGCCCACTGCCGATAATCGGTTGCATTGGTCATACTGTTGCCGGATCCGTATACTCTTGGTTCCGGGTACAATACGAATTTTTTGCCATTAAAATCATACGGCAATACAACCCGGGCGGCAGCACGCAGCGTACCGCTGTTTTTGTTCCTATAATTCATACACACCGGCAGCAGACTATGACCAGTCCGAGACGCCGGTGGATATGGCGATTCCGGCTGAACTTGAGATCCGGAGGAATTGTCTGTTTTTTTGTATGTTTATGGCTTGTTAAAATCAAGCCAGACTCGCAGTCATACTCCCACCCATGAAAAAAAACAGGATCATACTTGCCTCATCCAGTCCGCGCAGGCGGCTTCTGCTCCGGCAGATCGGACTCACTTTTGACGTGATACCCGCTGTCATGGATGAAGAAGTGATCCCCGGTTCGGATCCGGCAAGTACGGTAGAGGAGCTCTCCCTGCAAAAGGCCCTTCTGGTGGCGGATAGGAGTCATGCTTCCCGCGACGCGGACAGTTCCCCGGAACAGGCGTTGGTCATCGGAGCAGATACGATTGTCGTTCTCGACGGTGAAATACTCGGGAAACCCGCCGACCCGGCCGAAGCCGCTGCCATGCTGCGTTCCCTGAGCGGACGCACCCATCAGGTCTATACCGGAGTGGCTCTGGTCTTCGGTGCCGGCATTTCCGGCATAGCCGGGGTGGGGCCGGGAACCGCATCCACCCGAAACACTTACCATCACCATGTCTTCCATGAGCGTACCGATGTCACCTTCGGGTCACTGACCGATGAGGAGATTTCCGCGTATGTGGATACCGGCAGTCCCATGGACAAGGCCGGTGCTTACGGGATCCAGGATGATCTCGGGGCGCTGTTTGTGGAGCGCATAGAAGGTGACTATTACAATGTGGTCGGATTTCCTCTTTTTCGTTTCTATCGCGAGGTCAATAAGCTGGCACCCGGCATCGTTACACCATTTGTACCTGTCACCGGCAAGTTTTAGCCGCAAGAACAAATCATCCTACACCCTCATATGCCCAGCATCCGAACGATTTTTGTCAGTTTCATGGTGCTTTGTACCATATTTGTCATGACCGGTCCGACTCTGCAGGCACAGACCGGGGCCGGTGATTTTTCACTGGGAAATGATTTGCTGCGCCAGGGCAAGTTTGAAGAGGCTTACGAGATATTTGAACGGATGCTGCGGGAAAACCCGCGCTCCTATGCTGTGTACGACCGCGCGGTGACAGCGCTGGTCCAGCTGAAACGCTATGATGAGGCCATTGAAATGACCATGGAGCGGCTGGACCGGATCGGTGACGACAGCAACACCAGCATAAAGCTGGGAGAGATCTATGACATATCGGGCAGGCGGGACAAGGCCATGGAAACGTGGGACCAGGTCCTGCAGAAGAACACCGGCAACGCACAGATCTACCGGCGTGTGGCCGAAACCATGAATCAGCGAAGGCTGTTCCGCGAGGCGATCCGCGTTTACGAGGAAGCCAGGAAGCAGCTCGGCGACCCCAGCCACTTCGCTTTTGAAATTGCCAACAACTACCTGGCGGTTGCCGACTTCGAGCCGGCCATAAGCGAATACCTGGATATCATCAGCCGGGACAGCCGTCGAGTGAGTCTCATTCAGCGGCAATTGCTCAACTACGACGAGCGGCAGCTCTACGATACGGCCATTCTGCTTATTGAGGAGCGCCTGGGTCAAGTCAGGCCTGGCAGTGAATCCGATGTGGCCTATCGTGATTTTCTAATCTGGGTAACCATGGAGCGAGGGTTGTACCGCCGGGCTCTGGCCGCAGCCCGCACCCTGGAACGGCACAGCAACAACGAGCACCATGCCATGTTCCGCATCGGGCGTGAACTGAGAAGCCGCAACGAATTCGAACTTGCAGAGCAGGCGTTCCGCTACTATCTGGAGCTTGAGGCGCATCCGCTTCTGGCGCGCAGTTATGAGGAACTTTCCCGCACCTACCAGAACTGGGCCGGATACCTCACAGACCGCAACCTGGACTTTGACGGGGCTGCCGACACCCTCTACCGCAAGGCCTTCGACACGGTGGAACAGCTTACCAGCCGCTATCCGCGTTATGACCGCCTCATGCAGACGCTTGCCATTCAGTCGGAACTGGCGCTGGACCATCTCAAGGATCCCGGCAAGGCGGTTGCCTACCATGAGATAATGGAGCGTGCCGCACGCAACGAAACCGAGCAGGCGCTGGCACATTACGTGGAAGGACGGCTGTTGCTGTTCGAAGGCAGCTTTGCAATGGCCCGCGTTTCATTCACCCGCAGCAACCGCATTGCCGGAAGCGGTGAAATCGCAGACAAAAGCCGGTACTACCTTGGGCTGGGTGATTTTTACAATGGGGACTTCACATATGCACGGCTTCAGCTCCGGTCCCTGGAACGACACAACCACTCCTGGTACGCCAACAATGCACTTCAGTTACGGTTCTTAATCCAGGAGGGGCACGAAGAAGACGGGGAAAACCCGGAACTTCATCGTTTTGCCCGAGCTCGTTATCTCTACGACACAGGACACTATGCCAAGGCAGCCGACTTGCTTGCTCCGGTGCTTGAAGAACCGGCGGCAAACACGCTTCATGGTGAAACGATGCTGCTGCTCACGCAGACGCTGCGCAGGATCCATCCGGAAATTGCTTTTCGGGTCGTTGACCGGCACACCCGCCGTCCATCCGTGCGTCAGGCTGCCAGTGAACGCCTGCTGTGGGAGCGCGCCCGGCTGGCGGAAGCAGTCTATATCATGCAGCGACGTAATATTGAAAATAGCAAGTCTGCTGACGAGCTGGTTTCTGACGGACTACTGGCCTACCCGTTTTCTGCGGAGGAGCGGTTTTATGGAAGAAATGAAAATCCCGGTCGGATTCTGCTTAATGCCGACGGGGTCACCGGGTATTATGAAGAACTTCTGTTAAACTTCCCGGACGGATACTACTCCGACATCGCCAGGAGACGCATCCAGGATCTGGAACGGATGGAACGTGAAATCTGACCTGTTGAATTAACATGAATCACACCGTAATAGTAGCTTTAGCATGAGAAAAGAAGATTGTAACATCGCAAACGGCACTCCCCTGCTTTTGGCAATCCTTATTCTGCCTGTTTTGCTCCTTGCTGCTCCGGCGGCACAGGCGCAATCAGGATATGTGCTGATCCCGATGGATGACAGCCAGCGCAACCATCTGAAGGCATACGGCGTCATGTTCCAGCACCTTCAGGACGGGCATACCGGAAAATGGCTGCTGAATTACCGGGGCGGAAGTTTTCTTGCACCCCAGACCGAGTCCATGGTACGACGCAGCCGGTTGCGTGGGGTTTCCATTGAGCAGATTCCGTCTGCCAGAGCCAGACAGATCATTGAGGAACTGGAGCGGCCCAATGTGAACATGTCGGTTGTGGAGCTGGAAAAAGCACCGCGCATAGCTGTCTACACGCCTGATCACGCCCTTCCGTGGGATGATGCCGTCACCCTTGCGCTCACGTATGCCGAAGTTCCCTACGAGACCATTTACAACAAGGAGGTGTTGCAGGGAGCACTGAATGAATTTGACTGGCTGCATCTGCACCACGAAGACTTCACCGGACAGCACGGCAAGTTCTGGGCAGCCTACCGCAACCATCCATGGTACATTCGCCAGGTGCGCGATCTGGAAGAAATGGCAGCGGAAATGGGCTTCGATAAGGTATCCGAAATGAAAAAGTCCGTGGTGTGGGCCATCCGGGAGTTCATTGAAGAGGGTGGATTTCTTTTTGCCATGTGTTCGGGGACAGACACCTTCGACATTGCACTGTCTGCCATGGAGGTCGATATTGTTCCGACTCAGTTTGACGGCGATCCGGCCGACCCGGATGCCAATGAAAAACTGGATTTTCGCCATACTCTCGCTTTTGAAAATTTCGAAGTCACACTGGATCCCGCCGAGTATCGTCACGCAAACATCGATATCCTTAATGTTCAGCAGCGAATGGCGGAAGTGGACGAGGAAATGGACTACTTTACCCTGTTCAACTTTTCAGCCAAGTGGGATCCGGTTCCGACCATGCTCACCCAGAACCATGTAAGCAGCATCAAGGGTTTTTACGGGCAAACCACCGCATTTCGAAAGGAAACCATCAAGAGCAACGTGGTAATCCTTGCACAGACACCGGGGCGCGACGAGGCGAAGTATATACACGGCAACCTGGGGGAAGGTTTTTTCACTTTCTATGGCGGGCATGATCCCGAAGATTACACCCATCGCGTGGGGGACCCGCCGACCGAGCTGGAGCTGTTTCCCAACAGTCCCGGATACCGGCTGATCCTCAACAACATCCTCTTTCCAGCAGCGCAAAAACAGGAGATGCAGACACTTCACAACGAAGAAATCATGAACAACCGGTTTGCAACCGGAAATTGAAATGCTGCTGAAAAACGTGCCGGCTGCATGCGGTTTACCTGCCGGGGATATCTGTTAATCTGCTTCAGCTGTCCTCTCCGCCCTGAAGCTGCTTTTTCGCTGCCTCCCAGATGGCATCCATCTCTTCAAGCGTGGCATCATTCAGCTTCTTGCCCCGCTGGCCAAGGACCTCCTCGATGTACTGAAAGCGTTGTTTGAATTTCCGGTTGGTCAGCCGCAGGCAATCCTCTGAATTCAGCCCTGCCAATCGTCCAACATTGACCAGAGAGAACAACAGGTCGCCAAATTCAGCTGCTTTCTCGGCCTCGGATCCTTCCCTGGCCGCTTTCCGGAACTCTCCCATTTCCTCGGCCAGTTTGGGCCAGGCCTCTTCCCATGTCTGCCAGTCAAATCCGACGGCGGCGGCTTTTTCCTGCATGCGCTGTGCCTTTATGAGCGCCGGCAGGGTATCTGGAACACCCTGAAGTACCGAATTGCGCTCCTTTTCCTTCATTTTCAAGTCTTCCCAATTGCGGACAACGGTCGTTGAGTCGTCGGCCCGCGTGTCGGCAAATACATGGGGGTGCCTGCGAATAAGCTTATCCTGAATGCCGTAGATGACATCGCCGATGTCAAAGCGTTCCGCTTCACGTGCTATTTCCGTATGAAATACCACATGGAGCAGCAAGTCCCCCAGCTCCTTCCGGAGTTCGGCCGGGTCGTCGTTGTCGATTGCTTCGATGGCTTCGTATATCTCCTCAACCATCAAATCCTTGATGGACTCATGGGTCTGCTGACGATCCCAGGGACATTCCCTGCGGAGGATGGTCATGATTTCGACGAGGTCGGAAAAACTGCGAGAGGGACTTCTTGGTTCAGACATGAATTATTACGAGAGTGAATCCAGCTCCCACCTTTTAAACGAACCGCCGTAAAATTCGGACAGGTCCGACAGGTAGTCACACAGGTCACGGATCGTCTTGTGATCCGGTGAAGCCAGTGCGTTTGCAAGTAAAATCCAGCAAGAGCCGGCGGGCATGACATTTATCTCCCAATGCTCTTTCTGCAATCGGGCTGCCAGATAATATGCAGAACTTTCCTCGTACAATTCAATATAAAAAACGACGGGCTTTTCCGGTTCCTTTGGCCTGTAGCCCAAATCGTGATAAACCCCTTTTTCATTGATTGCTCTCATATTCGGAACGATTGTGCCTTCGGGTGTCGTTAATCTGGCATCGATAATGCAAGACGTCAGACGAAAAACAAATTACAAAGGTTCTTTTCTTCATACAAAATTTATATTTGTTTTGTATGGATTTTTCCCAAAATAATTTTCATCATTCCGCCACTTTTTTTTGGGATGCTGCTGTATGATTGCAACTATAATATTTTCTGATACTTGTCGGAGTTACCGAGCATGAAGCGTTGCGTGAGAGAGTAACTGAATGCCGGAATACAAACAGGAAAAAAAGCTTTTATACTGTAAAAATGTGAATTCCATTTGAATACGCGGATGAAACTTACCTCTATTATCAGTATTATCTCTTGTTGGGATATCACCGGTGTAGCGGCTCTGCAAGGACTGAAGTAAATGCCGGCAGCAAGCTGTTCTGATTCTCATTATTGACAGTGGAACGCAGCTTACTTATCAGCGTGTTCTCCCAAGAAGCCTGAATCGGTTTACCCTTATGGGTTTAAAATGAACCGCACGGGATCATGAAATGTTATTGACAGGTAGCCTTAACAAAAAAAATGTGCGGCAAAAAGATCATGAGCCCCGTAACGTTCTGTTTTTAAACTGCACAAGATACTGACAACAGATTACTGACAATCATTAGCGAAATACGGAGCGTCTATGAGCAAGCAACTTCATGAGAACATTGATACGGATAAATATCCTTACGTCAACCGGGGACTGGAGGGAATCGTAGCATTTTCTTCCACGAAAAGTGCCATCGATGGGGAAAAGGGTGAATTGATCTATGCCGGTTACAATATTGATATTCTGGCGCAGAACGCCTCTTTTGAAGAGGTGGCGTTCCTGTTGTGGAATGACCGCCTTCCGACGGCATCAGAACTGGATGATCTTAACAACAAGCTGATCGCCGAACGCGAAATTCCAGAAACTGTGATCACGTATCTCGAAAGCACCAGCAAGGATGCCGAGCCCATGTCCGTATTGCGCACTGCCACCTCGATGCTGGCTGATTTTGACGAGGAGGCACCAATGGACGACCCTGATGCCAACTTGCGAAAGTCCATCCGCATGACGGCAAAAATGCCCGCGATCATTGCCGGGTACCAGCGAGCCAGAGACGGCAAGGAAGTCATCGCACCCCTTAAAGAAGGAAGCACCGCTTACAATTTCCTGTACATGCTAAATGGGGAGCGTCCGGGTGAAAGCGCGGAAAAAACCATGGATATCTGCCTGATAATTCATGCCGAACACGGAATGAACGCATCCACCTTTACGGCAAGGGCCATCTGCTCAACTCAGGCCGACATCTATTCCGCAGTCACAGGAGCTATCGGTTCGCTTAAAGGGCCGCTTCACGGTGGAGCCAACACGGCCGTAATGAATATGCTGCTCAAGCTCGACAAGGATGCCGATATTGAGTCATATATCAAGGAACGCCTTGCTGAACGCAAAAAAGTAATGGGTTTCGGCCACCGGGTCTACCGCACTGTTGATCCGCGGGCCAAACACCTGCAGTCCATGGCCAAATCACTGGCCGAGGAAACAGATAGTGTTTATCTGTATGAGTGGTCTGAAAAGATCATGGATGTGATGAAGCGGGAAAAAGGCATTGACCCGAACGTCGACTTTTTCTCAGCTACGGTATACTACTCCATGGGGATCAAAACGGACCTTTTCACCTGCATATTTGCCATGAGCCGGATTACCGGATGGACGGCGCACTACATTGAACAGGCAGCTAACAACCGCCTCATCAGACCGCGACAGCTCTACGTAGGTGAGAAAAACCTGCCATGGGTCCCGGTTGAAAAGCGGAAATAATCTGTCACACTTTTTCCATGTCTGCACCTGTTAAAACGGCTCAGAAGAAGGTACTGGCCTACATGCTTCGCAAAGGGGCTCAAACCGAATACGGAAAACGATACCGATTTTCTGAGATATCCGGCTTCGATGAGTATGTCCGCAGGGTGCCCATGGTCACCTACGACGATATTGAATCGTACATCGAAAGGCTGAAAAAAGGGAAACAGTATCTTCTCTGGCCGAGCAATATCCAGAATTTTGCCGTCTCTGCAGGTACAACAGGAAAAGGCAAGCATATTCCGCTCAGTGAAGACCGCCTCCGCAGCGATCAGCGATTCATGCGCAAGGTGATCATCTCCTACATCAAACAGAACCCAAACTTTTTGCACTTTTTCATGGGCAGCCACGTCAGCCTGCCCGGTAACATTGAGCGGCTTGATCCCAAGTCAAATGTGCGGCTTGGCGAGATCAGCGCCTATCTGGCCAAACTCTCACCCGGATGGCTCTCCCTTTTCCAGGTGCGCTCTCCCCAGACGATGATACAGGAATCCTGGACGGAGAAATTTGACCGGACGCTGGAAATGGCTGTCGAGTCCGATGTGAGAAAAATCGTGGCCATCCCTTCCTGGGCATTGCGTTTTTTCCAGCGTGCCCTGGAAATCACCGGTAAAAAGCACATCCGCGAGATATGGCCAAACTTGCGGCTTCTGATCTGCGGCGGGGAAGCGCTGAATACCTACCGGCCTCATTTCAACAAGCTCCTGGAAGGGCTCGATATGGATTACATCGAGAATTACGGTGCCTCGGAATCCTATTTTGCTTTCAGTGATGACCTCTCCCGAACCGATTTGCGGCTGATTGTGGATAATGGCGTTTTTTACGAGTGGATTCCCAATCCCAAAGAACACAAGGACAACCTTCAGGGGCAAAAAACAGTGCCTACCTGGCAAGTTGAAAAGGGGGTTCCCTACTCCCTGGTGGTCTCCAGCAATTCCGGCCTTTGGCGCTACATGATCAATGACGTCATCGAATTTACCGATCTTGATCAGCCGCGAATTCAGGTTGTGGGGCGTGTTTCCGAGATTTTTGACCGTTTCGGCGAGGCGGTTGAGTCACATGAAGCCCAAAGTGCCCTTGAAGCTGCGGCACAGGAGACCGGCAGCACCTTCTCGGTATTTGCCATGGGCGGTTTGATCGATCAGGACATTGGTGCGCCAAGGCATTACTGGTTCATCCAGTGGGTTGATGAACCTCCCGATCCCGAAGAATTCACCCGTGTCCTGGATACACGTTTGCGCAAGATCAATCGGCATTACAACAACAGACGAGAGAGCATGGGTATCCATCCACCCGTCATATTGAACCTGAAGAAAGACGCCATGTACAAGTGGCGGGAAAAGCATCAGGCACTGCATGCCCAAACCAAAATGCCGCGAATCCTGGATGAAGAGGAGAAAATAGTGGATATGATTTCGTTGTGCCGTGAAGCGGCGCCTAAACGGGATGGGAAAGTCAGCAGCCGCTGAACCGGGTTTTATGTTGAAAAAGACGTGCATCTGCAGAGCGATGCCGCTCCGCGTTATCGAAAATTGATTCTGCAACGCCAGGGTCGCATTCTATTTTTCTCTTGACAAAATCATACAGAATGTGCAATATCGCTTTGCAATATGTAAACAACCTTTACAAACCTCGGGGAGTCTATGGACTATTTGCCAAGATTGATAGAAAAAGAGATTGCACGTTCACTTCAAACAAAACCGGTTACAGTTGTCACGGGGTCGCGGCACAGCGGCAAAACATTGCTGGCCAAGCAGTTGTTATCAAAGATACGCGGAAGGGAAACTCTGTACCTGAATTTGGAACATCCCTCCGACCTGCAGAAGCTTGACGATCCCGACTGGTTTTTTGAAGCCCAGATTGACAAGCTGGTCTGCATCGATGGGCTACATCTTGCACCGAACCTTTTCAACGTACTGAAACGCACCGTAGAGGAGCGCAAGCGCCCCGGCATGTATTTGCTGCTTGGCGGCGCCTCCAAAGAGTTGCTCGGTCAGGATCCGCAGGCAATTTTCGGATATACCAAATTCATCCACCTGCCACCTCTTCTTTACATGGAAGTAAGTGACAAAACCAGCCTTGAGACATACCTGACACGAGGCGGATATTATCCATCACTCATGGCTGACGACGACGATCGTTCCATGGAGTGGCGGCTGGAATATATCAACTCATTCCTGCAGCGGGATTTGCCTCAATTCGCAGGCATTACACACCGAACCATGCGCCGGCTGCTGCCCATGCTGGCCAACAGCAACGGTCAGACCGTCAACTACAGCAAAATCGGCACCTCTCTGGAAGTCAGCCACAACACTATCCGGAATTACATTGACATCCTGAGTAAAATGTACATGGTCACACAGCTGAATGCCTGGCATGGTAAATCGGAGAAAAGGCTGGTGAAATCACCAAAAATCTATCTTTCCGATCCGGGCATCACCTGCGCCCTTTTGCAGCTCCCGAATTTTGACGCCGCTTACGGCCATCCGGTCTGGGCTTCGCTCTGGGAATCCGTAGTCCTTATGCATTTGCAAAGTCATTTCAACAGCCTTCCGTTTTATTTCTACCGGTCGAGTTACGGAAATGAGGTGGATATCATCATTGAATCCGGTTCCATGGTGGTTGCCATTGAATGCCGGCCGTCCATGAAACCGGAACTTTCTTCGGGAAACAAAAATGCTTTGAAGGATATTCAGGCCGATCTGACTTTCATTGCCTCGCCGGTGAAAGAGAGCTATCCGGTCTCTGACGGGGTGCTGGTAACGCCGCTCAATGAGCTGACGACGCAGATCGCTGATTTTCTGGGCCATAGCTGATGAGTCACCTCTGACAGGCGTACCTTTCATCGGGTGGTTATTTAACTACAAAGTTGATCACCCGGTTGGGCACGAAGATTTCCTTGATCACCTGCCCTTTTTCAAGGTGCCGCCCTACAGTGGGTTCCTTTCGTGCTGCGTCCAGCACGAAATCCTTGTCGGCGGCACGATCAGCAGGAACTTCAACCTGGCCGCGAACCTTGCCGTTGACCTGCACCGCATAGACCTTGGTGTCGGACTGCAGCAGCGCTTCTTCATATTGCGGCCAGGGCTCAAAAGCGAGTGTATTCCTTGCGGTTGAATTGCCGTCTGCCAGCTGACCGAGTCTTTCCCATAGTTCTTCCGCAAGATGCGGTGCAAACGGGGAAAGGATCAGCAGGAATGGTTTGAGCACTTCAACCGGACGCACATCCCACTTCATCGCCTCATTCGTGAAGATCATGAGCGCCGAGATGGCCGTGTTGAAACGGTGCCCCTCAATATCCTCTGTGACTTTTTTGATGGTTTCATGCAGAAGTTTCAGCTGCGCACGCTCCGGGGAAACGGCGGGTGTACCGTCGCTGTTTACCGAACGCAGGACAGCGGGATGCACACCATCCGATTCTTCATCCATGACCAGACGCCAGGCCCGCTTGAGGAAACGGTAGACTCCTTCCACCCCCTGCATGCTCCAGGGCTTAACCTGCTCGAGCGGCCCCATGAACATCTCATAGAGCCTGAGCGCATCGGCACCATACTGTTCGACCACATCATCCGGATTGATGACATTGCCGCGTGATTTTGACATCTTGTAAGAGCGCGCGTCAACGACCGTGTCGGTCCCTGTGATCACAAACCGGTCACCGCGCTTTTCTATTTCCTTTTCCTGGAGTTTCACACGCTCCAACTCGTCACTCATGCCATTGCGGTCTGCTGATACATAGTTCCCCCCGGAATCCCTGTAGGCAGTGAATTCGAGTTCCCCGAGGATCATCCCCTGGTTGACCAGGCGCTGGAACGGTTCCTTTGTGGATACCACCCCTATGTCGAAAAGCACCTTGTGCCAGAAGCGCGCGTAAAGAAGATGGAGCACAGCGTGTTCGGCGCCTCCGACGTACAGGTCCACAGGCATCCAGTATTTTTCTGCCTCCGGGTCCACCGGGCCTTTTTCATAGTCGGGACTGATATAACGCAGGTAGTACCAGCAGGATCCCGCCCACTGCGGCATGGTATTGGTTTCACGAACGGCCGGCTTCCCGGACTCCGGATCGGTGGTATTCACCCACTCCCTGGCTTTGGCCAGCGGCGGCTCCCCGGTTTTGGTCGGTTGGAAATCATCCATGTCGGGCAGGGTGACAGGCAGGTGGTCCTCGGGGAGCGGCTTGGGTTTGCCGTCGACATGGATCACCGGGAACGGTTCACCCCAGTAGCGCTGCCTGGAGAAAAGCCAGTCGCGCAGCTTGTAGGTGACCGCATGCTTGCCGAGTCCTTTTTCTTCCAGCCATTTCGTGATCACTTTCTTGGCCTCGGGCACCGGCAGGTCATTAATGGACACTTCATCGTTGGCTGAATTCACGCAGATACCGTCATGGGAATCGACATATGCCTCTTTGGTGATATCGCCGCCTTTGACCACTTCAATGATAGGCAGTTCATATTTCCGGGCAAATTCCCAGTCCCGCACGTCATGGCCGGGCACCGCCATGATCGCACCGGTACCGTATGACATCATCACGTAATCGGCGATCCAGACCGGGATTTCCTCATTGTTGACCGGATTGACCGCATAGGCGCCGGTGAACACGCCGGTCTTGTCCTTGTTCAGGTCGGTTCGGTCAAGATCGCTCTTTTTGGCCGCTGTTTCGCGGTAGGCCGATACTGCCGCTTTCTGCTCTCCGGTGGTGATGCGGTCCACCAGCGGGTGCTCGGGAGCAAGAACCATATAGGTGGCACCGAAGAGGGTATCGGGACGCGTAGTGAATACTTCGATGCTCTCTCCGGCGCCTCTGACGGCAGATTTAACCGGAAATCCCACATTGGCGCCTTCCGATTTTCCGATCCAGTTTCGCTGCATCTCCTTTATTGATTCCGGCCAGTCCAACTCCTCCAGGTCCTGCAGCAGCCGTTCGGCATATGCCGTAATCCTGAGCATCCACTGGCGCATCGGCTTGCGCTCCACCGGGAATCCGCCAACCTCGCTCTTGCCGTCGATCACCTCTTCGTTGGCAAGGACCGTCCCGAGTTCCGGACACCAGTTTACGGCTACACTCGCCTCGTAGGCCAGTCCCTGCTCATACAGTTTCAGAAAAATCCACTGAGTCCAGCGAAAGTAGGCCGGATCGGTCGTATTGACTTCCCGGTCCCAGTCGTAGCTGAACCCCAGCGACTGCAGCTGTCGCCGAAACCCGTCGATATTCTGATTGGTCGTATCCCTGGGATGAGTTCCCGTCTTGATGGCATACTGTTCCGCCGGAAGGCCAAACGCATCCCACCCGATCGGATGCAGCACATTGAATCCGTTCATCCGCTTGTAGCGGGCCAGGATGTCGGTTGCCGTGTACCCCTCGGGGTGCCCCACATGGAGACCGGAACTGCTCGGATAGGGAAACATGTCCAGCACATAGTATTTCGGACGGCTGTGATCGGCGCCGCCGGTGCGGAATGTTTTGTTATCAAGCCAGTACTGCTGCCATTTCGGTTCAATATTTGAGGGTCTGTATTCGCTCATGTCGGGTAATCTGTGGGATATATGCTGATGCAGGATGCGGGCGGGTCCGGGCCGGCGGTTTGCCGCCACAATGAAAATAGTCAGGCTGGCAGCCAGACGGACCGTTTTTAGATGGATGAAGATACAGCTTTTTTTCCGCTAATTGAAGCTGCAGCGTGCCCAATCCACTGTCTTTTAGTCTCATATTGCTTACTTTGCCGAAGCATTCCTGTTTTCAGGGTGGATGTATCTCTCCCACAGCAACCAGACTTGAGACCTTTATGAAACTTGAACGACTGGGTGATAACGAAATATTCCGCGGAAAAACCGTGATTGTAACCGGAGGAGCCAACGGAATTGGCAGGGCTGTTGCCTCCGCATTTGCCGCTCAGCAGGCCCGCGTGGTGATCGCCGACATTGATGAGCCCGCCGGCAAAGCGTTGGAGGGGTCCCTCAACGATGCAGGTGGAAACACCCTGTTCAACCGGACGGATGTGTCCGATCCGGATTCGGTTCATGCGATGGTTGCACAGGCGGCATCAGCCAGTGGGACCGTCGATATCCTGATCAACAACGCCGGGATCGCCGGCTTCAAGCCATTTCATAATCTGACTACGGCTGAGTGGGACAAAGTGCTCAACACCAACTTGAGAGGGGCTTTTGTATGCGCAAGGGAGGCCTCCAAATTCATGATTGGCGGCGGTTCGATCGTCAACATCGCATCCACGAGGGCGCTGATGTCCGAGCCCGGCTCCGAGGCCTACGCCGCATCGAAGGGCGGACTGCTGGCGCTCACCCATGCCATGGCGTTGTCACTTGCCGAAAAAAAAGTTACGGTCAATGCGATCTCGCCGGGATGGATCCAAACCCGCGACCCGGAAAGCCTTCGCAGCATCGACCACAGCCAGCATCCGTCAGGCCGGGTCGGCAAACCTGAAGACATTGCAAGAGCCTGCCTGTTCCTTTGCCATCCGGAAAACCGTTTCATCACCGGGGAACAGCTGGTCATTGACGGCGGTATGACCCGCAAGATGATCTACGAGCATTGAGTTCCGGGGTATACGAGCATTAATTGCCGGGGTTGCCGTTTTGCCACAGCCAGGCCAGGACATCGATCCCGTCCGGCTGCCAGTCAACAGGCGGAGTCTGGGCATCGGAGAGCAGTTCCAGGCGGATTTCGGGGATATCGGTCAGCTTTTTTGCTGCTTTTGCGGCTATTTCATCCCGCCCGGCATGCACATACACCTGCTGCAGCTGCGGTCCGATCTGCCGTGCCAGCCGGGCCGCATCCTCTCCGCTTCCTTTGAGCCAGCAGATGATATCCTTCCTGCCAATAAGCTCCGGATCATCGGTTATGATCTGTCCGCCCAGGTCGTATACCTCTTTTCCGGTACTTTTCAGATAGCTCCTCCAGTAATTAACACCGGGTTTTCGGAAGTGAGATGGAGGGTTGTACCGAACAAATACCTCCGACGCGTCGGCCAGGGATCCTGCAAACTCGGACAGGCTGCGTTCGGCGATCACAAGCGCAAGGGATCGGCAGCCTTGACCCTCATATCGCAGCATGGCTTCAATCAGATGTTTGCTCAGTCTGATACTGTCGCCCCGGAAATCCTCATCAGCTAGCCATGCCATGGAGAACCGTGCCGTCCTGGGCAGAAACCGCGCCTTTCCGGATGCCAGGCCAAGCTCACTTATCCGCTGTCTGACCGTTGCAACAGATGATTCGGCTCCCGCAAACAGCACTTTGTCGGCCCCGGATTTGTCCAGATCCTCCAGGCGGACCGCCCATCCGCCCAGCTGACCGGGAAGACGTTTGCGCAACACCCGAAGCAGGCCGTCGGCCAGCCACGGATCCTTTTTCGACAACTTCCCGTAATAGACAGACCCGGAGAGGAGTGTTGCGATGATATCCTGCAGTCCGACCAGGGGCAGGTTGCCTGCGTGCAGACAAAGAACCTTCGGCATGCGGGAACCGTCATCCGTGGCTGCCTTATCAGCCGTGGCTGCCCTGTCATCGTGCAACCGGTCAACCCAGCCCTGCAACGCTTCCGGTGTCACGGATTTTGCAATGCTGTCGAGCATGAACATCACATCGTGGCGGGGGAAAAGCCCCTCCGTGGCGGTCCGGTCAACGGTGATCTCGAGGATACCATCCTCGTTGTCCAGCCATGCCCTGACGCCATCGCAAATCAGCGCAGGGCGTTCGTCGATTGTTACCGGATTTTCAGCCATACGAGTGGCTCCTTGCCTGTTTCCGTGCTTTTTTATTCAACGAGGAAATTGCAACCGCGCAATTCGGCGTGGTCCCATCGGCCCATGACACGGAATGAGCCATCCGGCAGCGCGACACCGCGGTCCTGTGTAAGGAAGAAAGCGAGCGAGTGCACATTGGCCAGATCCATCACCCCGATGAGCCCCTCTTCTCCCGGCGGCAGCACTTGCATCGGGTTTTCGGGATTGCGCACCGTGATCCGAAGCCAGGGCGGACAGCGAAAGCTTCCTTCTCCCGTATCCCAGGCCTGGCTGCACATTTCAGCCATGCCGTACTCGGAATGGATGGATTCCACTGGCAGGCCGAATGCATCCGCCAGTTTATTTCGCAACTCCTCTTTTGAGATTTCGCGCCGGCGGGTCTTCATACCGCCGGTTTCCACAACAATGGCGTCATCCGGCAGTTTCGGAGCTCCGGCATCCACCATATCCAAAAGCCCGAAAGCCGCGCCAAATAACATCACACGGCGTTTTTCCACGGGCGCATCACTGCCGTTCTCATTGGCATTGCGCCTGCTTATGGAACGGCGGTGGCGACGTGTATTGAGGTTTGCCGCCGCATTCAGGCCGGGTACGGTGGAAAGATCCACACCGGCAAGGGGCTGATCCGGCTGGAGGAACCGGCTCATGCCCGTATCGTCTCGCTGAATCAGGTGGTCGATCATGGCCACCAGGGACGATTCCGGATTGTCGCTGTATCCCGGCAACCATGCCAGCAGCACATACTTGTTCGGATCATAGAAGCGTGAAAAACCTCGGTGACACGATTCAAAATAGAGCCGGAGATCTGCAATCTCATGGGTGCTCTGTCTCATGCCGGTGGTGCCGCTGCTTCGGAAGACGGCCTGCGGGGTATCGGCATAGTCCGCGCGCACAGCCGTATCCCTGAAAACCTGAATGGGAATGAGCGGAATAGCATCCGGGGCCATTTCTGTCGAGCGGGGACCGTTATCAGGCGGGCGTTCGGGCAATTCATCGCAAAACCGCCGATAGACGGGCTGGTGCTCCAGCTGATGCCGGTAGACGGTCCAGGCCTTGTCATGAAAAGGAATGTCCTTGTTGAACAGGTAGTTGCGCCAGGTAGTGTACGACTGATTCATATGATTTCTTTCGATCGGGTGCAAATGGGCGCCGGCAACTGCCGGCGATCCGGGTGGATGCGGTTCAGGTTCTCATTCGGCGAGTCCCATGCGAACCAGCATGCCGCTGTTGAGTAAATAAATTGTGTTATCTCGAATATCAAAACTGTGCCATGTGCCATTTTTTGCGACCAATCTGCGATTCTGGCGGCGGGATGCCCCCGTAATATCCGGCAGCATCTGCGAACGGATGGCCTCTCCGCCGGCACCCAGCTGCAACACATGGGCCGTGCCGAGCATCCAGAGGTTTCCGCCGCTGGCACGAAGCGAACGTACCGGCTCCGGAGCATAGATGAAACCCAGGTAGGAACCGCGTGAGGTGAACCTGTGAATCAGTTCCCCCCTTTCACCGGCCACCCAGAGCTCATCGTCCAGCATGGTCATGGCTACGGGAAGGATGCGGCCCTCCTCGCCAAACAGCTCGAAGTCCAGTTCGAACTGCCCATGACTGTCGAAGCGGTATACCACATGGCGGTCCTCATCAAAGAAATAGATGTTTCCGGAGGGGTCGACTACCAGTTTGGCCGGCATATAGCGTGATGGCAGCCCGGCCCTCTGCGGCATCTGCAGGGTCGACAGGTACTGCAGCCGCCGGTCGAATACTTGTATCCGGCGATTGTTCCGGTCAGCTACGTAGATCTTCAGTTCGTTGGTGGGGTCCAGGGTGACGGGAAGGTCAAACTGGTAGTCCCCGTTGCCGAGGCGTCCAACCGAATCCAGCCTCACTCCGTCCCGGTCGGTTTTGAGGATCCGGTGGCGGCCTGTTTCGACAATGAAAATATTGCCGAGTGTGGATATTCGCACGCTTCGGGCATCCTCCAAACCGGTCAGAAGCACCGTGACCGCTTCGTTTTTACCGGTTGCCTGTGCCTCAGACACCGGGGCAAACATCGCGATAAAAAAGATCATCGGGATCAGCATTGTGCAACAAGTATGTCTGATGTTGGAGGCCATTGGCGGCACGTAGTTTATTTCGGCAGTCCCTGCTCTGTTCAATATACCGACTCGGCAGGTGTGTTGCCATGTCAGCTTCGGGTGATCAGGATCGCCGGAGGCCTTTGGCACCGATATCGCGACGGTAGTAGGCATTGTCAAATGTTATCTTTTTGACTTCCCGGTAGCAGTTGTCAATGGCGGACTGCAGATCGGATCCACTCGCCACCACGCTGAGTACACGGCCTCCGTTTGTCAGCAGTTTGCCATCGGCGGAACGCGTGCCGCTGTGAAAAACCAGTGCGTCATCAGACACCTTGTCGATACCTGATATCTCCAAGCCCCTGGTGTAGGTTTCCGGATATCCGCCGGAGGCCAGGACAACGCAGCAGAAATGCTCGCCGGACATGACCACTTCGGTTTTATCCAGTTCGAAATTGACGGTTGCCAGCATGAGTTCAAGCAGATCGGACTTCAGGGCCGGCAGCAGCACCTGGCATTCCGGATCTCCGAACCGGCAGTTGTATTCAACCACTTTGGGTCCGTCTTTAGTAATCATGAGACCAAGGTAGAGCACGCCGCGGTAGGCGTGTCCCTCCAGCTGCATGGCTCCGAGGGTTGGGTACAGGATGGTGTCCTCGACCAGGCGCAGCATGCGTTCGTCGATTACCGGTGCCGGTGCATAGGCGCCCATTCCCCCGGTATTCAGTCCCGTGTCACCTTCACCGATGCGCTTGTGATCCTGTGCCGAGATGAGCAGACGCGCATTGCGTCCGTCCGTGATGGCAAAAACCGAGGCCTCCTCGCCTTCCATGAACTCCTCGACGATCAGCTTACCGGCCGCCTTGCGCAGTGCGGTGTCATTGCGGATTTTGCCTAGGTGCTCCAGGGACTCCGTTCTGTTGCGGCTGATGAAAACTCCTTTACCGGATGCGAGCCCATCGGCCTTGATGACTACAGGCCAGTTCTGGTTGTCCACGCTGAGCCAGTCCTCCAGGTCGTCGAGCGCTGTTTCTCCGCTGAATTCCATGGATTCCGATGTCGGAATCTGGTATTTGTGCATCAGCCATTTGGCAAAGGTTTTGCTGCCTTCAAGTCGGGCGGCTGCTTTTGACGGTCCGAACACCTTGTGGCCCCGGGTCTCCAGGTAGTCGGTAATACCGTCGACCAGCGGCTGTTCCGGTCCCACAACCGTCAGGGTGATCTCCTTATCCCTGATAAATGCCTCAACCGCTTCAAACCAGGCTTCAGGTCCTGTAGTATCACCGGCCGGGGATATGGCCACATTTTCACCATGTACGGTCGTGCCCGGGTTGCCGGGCGATATGTAGAGCTTTCCCAGGAGCGGGGACCGGCTCAGAGACCACGCCAGCGCGTGTTCCCTGCCGCCTGATCCGAGAATGAGTACATTGTATTGAGCCATTGGGTCGAATTGTATCGGCTATTGTTTGGCCGCTATGGCTACCAACCGGCTGAAGTCGGCCGGTTTCAGGCTCGCACCGCCGATAAGGCCGCCGTCCACATCCGGCTGTCTCAGCAGTTCATCGGCATTGTCCGGTTTCATGCTTCCTCCGTAGAGAATGCGTACGGTTGCAGCGGCTTCTTCGCCGAACTGTGCCGTCAGCTGCTTGCGGATGAATGCATGCATTTCCTGTGCCTGTTCCGGAGAGGCTGTTTCGCCGGTACCGATAGCCCAGACCGGCTCATAGGCAATCACGATCTTTTTGAGTTCATCGGCGGACAGTCCGGCCAGCGAACCCCTGGTCTGCTCTTTGACCACGTCAAAATGGCGGTTTTCCTTGCGCTCGGCCAGCACTTCGCCTACACAGACAATGGGTGTGAGACCGGCAGAAAGCGCCTTCCTGACCTTTTTGTTGATAACGGCATCATCCTCACCGAAATACTCGCGGCGTTCGGAGTGTCCGAGAATCACGAATTCACAGCCAAGCTCATTGAGCATGGACGTGCTCGTTTCACCGGTATAGGCACCATTATCCTCAAAATGGACATTTTGTGCTCCGATTTTGACCGCGCTGCCGGATTTTCGCGTCGAAAGGGCGGCAGAAAGGGACACGAAAGGCGGGCATACCGCCGCTTCCACTCCATCAATATTCTTTTGTGTGGCATCATCCAGTTGCGCAAAAAAGTCTGCGGTCTCCTTTGGGCCCATGTTCATTTTCCAGTTCCCGGCAATCAATATGCTTCTCATGAGATATCTCCGTCGTTTATGATATTGTTCAGTTCAATAAGTATTTCATTTACATTGTGACCGTGGAGTTTGCGAATAATGCGCCCCTGACTGTCGATCAGGAAACGAACCGGCATTTCATAGATGTTCCATCGCTCTTCCAGGTCGGTTTCGGCAAAGGCGCCCGCCCTTGCCACGGGCCAGTCCTGACCCCGTTCTTCATAAAATGCCCGTACGGCAATGGTACTCTCCTCCACGGGAATTGTCAGAAATTGCACGTTTTCCTGTCTGAATATCAGGTAGAATGTCTGCAATTGGGGATACGTCGCCTGGTACGTGCGGTCGGCCAGTGAGACCACCTCAATCAGGGTCGTGGCGCCGTGAAAATCCTCCAGTGTCATGGTCTCTGGCAGCGGCAAGTCACCAGGTTCATCAACCGGAACCAGCACTTCAAGTTCAAATGAGGGCAGCAGCATTCCGGGCGCGAGCTCCTCGACATCGCGTCTGATCACGGCAAGCCATGCATCTGCCTCCAGATCACCGGCAAAACGGGATTCATAATCGTGGATTCGGGTGCGCGCCTGGTCAATACGTGAACTGTCGTAAAGCACTTCAATCCTGTTCTTTGCAATGCGGAGCCGTGTCTCCTGCGATGTGGATTCCGCCTCCAGGGAATCGGACCAGGCAATGGCCGCATCCAGCCCATTCCTCTGCAGCACCGACATGAAACCAAACCGCGCGGCCATCATGCGGATGTCCTCGTCATCACCATACTCCCGCAGCCGCTTCATCAGCAGTTCATCGTTGCGGCCCTCAAGCATGCGAAGCGATTCGCGGGCGGCAATGCGAGCGGCAACCGTCCCGGGCCAGTTGTCCCAGACCTCCCAGAAAATGGAACTCCAGTTGTCCAGCACGTACGGGATGGTGTCCTGGGCAATACCGCCGGCTGCGGCTATCTGGATGACGCGATTGTACTGGCGTTCCAGCCGGGTCAGCGTGCGCATCGCCTCGTTTTCGCCCGAATGGAAGCGGGCCGCACCGGAAAAGCGCGGAAGCGATCCTTCAATGCGTACCGTATCCTGATGTGCCAGGAGCATGGTGGTATCGGCCATGCGGCGCTCGTTTCGGTACAGCCGCAGTGTATAGGCCCCCTGGCCGGGAAAAACGGCTTCGCCGCTGAAAGCGCCTTGGGTATCTGTAAGGGCACGTAAAAGCGTATCCGGTCCGCCGGTGAGATCCAGTACGAACACGCCGGTACCCTCCGGGGCGAGCGTGTCACCCGGCAACGGTGCGAAACTTTCATCCAATGTGATGGTACCGAAAATGCGCGTCCTATCTTCCGCCAGTTCAGGCTGCGCTTCCTCCCGGCTGCAGCTGCCACACCCGGATATGGACAAGGCAATGGTTAAAAGCAGCGCAACGGACATCCACACGGAAACCGAATGGGAATTGTACCGCCTGTTAACACGAAAATCTGTTTTGCTATCCATCATATTATTCAAATTCCCTGATTTTTTTCTGGACCATTTCCCGGACCATGCCCGGATTTGCCTTGCCCTGAGATTTCTTCATGATCTGACCCATGAAAAAGCCGATCAGGCCCTGTTTTCCTGCCAGGTAGCGCTGCACTTCCTCGGGGTTGCTCCTCAGCACCTCATCCACAATGGGCTCGAGAAAACCGGTATCGGATACCTGCAGCAGGTTCTTCTCACGTGCCAGTTCTTCGGCAGTGGCTTTGCTGACCGGTCCGGCATCCACCATGGCATCCAGCAGAGTCTGCATGGCTGACGAGCTGATCTTGTCCTCCCCGCGCAGGGCCAGCAGGCCGGCCAGCTGTTCCGGACTCACCGGGAAGTTTGCGATGCCAATGCTGCGTTCGTTCATGATTCGGCGGATCTCGGTAATGATGAGGTTGGCCGCAGGCTTGGCGGACGCTCCCTGATCCAGAACCGCTTCGAAAAAATCAGCCAGCGGGCGGTCTTCGGTCAGCACAGCAGCATCGTAATCTGTGAGGCTGAATTCATCTACATAGCGGCGGCGGCGCGCTTCCGGCAATTCCGGAATCTCCAGGCGGATCTCTTCGAGCATTTCTTCGGTGACCACTATGGGCGGAATATCGGGTTCGGGGAAATAGCGGTAGTCATGCGCTTCCTCTTTGGAACGCATCTGACGTGTCCGCATCTCGGCCGGGTCCCAGAGCAATGTCTGCTGAATGACCTTTCCGCCCGAAAGGACCAGCTCCTTCTGCCGTTCGACCTCGTACGCAAGCGCCCGCTCGACGTTCCGGAAGGAATTCAGGTTCTTGATCTCGGCGCGTGTGTTGAATTCTGTTTGTCCGGCCGGACGTATGGACACGTTCGCATCGCAGCGAAGGCTTCCCTCTTCCATATTGCCATCGCACACGCCAAGATAGCGGACAATTTGCCAGATCTTGCGCATGTAGGCGCCGGCCTCCTTCGGACTGCGGATATCCGGTTCCGAAACGATTTCCAGCAGCGGTGTTCCCGCGCGGTTCAGATCGATGAACGTGTTGTGCGGATCCTGATCGTGGATGGATTTGCCGGCGTCCTCTTCCATGTGGATGCGGGTGATGCCGATCCGTTTTGTGCTCCCATCCTCCAGTTCGATATCCAGATGGCCTTCGTAGCAAATGGGCGTTTCAAACTGGGATATCTGATATCCTTTGGGCATATCCGGATAGAAATAGTTCTTTCGGGCGAAAATGGATTTCGAGCGGATTCTGCAATTGGTGGCTAGGCCGAGCTTGACGGCATAGCGGATGAGGTTCCCGTTAGGAACCGGAAGGGTTCCCGGGTGGCCCAGACAGAGCGGCGTGACATTGGTGTTGGGTGCCGAGCCGAACCGGTTCGAAACCGGGGCAAATGCCTTGGATTCGGTAAGGAGTTGCGCGTGTACTTCCAGTCCTATGACAGTCTCGAATTGCGTATCCACGCTCATAAATAATGTCCGACAGTGAAAAATTCCAGTTGCTCTTCAGCGGGACAAAATACGAATTTTTCCGACTATCTGGACTCAGGTTTTCCGAGTTCTTTGTACTCCCCGCGAATCTGGTGATGGTAGCCGTCGTAGTTGTAGACATTGGTGAATCCCATTTCTACCATGCGGCGCGTTGCAATGCGGCTGCGGTTACCGGAATTGCAGTATACAAGGTAGGTGGCATCGCGGTCGAGATCGGCGATAGCTTCATTGAATCCGCGATGACCCAGGTTGATTGTCAATGCTGATTCTACTTTACCCGCCTCCCACTCTCCGGGTGTGCGCACATCAATAATAACGGCGTTGTTCTGCTCCAGGAAATCGGCAAGTCCGCCCGGATGGATATCCGTGACCCGGGCATCCTGTGCACTGGAACTGCAGGATGCCAGCAACAGCAGAATCAGGACGGGAAAGGCGTTCCTTGACACATTCTTCATTTTCAGCTCGCTATTCAAATATGGTATCATGTTGGGGTTATCGCACAAATTGACATATAATACGACGAACAGGAAACAAATTCATTGCGCAGTGATGTTCAACCCGGTACTCTCAGTTTCGCCACCTGCTGGGTGATGCAGTGGATGGATCCCTGTCCCCACACCAGGTCGTTGCACGGTATTCCTTTTATGCTTCTGTCGGGGAACAGCCGGCGGAAAAGTTTCAGAACCTGGTCGTCGTAGCGCTTGTCGTAAAGCGGCACCAGCACGCATCCGTTGGCAAAGTAGAAATTGGCATAACTTGCCGGGACATACTCCGAACCGTCAACCGTAGCATCATTGATGCGGGTGGCCGGAAGCGGAAGCTCGATCACCTCAAATGGGGCACCCTTGCAGTCGGTGGCGTTTGCCAGGATATCCCGGTTTTCCCTGAGTATCTCGTAATTGGGATCGGTGGGATCGTCACTGACCGCGGCCAAAATGGTGCGGGAACTGACAAACCGGGCCAGGTCGTCGATGTGTCCGTCAGTGTCGTCACCGCGCAGACCGCGCCTGAGCCAGAGTATCTTGTCAACTCCCAGGTATTGCCGCAGATTCTTCTCGATCTGGAATCGGCTCATTTCCGGGTTGCGGTTCGGGTTGAGCAGCACCGATTCGGTCGTCATCAGATAGCCCGCACCGTTGACTTCGATGGATCCGCCCTCCAGGATCATGCCCGGGGAGACAAGCGGAAAGTCAAGCAGTTCAGAGAGCTTGACCGGAACGGCGTTGTCGTCATCGTATGGCGGATACTTTCCTCCCCACGCGTTGTATCCCCAGTCACACATCACCAGGTCGCGCTTTTTCTGCTTGCGGACCGGGACATCACTTTCGACGCTCATCCGATTGGTGTCGGGGTGGTCGGGGTGGTCGGGGTGGTCGCGAAGCAAGATAATCGGACCGTAATCGCGGATCCATACATCATTGGTCGGCATCCGCACCATCCGGACCCGGTCCCAGTCGATATTCCTTTTCTGGATCATGGTTGCTGCCGCCTGCTGTGCATCCTCGTTGGCTACGAGCAGCAGGACATTTTCGTGCGGTGTGAGCGCTTCAAGTATGTCGGCGTAAACGTGCTCGACACGGTTCAGCCGGCTTCCCGGCCAGGTTTCCCGGTTGTCAGGCCAGGTCAACAGAGTCATTTCATGTGGTGCCCACTCCGGGGGCATCCGGTAGCGATACGACGGCATTACAATACTGGTGATGCGGTTTGACTTGTTGGTGTGCTGCCTCAGGCAACATACACCGTCTTGATATTCGTGAATTCACGAATACCAAGATACGACAATTCCCGTCCATAACCGCTGGTTTTGATACCGCCAAATGGCAGGCGTGGATCGGATTTCACGAACTCGTTGACGAAACACGACCCTGCCTCAAGCTGTTGCGCCGCTATGCGCCGGCCACGAGCCGTATCCCCCGTGAAGACGGCAGCCCCAAGGCCGAATACCGAGCGGTTGGCCAGTTCCACCGCCTCATTTTCGTCACGGGCGGAGATAATGGCAGCCACCGGCCCGAACAGCTCCTCGTCAAATGCGGTCATCCCCGGCTTCACACCGGTGAGCACCGTCGGTGGATACCAGGCGCCTTTCCGGTCAGGTATTTCACCGCCCAGGACACATTTGGCCCCCTGCTTCACCGATTTCTGCATCTGTTCGTGCAACTCGTCCCGCAGATCTTCGCGGGCCATCGGCCCCAGTGCCACGTCCTCATCCATCGGGTCCCCCATCCTTGCGGCCATCATTCCCTCAACGAATTTTTCCGTAAAAGCATCCAGGACGGACTCGACCACGACAAACCGCTTGGCGGCAATGCAGCTTTGTCCGCCGTTGATCAGCCGGCTTGTTACACAGGTGGATGCAGCAGCGTCCAGATCCGCATCCTCCAGAATGATATACGGATCGCTTCCACCCAGTTCCAACACGGTTTTCTTGAGCATTTCACCGGCTTTGGAAGCCACAGCGCTGCCTGCCGGACCACTGCCCGTCAGGGTGGCCGCCTTGACGTGTTCATGTCCGAGCAGTTCATCCACCCAGGATGTCTTGATCAGAAGCGATCGAAATGCGTCGGGAGGGAACCCGGCGTCACGAAAAACTTCCTCGATGGCCAGCGCGGACCCCGGTACGTTGCTGGCGTGCTTGAGCAGACCGGTGTTTCCGGCCATCAGCGCCGGTGCCGCAAACCGGAAAACCTGCCAGAACGGAAAGTTCCACGGCATGATTGCCAGGACCGCACCCAGCGGGTTGTAGGTGATGAAACTTTCGGAAGCATCACTGTCCACCGGCTCTTCTGCAAGAAATGCTTCGGCATTATCGGCGTAATAATCACAAACCCAGGCGCACTTTTCCACTTCGGCTACGGCCGATTTCAAGGTCTTGCCCATCTCCAGGGTGATCATCTTGCCGTATTTCCCGGCACGATCCCTTAACAGTCCGGCAGCCCGTTTCATGAGCCGGCTGCGCTCGCTGAACGAGGTCTTTCGCCAGTCGAGCCAGGTTTTGTGGCTGCGCTCCAGCACGTCCCACATCTCCTCTTTGGTCATCTGTTCATAGGTGCGGATCAGGGATCCGTCCGCCGGGTTGATCACTTTCAGACTCATGGCTTCCTCGTTTTTGGTTTCTTGTTATTTAGTGTTGCGATACATCCGTCAGCCATACAACATCACTTCTCTTTCCAGTATTTTTCCAGCCGTTTCACCAGTTCGTCGTTGACATGGGTGCTCACCGGGACCTCGATCACGCTCGGCGCCTGCTTTTCAAATGCCTCCCCGAGGAGTTTCTCCAGTTCGGCGGCCGTCCCGGCCCGGTGCCCATCCACCCCGAAACTTCGTGCAAAAGCAGGAAAGTCCGGGTTGCCGATGCGCGTGCTCACTGATTTCTGGCGTGAAAGATGCTGTTTCCAGCTGATCAGGCCGTAGTCATTGTCGTTGAAAATGATGGCGACAAATGCCGCTCCGATCCGCCGGGCCGTTTCCAGCTCCTGCGCATTCATCAGGAACCCGCCGTCTCCCATGGCCGCCACAATCTGCCGGCCGGGCTGGTTGATGGATGCGGCTATGGCTCCGGGCAGCGCAATCCCCATGCTGGCCATGCCGTTGCTGATCAGACAGCCATTAGGACAGCAGGTGGGATAGTTGCGCGCGATCCACATTTTGTGCGTACCCACGTCGCTGATAAGCAGGCCGTCATCGCCCATTACCTTTCTGATGACATGAAGCGCCGAAGGGACGGTCAGGGCATCTTTTGCCGCCGGACGGAAGGAGTCGAGATCGGCGCGGATGCGATCGCGGACAGGTTCGAACCAGCCCTTTTCCATGTTCAAAAACAAACCACGATTTTGTGATTTATCGGATGAGTCATCCGTTCCGGCATGCATCCGGTTCAGCTCCCAGAGGGCCGCCGAAATATCGCCCACAACTTCCACATCCGGATCATACTCCGAGTAAACCTCGGCCGGATCGAAGTCGATGTGAATGATGCGATTTTTTTCGCCCTGATTCCATTTTTGAGGTGGATATTCCGCAATATCGTATCCGACAGTGATGACCAGGTCGGCCTCGTCAAAAGCCTCGGCCACATAATCCCGGAATCCCAGACCGATTGCGCCCAATGACAGAGGAGAGCGGTCCGACAAAGCTCCCTTGCCCATGAATGTGGATGCAACGGGAACCTGGTGCCGCTCGGCGAATTCGGTCAGATGCTTGCTGGCCCGTTTTCTGATGGCGCCGTTGCCGGCAAGGATGAGCGCCCGGCGGGATTCCCCTATCAGCTCCACCGCCTGACGGATGGCTTTGTAATCCGATGCAGGCCGGCGCGGACGCTTGGGTTCCATGGGTTCGAATGACTTGTCGACTTCCAGATCGGCCACATCCTCCGAAAGCTCGATATGCGTTGCCCCGGGTTTTTCCTGCTCTGCCTCGCGGAACGCCTTGCTGACCATTTCGGCAACCACTTCGGGAGAAGTGATCGAACCGTTCCACTTGGTGATGGGCCGGAACATGTTCACAATGTCAATCTTCTGGTGGCTCTCGTGATGCAGGCGGTCCAGCCCGCCCTGAGCGGTTATGGCCACCAGCGGCGCCTTGTCCAGATTCGCATCCGCCACACCTGTGATAAGGTTGGTGGCGCCCGGACCCAAAGTCGCCAGGCAGACACCCGCTTTTCCCGTCAGCCGGCCATGAACATTGGCGATGAAAGCGGCACCCTGCTCATGTCTGCAGGGAACAAACGTAATGGTGGAATCCTCAAGGGCAAATAGCAGGCTTTCATTCTCCTCACCCGGGACCCCGAAAATATGCGTGACTTCCTCCTTCTCAAGGCATCGTACAAACAGTTCGGCAACAGTCATGGCTTTTCACATTTAGTTTGAGTTCGTTTGGCTGGTCACGGAGGTCTGGCCGGGCTGCCTCATCCGCCTGAGAGAACTTCATCCATGATTATACGGAAATGGGCGAGTTCGTCCTCGTTGATGGTGTGTCCCAGGCCGGGGTAGATCTTTTTTGTGACCCTTGCACCCAGCCGCTCAAACAGATTCGCAGACTCATGGACCCGTTTCTCCGGGATGTGGTGGTCGTAGTCACTGCATCCCAGAAAAACTGGGGTTTGCGCCATATCTCCCGTATAGCGGTCTTCGTCCACCTCCGGACCGATAACTCCGCCGCTGAAGGCAACAACACCACCGTATCGGGCGGGATTGCGGGCTGCGTATTCCAGTGACAGACAGGCGCCCTGGGAGAAACCTGCAAGGATGATTTTCTCTTTGGGCAGACCTGCCTCCTCGACTTTGGCAACCACTACCGAGAGCAATTCGAGCGCCGAACCGAGGCCGGGTTCGTTCTGGTCGTCGGGAGCCAGAAATGATAATGGGTACCAGGTATAGTTGGCGGCCTGCGGGGCCAGCCATGCCGCATCAGGGCGGTCCACCTCGCCGGCAAGCGTCAGGATGCTCTCGGCCGTGGCACCGCGACCATGGACCAGGATGACAGCTGCGGCGGCCTCTTTCAGCGGTTTTCCCTGTTCAATTACAGGCTGCCCTTGATGGGGAGAAGATGTTTTGTCGAATATCATGTTACAAGTTTCCAGTTTTTTTGAGTTGCGTTGAATGCTGTAATCCGGTGGCAAAAATTAGCGCTATGGTGTGCATCCCGGAGAAGCCGGGGCGGCCAACACGCAGTCATGTCACTCGATGCCCCTGTTCCGGCCGGCAAGTTACCGGGTCCTGAGTTCGGGCAGTCGATCTTCTATCCAGTGCCTGTTTTCCTCAAACCATGGTGGCAGCTGCAAGCCGGTCCCCAAAGACTCCCTGTCCTCGTCAATCAGCATGCCCGGCGGATCGGTTGCCAGCTCAAACAGCACGCCTCCGGGTTCATGGAAGTATATGGACTTGAAATACTGACGGTCCACAACTTCGGTCGGACGCAGTCCGGCCTGGAGCAATGCCTCCCGCCATTGCCGCTGCTCCTCCTCGTTTTCAGCGCGAAAAGCCACATGGTGCACCGTCCCCCTTCCCATGCGGCCGATGGTCGTCTTCTGAATGTGCAGATCGATGAAGGGAGCCGGCACGGTTGGAGACGGTGGCGGCGATTCGTCGCTGGCCGTACCGGTGCCAGAAACGGCAAACCGCTGGAATACTCCATCCTTTTCAAGCGGCTCATAGCCCATTACTTCCAACAGCTTGGCGGTTTCCGCACCGTCATCCAAAAGAAGGGTGGCATTGGAAAAACAGCGGATACTGTGCTCATTCGGGATGTCACCGTGAGCCCATCCCGGCAGATCCTCCGCACCCGGAAGGGGCATGATCTCGAGCAGGAGTCCATCCGGATCCACAAAAGTGATGACAGGAGCGCCAAACCGCTCCGAGGGCGGATCAAATCGCTCCACACTTTCCGCAATCCGGTTTACCCACCAGGAAAAACTGTCCCCGGGCACGGCAAAACCGATGCGGCTGGCCATGCCCGAACCTGCCTTTCCCTCCGCAGCGTTTTCGAATGGAAAAAAGGTCAAAAGTGTACCGGGGTTCCCCGTCTCATCCCCGTAATACAGGTGCCACGTCTGCGGATCATCAAAATTGACGGTTTTTTTGACCAGGCGGAGCCCGAGCAGTTTCGTGTAGAAGTCATGGTTTACCTGCGGTGCGCCTGAAATGGCCGTGATGTGATGTATTCCCGGTATGTGCATGTTTTTACAGTACGTGAGCACACAGCTTTTTGAGGCAGCCGTGCGAAATACTTCCTGTGATTCTGCTGTCTGTAAAACAATCTGGACCGGCCAATCATTCAGCAGTCTGCATCTCGGCACGATCCGGCCTGCAATTCCGGAAATACGGACGTGCCAGAATGCGTGGAAAGTAATATTTTGCGGAGTGACAGTATTAGTTGGGTACGATCACCTGTCTTCCAAAATCATTCCTTACCCTCCCAATCAAACGCAACTTCCAATGAGAATAAACTCGCATCCACTCAAAGCCAGAGTGTGGAACTTGAGCCGTGCGGCAGCAGTCACTCTGACATCCGCCATATTGCTGCTTTCAGCTTCACTTATGCCGGAAACCGGCAAGGTCCTGTCACAGGGAGCCTCTTTGCAAAATACACCCGGGAACGGGGAAGATTATTGGACTCCGGCCGATATCGTCAGACAGGAATCAGCCAGCCAGTTCACATTTTCACCTGACGGCACCATGGTGGCCTGGGTAAAATCCCGCAATTCCACCGACAAAGACCGCAACGTGACCGATTTGTACCTGACCCGGCTCCACCGCAAAGCCAATGCCTCAGGCACTTCGGGTTCATCCGGCGGTACCGGCAGATCTTCCGGGGTGGATGGAAACCGTGCCCCGTACCTGACCGTACAGCTGACACGGACGGAAGACTCCGACCGCAATCCGTTTTTCTCGCGTGACGGCAGTCTGCTCTATTTCCTTTCCTCCCGCGACGACGGCAAAAAACTGTGGGCCATGAACCTGCATGGCGGCGAGCCCTACGAGGTACATGAATTCGATGAGGGGATCCGCAATGTCCAGATCCTGGACGACGGCACCATGCTGTTTGTCTCGCAGGAAGGCGACCTGCTCATCGAAGCGCAGCGGAAAGAGCGGAAGGACAACGTTCAGGTCATTGAGGACACCCTGACGTTCAAACCATCCCGACTTTTCTCCTTTGATCCGGATTCGAAGCAGATACTGCGGCTCATCGACAACCGCTATCCCGTAAGCACGTATGCCGCATCGAATGACGGACACTGGGCCGTGACCGGTCATACACGCAGTCCCCATTTTGGCGCCGATGCCCAGCCGCCTCCCTCCTACTATTTCCACGACCTCAAGTCGGGCAAGAACCTGCGTATCCTGCAGGGCATGCAGACACCGGGAAGTTTTGCTTTCACCAAAGACGGCAAGGGGTTTTATTTCACCGCAGTGACATCGTCCGATCCGCATTGGAGCGGTGCGGGCATCTCGCAGCTCTATTTCATGGATATCCCGGCGAACCTTGACCTGGCTGCGTATGCGGACAGCGATGCCCGTGATCCCGAAGAACCGCAAGACCATCCCCTGGTGCCGCTGGAGGTGTCCCTGGACTGGGATTGGGGCCTTTCTTCGGGCTTTGAGGTACTCGGAAATGACGTACTGGCTTCGCTTGCCAACGGCCCGACCCGCATTCTGGCGCATTACGAGCACCGAGGAAACGGAGAA
>SKNT01000234.1 GCA_007120385.1 Balneolales bacterium
CTCCACAATGGTGTAGGTGAACAGTCCGGCCAGAAAGACCACGACGACGGTGATGAGAAATACCACCCAGCCGATCCAGGGTTTCTCTTCAATGCGTTTTCCGAGCGTTTTCATGTGTTTATAATTTTTGATTCCTTTTATTCTGTTATTCTCCGCAGCCACTCCGGAACCGGGCTCTGCGGCAGCGGAACATGGGTATAAGGCACGCTCGCCGAACTGGTTACGGCCCCGTGCGGCACTTCTCGGTGGCAGTCCCAGCACAGCTTGTGCTCGCCGGCCTTGGCCGACTCAAGCGTGGCATCAAATGCGCTGACCATGAAGTTTGTGTGTTCGTGACACCGCTTGCAGTTTTCCTGCACCACCTGCTGTCCGGGTTCGTGGATGCGGATCACAAAGGGTTCCTGCCTCATGGTGAAGATGTAGGCGTGCCGCATGCCGTCCTGCGCCTTGAAATAGTAATGGCGGAAGATATTGTCCTGCGGGACATGGCAGTCGTTGCACGTGGCATGCTCCCGGTGCGAGCTGTGAAACCATGTGGTATAGTGCGGTGCCATCACGTGGCAGTTCACGCACGTCTGCGGGGAATCCGAAAGATAGCTGGCTGCATTCGACACATAGAACGCGTAGAAAGCCAGGCCAACAAGAACCCCCATCAGCAGAATCACCGGAAGGCGCCAATGTGCAGGTGGAAGCAACCATCGTATAAAATAGGCCCCCTTTTTCATGCGGACAGGGTTTGCAGTAAGATCAATAGTGTCGACCCGGGCTTCTGCCTTCCGGTGGCCGTAATATCTTTGACAACTGAGCCGGCTCCCGGGGTTGCAATAAGCCCAATCAATAATTCTTATAAAATAAATCTATGAAACAGACCGGATTAGTGCAATAAAAAAAAACGGCGTTTATTAATTGGAAATGACATTAAAACGGTATGTACCGTCTTTATTGACATTAGTTATTACAATCGCTAATATGCGGGCAATTGGGGCTGTCGCCTCATCTTTCTGCGGGTAAAAAACATAAAACTCCTACTTATTGACCCAATTCGAATCCAAATCAGTCATCCTCGATACCATCAAACGTCTTGGTTCTGCGGGGATGGAGCAACTCGTCGAACGGACCGGCCTGGCCCGCACGACACTCCGTGAACATATGGCCCTGCTCGAGCGGGACGGACTTGTGCGCAGAGAGCACCTTCGCAGGGGTCCCGGGCGGCCGGCATTGCAATACCGCCTGACCCGCAAAGGCGATGAACGGTTTCCCTCGGAAGAGCGGGAGCTGCTCGGAGACCTGATACGATATCTGCAAGATGAGGGAAAGGAGCA
This sequence comes from Balneolales bacterium, assembly GCA_007120385.1. Classification (GTDB taxonomy): domain Bacteria; phylum Bacteroidota; class Rhodothermia; order Balneolales; family Natronogracilivirgulaceae; genus SKNL01. The sequence goes on from SKNT01000234.1 coordinate 1,323, forward strand.
GTTGCTCCAGGCATTTTTCGAGTCTTTCTGGAACAAGCGTGCCAGCAGGGCCTGCGAAATGATGGCCGCCGCCGCAGATGCAAATGATACGGATGGAGAACAAGCCGGCCCGCAGTCCCACGGGCTGAAAGCCCTGGCGGATCTGCTGGAAGCAGAAGGTTTCATGCCCGAAATCCATCACGATGAAGCCAGCGGCGCGGTTATTATCCGGGAGTGCAACTGTCCGTTCAAGTCCGTTATCCGTGAAACCAGCCTCCCGTGCCGGCTGGAAACGAAGTTTTACGAGAAAATATTTGGACAGAGCGTTACCCGGATAGCCTTCATTCCCGATGGGGATGACGCCTGCTCTTACCGGATAAAACCGGCAAATGCTCCCGGCTTGCCGGCTGAAAGATAACCGGCTGATACCCGGCACGGAATCACCATGCTGATCGCTGTCATAACTTGGTATCGGTCTCATATTTAAGACAAGAAGCTCTTTATTAAAACACTTCCATAAATTAAAGGACAATCCATGTTACATCCCGAATCATTATCCCAACAAAAAGTAGGCGACATTGTCTCCCGGAATTACCACGCAGCCGGAGTTTTCCGTCAATACGGCATCGATTTCTGCTGCGGCGGCGGCATCAGCCTGCAACAGGCCTGCGAAAAAAAGGAAGCTCCGCTTGATGAAGTCATGCAGCAGCTGACGGACCTGGCCGGGGCCGCATCCACCGGAACCAGCGAGAATTACCATGAGTGGGATCCGGCCTTTCTGATCGATTACATCGAGAACACCCACCATCGTTTTGTTCGCTCAAAATCAAACGAAATAGCCGCCTATTCGCAGAAAGTTGCTCATGTGCACGGGGAACGGCACCCGGAGAACGTGTCCATTTACCATACCTTTATCGGGCTTGCCCAGGATTTGCTTCAGCATCTGGAGGCCGAAGAGACGGCCGTTTTTCCCCTGATCAAAAAGGTCTCCCGTTTGAAAGAGGAGAACAAGCCGCTTGATGACCAGCTCAGGGAGCAGCTGCAGGCCGAGCTGGAGGGCATGGAGTCGGATCATGAGCATGCCGGGGAAACCATGGCGCAGATCCGCCAGCTGAGCAATGATTTCACCCCGCCGCCGGAAGCCTGCACCACCTACCGCATCCTCTACCAGAACCTGGCGGGTTTTGAGGAAAACCTGCACAAGCACGTGCATCTGGAAAACAACATCCTGTTCCGCAAGGCGCAGGCACTGATTTCATGAGGATGCGGGATGTGCCATACGGGCGGTTTCTCGCAGTAAACCTCAATAGGTCAGCCGGAGGGAGACATAGATGTTCCTGCCCGTCCCCGGCAGTTCGTTGACGCTCAGGTGATCCACATAATGGCGGTTCCCGATGTTCTCCAGCCCGCTGCGCATTTGCACGCGATCTGTGAGCCGGGTGCTCAGGTACAGGTCGAACAGGGCGTGACCGTGGGTCGCTGTTTCAAGGCTGTTGACGGATGCGATACGGTTTTGCGCTGCCGCCCAGCGTACGCGTCCCTCCAGGGAAACCCTTTGCGACTCCATCCGCAGATATCCGTGTCCCTTTAGGGGCGGTATCATGGGCAGGGGTTCGTTCATGGCGGAATGTTCTCCAATGACTTTGGATACGGCTCCGCCGGTCTGCCAGCGGTCCGAGATCCTCAGGTCCAGCTCCATTTCAAACCCGGTCAGCAAGGCCCGGCCAATGTTGTCATAGCGTTTGAACAGGTCGCCGGTACGCCGGCCGGCAATGTAGCGGTCCATACGGTTGACCCAGACCGAGGCGTGTCCGCTCCAGCGCGACCTGTCATCCCCAACTGTCAGGAACCCCTCGGCCTGGGAACTGCGTTCCGGCATCAGCTCCGGGTTGCCGATGTAGAAGAAGCCGTCCA
>SKNT01000154.1 GCA_007120385.1 Balneolales bacterium
ATACCTGTTTGTGAGCTTGCGACTTGGGAAAACCGTCTTCAGAAAATAATCGCCGTTATCAGTTTCAACGTATGGGACACAGAATGCATATCCCTCTACATTCACTACCATTATGAACTGACTGGTGTACTTTTTCTTGTTTGGATGTTCCAGTACGGCAAGAAGCTTTCCTTCTCCAACAGCAACAACAACGCGTTCAAAACTTATGCCGCGCGTTCGCTGCAGAAACAGGTTCTTTTCTTCATTCCATATGAAAGCCATACCTGATGGTACTAATTTGTATGCCTTTTGTCAATACATGCTATAAAATCCGCTTCAGCCATTTCAGCTTGTTTTCACCGTGCGGCGGGTAGCGCACTTCCGGGTCGGGCCAGAGCCCCTTGCTCATGACCGTCTGCCGCCGGCTGAACGTCTCAAAGCTGTACCGTCCGTGGTAAGTGCCCATACCGCTGGTTCCGACACCGCCAAACGGCAGTTTTTGATTGATCCAGTGGGTGATGGTATCGTTGATGCAACCTCCGCCGAACGGGACCTCCCGGATGATCGTCTCCTGGAATGCTTCATCGCTGGTAAAAAGATAGAGCGCCAGTGGCGGATTCCGCCCGCTCAGGCGCCCGATGATCTCGGCGTCATCGGAGTAGGTGACCAGTGGCAGCAGCGGACCGAAAATCTCATCGTCCATGATTTCATCCTCCCAGTCGGAGGCGATGAGTGTCGGTTCGATAAATCTGGACCCGGGATCGGTGAGGCCTCCGAGTAGGATTTCGCAGTCTTCCAGCAGGAATGACAACCGCTCGAAGTGCTCTTCGTTGACAATCCGGGTGTAGTTTTCGCCGGGACGGCATCCATCCGGGTAGAATTCCGCCAGCACTTTTGGGGATTCGCTGATGAACGCCTCGCGCTGCGATTCATGCACCGCCACGAAATCCGGCGCGATGCAGGTCTGTCCGGCATTGATGGTCTTGCCCCACCAGATACGCCGGACGCTCACATCCATCTGCGCGTCGCTGTGGACAATGGCCGGACTCTTGCCCCCCAGCTCCAGCGTCACCGGAGTCAGGTGCCGGGCGGCGGCTTTCATGACAATACGTCCCACACGCGGGCTGCCGGTGAAGAAGATCTTGCCGAACGGCTGGCGGAGCAGTTCCCCGGTCACCTCCGCACCTCCTTCCACCACGGCCAGTTCCTCCGGTTCAAAGCGGGATGCGATCAGCGAACGGATCTCCGCCGATGTGGCCGGCGCCAGTTCCGATGGTTTCAGCACCACGGTGTTGCCTGCAGAAAGCGCGCCAATCAGCGGCATGAAGGACAGGTTCACCGGGAAATTCCACGGACCGATGATCAGCACCGAGCCGAGCGGCTGGCGATAGATGCGGCTTTTTGACGGGAACGTGTAGATCGACTCGCCCGCGGATTCCGGTTCCATCCATTTTTCGAAATGCTTCAGATGGTAGTCGATTTCCAGAATTACCGTGGCGATCTCTGTAGCATAGGCCTCCACCATAGGTTTGCCGAAATCACGCTTCATGGCATCACACAGGCGATCGGCGTGGCCGGATACGATTTCCCTGAGCTGCGTCAGATTCTGCCTGCGCGCATCGGCGGACCGGTTTGCCCCGTTCTGGAATGCATCTTTTTGCCGTTGTACCAGTTCTTCAATAGTCATGTACGTTTGCCCCTTCCGTTATGTGACGGATTAACGTTCCAATATTGACTCCTTGTGGCAAAATACATTGCGCGAGGACAGCATGCCAATATGTCACGGCGATGCCAATTCCGCAATTCGATGTGGTATTTTACCTGTAAGTTATTATATTACAATCTTATGCCCCAATCCTGGCCATGACAGGAAGGTATAAGGACTGTAAATAATCACTCCAGGACTCTGGCTGCCTATCTGTGCGAGCGCACTGGTAAAACGCAGCAAAACAAGTATGTCTAAAGACCGCAGATTAGTACCATTGCCAAATAGTTTATTGGATCGACTCCCCGTTGTAGTGCGTGAGGAACTTGACGAATACGAACAGAAAATCCGGGATTACAGGGCCGGAAAGATTGGCGAGATCAAAATGCAGAAGATCCGCCTTCAGCTTGGAACCTACGCGCAGCGCCAGCCGGGAGTCCAGATGCAACGCATTAAAATCCCGTACGGGGATCTGACACCCGCCAAACTGCACCGCCTTGCCGATGTTTCGGACAAGTACGCAAACGGTTTCATGCATCTGACCACCCGTCAGGATGTCCAGCTCTATTATATTTTGCTGGATTCGGTGCCCAACATGATGCGTGAACTGGCCGATGCCGGCATTACGACCCGGGAGGCTTGTGGCAACACCATCCGCAACGTCACAGTCACACCGTTTTCCGGCACCTCGCCCGATGACGTATTCGATGTTTCGCCCTATGCCGATGCGTTCGTTAATTACATGATTCGCAATCCGATCTGCCAGAATATGGGACGTAAAGTCAAAGTCGCGTTCGAGAGCAACGCAGTCAAGGATGACGCCGGGCTGCGCATCCATGACCTCGGATTCCGGGCACAGATCAAAGAGGTGGACGGCAAACCGAAGCGGGGATTCCAGGTATATGTCGGAGGCGGACTCGGCTCCTCCCCGATGCTTGGTCACCTATGGTCGGATTTTCTGCCCGAAGAGGAGTTGATCCCGTTCTCAGCGGCAGTGATCCGGATTTTCGACCGGTTCGGTGAGCGGAAAAGCCGGATGAAAGCGAGGATGAAGTTTCTGGTCAGGAAGCTTGGAATGGACGAGTTCCGGCGTCTTGTAGAGGAAGAGCGAAAGGTGCTCAAGGTTGAACCATCCTGGAATGATTTCCTGGTGGATGCGCATCGCGAGGAGTCGCCGGCGGCCGTCAAGCCGGAAGCTCCGCCAGCTCCGGATGGCATTGAAAATGATCCCGGCTACCTGCTTTGGAGGGAATCGGCGATGACAGCGCAAAAATCAGGCGGACACGCACTTGTGCAACTGAAAATTCACAACGGGGATGTCTCCTCTGAGGATGCCCGCAATATTGCGGATATCGCCGAGGTATATGCCGGTGGAAACGTGCGCATCACCATCCACCAGAACCTTGTTCTTCGCTGGGTTCCGCTGAATGTCCTGCCATCTTTGTATGCTGCATTGCGCGACGCCGGTCTGGCCGATCCGGGGGCCGAAACGGTGACCGATGTCACCGCATGTCCCGGTGCCGATACCTGCCGGCTGGGAATCACATCCGCCAAAGGCCTGGCCACTGCCATTGAGCAAAGCTTCAGCAACGGACTGGCCGACTACGCCGATCTGGCACGCGGCCTGAAAATCAAAATTTCGGGTTGCCCAAACGCCTGTGCGCAGCATACCACGGCAAATATCGGGTTTCAGGGAGCCGCGACATCCAAAGACGGTCGCAGGGTGCCGTCCGAAATGGTATTTGTTGGCGGATCGCTTGCCGGGGAGGAGACCCGGCTGGCCGAATCGGTCATCAAGATCCCCACTAGAAATGCTCCAAAGGTGGTCCGAAAACTGTTGCAGATATACGAAAAGGAACGCAGCAATGGCGATCATTTCAACCTGGTCATGAAGCGGCTTGGCAAGGATTTTCTGAATGAGCAGCTTCAGGAGTTTACCCAGATCCCTTCCTTCGAAGAAGATTCCGATTTTTACAAGGACTGGGGCCACGAGGATGAGCAGTTCGATATCATGACAGGGGTGAAAGGAGAATGCGCCGGTGCAACCGTTGAGGAGAAAGTGCCCACGTTCCAGGATGCCGAGGCAGCCCTGCAACAGGCCGAAGCGCTGCACATCCACAAGGATTACGAAGTTGCCATAATTGAGTCGTACAAGGCGATGTCACATGCCGCTCACGTCCCGCTTTACACACGGCTGGTCGATCCGTTCACACCGGCCCAGACGATCTGGGAATTTGAAAATCTGTTCGTGCGCACCGGCGAGGTGGATGAGAAGTGGCTGGATATCCACGACCGGATGGAAGATACCGTAAAGATGGAGGCGAGTGAAGAGCTCTCGGCTGAAATCCTGGCGCTGGCTCGTGAGTTTCACGCCTTATGCCAGGAAGTGGAGACCGATTTGCAGCACGCCGCCTCCAAATGAGAATGGCAGGGGGAGGGACGTCAGTCATCCACTCCCCTGATCATGGCAATGTAGCTGAAAATTACGGCAAACAGTGCCAGGGCCAGTGCTATGATCGTTACAAACCCCGGAGGACCAGCGCCTCTGGCGGCCACCACTTCCGCCGGCTCAGAAACACGCACTATTCCTTTCATGTACGGGTGCGGAGTACAGATATATTCGTATTCACCAATCTCTTCGAATGTAAAGCTGTAGGACTCGCCATGTGACAGAAACGGGGATGTGAAATTGTCCGGGCCGCTGATGGCTACGGCGTTATGGATTCCGGAAAACTCTCCTTCCATGTATGAGAAGACATCCTCGTTCACCCAGGTAACCGTTGTTCCGGGCTTGATGTCGATTACTTTCGGATAGTAGGAGTTTCCGATGATCTGGACGATCACCTCTTCGGTGCCAGGTCCGTAAACTTTCGGCACATCAACTTCCGGCGAACCCGGAGCGGTGGAATTGATGACGCGTACCGATCGCTCGCGGAAATCGGCCAGCTCTTCTTCACTGTGAACCGGACCTTGTTGACTGGTGTAGGATGTGCGCTCCGCTTCGTTATCGGCGATAAGCAGTCCGATGGCACCGCGTGACGCCGATCCGACGGCATGGGTCAGCATGGTATAGGCACCCTCGTCGGGCGGAACGCGAAATTCGACAGTCCACGAGTCGGAGGGTCCGGCGGTGACGGTCTGTCCGCCTGTCAACCGGTTTTCCGGGTTGCCCTGCCAATAGGCGTAGTCCCATACGATACCGACAAGGTGGAAGGTGGACAACAGGTTCGGACCTATATTGAGGAAATTGATTCGGACATAATCGCCGGGCCTGGCCATGATTGGCTCTTCCACATAACGAAACAGCTTGCCATTGAACATGGTATAAAGCGGGTGGCCCTGTCCGGTTACGGCATCTTTACCGGATGCATAAATTTCATGCTGTGTGATATCAATCTCCACATCGGGTCCTCTGCCCAGCTCTTCTTCCATTCTGAATTTCTGTTTTGGTTCGACAATCATCATGCCATACTGGCCGAGGATGACGTGCATGGGGATGGCGTGTCCGCCGGGAGCGCAGTGATACATGTACACACCAGGGTGGTTTGCCTGGAAAACAACGGTTGCACTGTCTCGCGGAGCGATGGCTCCAAGGTATTTTGAGGTTTGGGTATAGGCGGTGTGGATAGAGGCGCCATGGTCGATATTGCCTTCGTTTACGACCGTGAATTCCACGATATCACCTTCCCTGACCCGGATTGTTGGGCCGGGTATTCCACCGTCAATAGTAAAGCCTTCGTAGATGACCCCGTTTCCGAGATACACTTCGCCTTCTGAAAGGGTGATGCGAACCTGTACATCGGGCTCGGTATCCTGTGGGACGAAACTGGTCGGACGGGTTTCCAGGCGATTGTCCCGTTCAATGATCCTGATAAAATCGTCCGGCACCGGAGTATTGCCTGCTGATGCTAGTGCTGAATTTGATGCTGAAACCGATGCACTGGCTTCCATTTGTACGCGTGCAGACAGCCTGGCAAAATCATGCTGTGCCTTGATCGAGGCCAGCAGTTCCTCGGATACAAGTGTGCCTTTTCGCTGAGAATTAAGCTCCATGAAAAAGGCATTATTACACCAGTCGCATGCATAAGAGACACCGATAAATACAAACAGTGTCAGAAATGCGGTTAGTGAGACAACTCTTTTCTTAGGTGTTGAGATGTTTCGTACCATGATGTCGATCGGTTTGTTTGGTGGGTAATCCTGCCACTTTTCAGGAAGGCCATCGCAAGGATAGATCACCTCTAAGGGACACGCGCTTGCACAAGCGTTGCAATCAGTTCAGTCACCCGTGTCAATGGTCCGGATATTCGGGTATCCCCGGAAAGCATCTGCAGGGCTAAACAGCAAAACAATCTGTGTATTTGCACTTTATACAGGGTTCTGCTGCAACATAAGCTACAACCTACTTATTGTTATTATTTTTATTGGGGCTAAGTAGTAATAAATAATAAAAATATATACTATTCAAACGGTAAATACTTTTTTTTGAATTAATTCATCCGGAGGTTTTAATAATTTGCGACTCGCATTTCAGCAGTACTTTTTCAATCAGTCATTCCCTTCAGCGGATAAAAAAAGCTGCACCGCAGAGCGCAGCTTTAGCCGATCATATTACATTGGAAGCGCCTATACCTGCACCGGAAGTGCATGATGGGCTCAGCCGGCCCAAAGTTGTATGCCCTCATTTGCAGATGCAATGAGGGCATATTCCGGAGCAGGCATGGTAAAACCTGATTAATTCGCAGCTTTCAATCTATCCACATATTCAGGGCTGGCATAAATGGCCACTTCAACCCGTCTGTTTTTCTGCATTCCTGCATCGGTGCTGTTATCTGCAATGGGTTCCAGTTCACCACGGCCTTGAATCTGAACTCTTGAGGATGCAAGTCCCTGTGAGATCATGAAATTGGCCGTTGACTGCGCCCTGCGTTCGCTTAACCGAAGGTTGTAGTTCTCATCACCTGTTGAGTCTGTGTGGCCAACAATAAGCAAAATGGTATCTTCATCTCTTTTAATGATGGATGCTAGTTTCACCAGGTTTGCCTGCGACGCAGCGCGCAGATCGGAGGAGTCGAATCCAAAAAGAAGACCGCTGTCAAAACTGACTGCAATTCCTTCTTCCACTCTTTGGATGGTCACACCTTCCATCTCTTTAGCCATTTCTTCAGCTTTTCGATCCATGTTGCGTCCAATAATGGCGCCCACCGTGCCACCGACAGCAGCACCTGCTATGGCGCCGGCGGCGGTGTTTCCAAGGGTTTTTCCGACCACCGCACCAACGGCTGCTCCGCCTCCTGCACCAATTACCACGCCCTTCGCAGTATTGCTCCATTTGCTGCAACCGGTGACGATTAATACGACTGCTAAAAATATCGAAAGCAGCAGTACTGATTTATTCATAATCATGATTTTTCTCTCATGTCAATAGGTTTTGATTAATGCATCCAGTGAAGGCATGCTTCTGTAACTAAATATGAAGAAACGCTGGCTGCCTGGTGTTACAGCTGAGCAGAATGTTGTTATACAATTCACAGGTACCATGGCAACATCGTACATAAAGCAAGTCCGATGCCATACGGGAATGTCGGTGCCTTGTAAATCAGGGAATTAGCCCGACAACCGGTTCATAGGTATCTTTTCAATCGAACCAGTCTTGGTCTTCTGCGGACGTATTGAGAATTGCGAGTTGATTGGCTCCAAAACTGGTAACACCAAAAAAAATAAAGCCCGTCAAGTGTCTTTTTTAAACAGCTTAACGAGCTTCATATGTGGGCCCGGAGGGACTTGAACCCCCGACCAATCGATTATGAGTCGACTGCTCTGACCAACTGAGCTACGGGCCCGGTTATCACCGAAACTCTTCCGGATTCGAATAAACCATCAAACATTTCAGATTTTTCGGCAAATGTATTTCAGCTTTGTAATATAGCGGTTTTTAAAAACCGGTTCAATTACCTGAACTCAATTCATGAAATGTCCATGACCGGGCATAACCCCGGACACACAGGAGCATGATTATAATTGTCATGGACATTCTATCTGACCATATGAATCCAATGATTTTAAACAGATGAAATGTCCATGACCGGGCATAACCCCGGACACACAGGAGCATGATTATAATTGTCATGGACATTCTATCTGACCATATGAATCCAAAGTTTTTAAACACATGAAAGTATTGAGGAATGCCAAAACGGGGTTTATCGTTTACTGTAAACATAAGTTGCTTCCGCCATGCCATCTCCCGCATTTCACTGCTCGAATTGATCGTTATTGCCATGTCTTTACTCCTTTTGTTTCTCATGACAGTATCGCCGCTGATACCGGCAGCCACCTCATCCACCAGATCCCCTACGCCGGATGAGAGTGCAAGGTCTGTATTCGAGGAACTCGACAGGCGCCGCAGCAATGCCGAGTACGAAATGGCCGCCATGACCATGACCATCCATGACGCGCGTGGACGCACCCGCACCCGCCAGCTGCGCACCTGGAACATCCACCGCGATAGTATCACGAAGCAGCTGGTGTTTTTCGAGGCGCCCGCCGATGTGCGCGACACCGGCCTGCTTACGATCACCGAAAACGGCGAAGAGACCCAGCGCGTCTACCTGCCGGCGGTGGGACGCGTGCAGTCCATCGGCGCATCGCAGCGCAGCGACCGATTCATGGGCAGCGATTTCACTTACGAAGACCTCGGCAGGCAGAAACCCGACGACTTTGACTTCACGGAACGGGACCGGGACACGAAGCGCATCCTCCTGGAAGCCGTACCGAGGCGAGAGAGCCAGTACGCACGTATCCATTTTCACATCGATCCGGAAGAGTACCTGCTGAGCAAGGCAGAATATTTCAACGCCGACGGCGAAATTTTCAAACGGCTTGAACTCCGGGAGTACCGGAACGTGTCCGGCGACTTGTGGCGCCCGGATTACATGGTGATGTTCGACCTTGAAAACGGGCGGAAAACCGAAATCCGATGGAAAGAGCGGACGTTTGACGAACCGATATCCAACGATTTCTTCACCGACCGGCAGCTGCGGCGGGGCATCCCGTTCTGATTATTTTTTGCAGCAGTGGCGTTCTGGAATCACTTCTTCTTATGCTGCATCTGACGCGGGCGCACTGTCAGCACCGGGATTTTCGCCCATTGCACCACTTTTTCGGCCGTTGAGCCCAGAAAGATATGGGAGAGTCCGCTGCGTCCATGCGTGGCGATGACGATCATGTCGGCATTCTGCTCGGCGTAATCGACAATTTCATAGTGGGCGGAGATCCCGCGCACCTCCTCCACAAAAAACGGGATGTTGTACTTTTCGTCGTCCCGTTCCAGGTTGAGGAACAGCTCATCCTCATCGACCGAACTGATCTGCATCTTCGCTTTCGGGCGTTCCGCAAAGAAATCAAAAACTTTTTGGGCCACCTTTTTACGCAGTTTGCGAAGTGCGTCCTCATCAGCGCCCTGCTGTTCGTCCGGTTCGGAACCGTGCAGCTCGTTGACATGCAGCAGGGTGATGCGGGACTTCAGCCGGCCAGCCATGATGGCCGCCGGCAGGATGGCCCTCATGGACAAGTCGGAAAAATCGGTGGGAACCAGTATGTTCTGTGTGCTTTCCGGCATGACCGTACCCGACACGGAGAGCACCGGGATCCTGCTGTGCCTTATGACCTTTTCGGTGACATGACCGCGGATGATCTTGTCGGCATGCAGCCCCTGGGCACCCATCACAATCAGATCGTAGCGCTCCTTGTGGGCATGATCCAGAATGATCTCGTAGGCCTTGCGCCCGATTTTAATGACCGGCTTGCCTCTGTGCTCCTCCGCAATAAAATCATTCAGTTCCCCGACCACCTTGTCATTGGCCTGCTCCATGATCTGAGGATAGACATCCTGATCCAGCGAAAAGGGATAGCCGACCTTTTTCATGCTTTCCTGCATGTACTTGATGGTCGGTACAATGTTGATCATGTCGACGGTGCCGCCAAAGAAGCGCAGCAGATGTTCCGCATAGGAATAGGCCTTTCGCGAGCCATCGGAGAAGTCCGTTGGAACCAGAATCCGATTCAATTTTTTCATAGTCGTCCTCTGTTCAGAAGCGTCTGAAGGTACTGTTTTATCTACTGACAATATAGCATTTTACCGGGCGGAAGGGAACGGAATTTTGCTCCGGTTTGAGATCATCGCGCGCAGAAACCCCGGTCCAGGCCGTGCAGGGCGGGATATTAAGGCAGGCCTCCGCTGCCCGTATCTTTATTGTGGGACAACCATCCCAGAAAGCCGACAAGAAGGAATCCTGTCAGCATGGTTCCAAGTCCGCCATACAGCGACTGCGCCCCCCTCCGGAGACGATTGTCACCCGAGGGCGAGGTCCAGTCAGGCCAGTACGGCGAACTGCTGATCATGCGCCGCCGCACATGGATCACTTCCATTTTCTGATCCGCGGCCGGTGCCCCAGGATTCACCACGCTCCCGAGCACCCAGTACTCCGGACGCCTGCGCTCCCGCTCGCGACCATCCTCCCGTTGTTCCAAAAGCTCCTGCACGCGCGGATGGTCCAGCGGCAGCACCTGCGCGTCTGCGATTTCAACATATTCGCGCTCCTGATACGGCCAGATCACGTACAGCGACCCGGCCATGAAGCCGACCAGCAGGCACAACGTGAAGATGTGGTAGCGTTTGATCAGCCACGAGAGGAGGCGCACAAACAGGACCAGTCCCACCACCATTCCGAACCCGAACGGGACAAGCACCGACATGGCTTCCATGGTACGGTCGGTCCCCAGCAGCGCGATGTTGCCCAGGATGTACTCATATTTGCGCAGGATCAGCAGGATGAAAGAGCCGGAGATGCCCGGCAGCACCATCGCCGTAATGGAGAGGCTGCCGCTGAGGAAAACGAACAGCGTGGTTTCCGGGGTGTCGGTGGGTACCAGAGTGACGATGCGGAAGCCGATGGCGGCTCCGACAATCACCGTGAGCACCTCCCGCCATCCCACATCGCCGATCGCTTTGAGCAGCAACAGGATGGATCCAGTGATCAGCCCGAAAAAGAGTCCATAGATGCCCTCCGGATGGGTGTGCATCAGCACCGGAAGCGACACCACACGGGTGAAGAAAAAGACGGCCGATACCCCGCCCAGAAACACGGATATGAGGAACTTCCAGTGAATGCGATCGAACATGGCGGCCCAGTCCAGAGTGACCAGCTGCCGGATCGCCTGCACATCCACACTCTTGATCCCGAAAACCAGCCGGGAGTAAATGCCAAGAATGAGGGCCATGGTCCCGCCGCTCACACCGGGCACCACGTCGGCCGACCCCATAGCAAAGCCCTTCAGGTAGAGAAAAGGCATTTCGCGCGGACGGGTGAGGTCTTTGTCGACAGGGGTATTGTCCATGGTCCGATTATCGATTTTTTTCATGAGGGATGCGGGATTCACTCCGGCGTCAATTTGTATGCAAAAATAGAGAAGCCCCTTTTGGAAACAAAAAAGGAGAATGAACTTTTTGTCAGTTTCTTGTGAACTGACGGACATTTTTGATAGCTTAAGGTACGGAATGCTCCATCAAGGCCATTCTTTTAAAAATTGGAGTGGTCCGTCCATCCCAAAAAACGGAAATTAAATAATTGCCATGAACGTACTTGTCATCGGAGGAGCCGGTTATATCGGCTCGCACGTCGTCTACGAACTCAACGAAGCCGGCCACCAGGTCACCATCCTCGATAATTTTTCCACCGGACTGCGCGAAAATCTGGACGCACGCGCCACCCTGGTCGAGGGCGACATGCAGGATCTCACCTTGCTGAACCGGCTGCTTGGAAATGGCAGGGGAAAAGAGAAGAGTGCTGCCGGCGCCGAGACCGTTGCCAGCACCGGCGCCGCACCCGGCACCAGCGCATCCACCGAACCATTCGACTCCGTCTTCCATTTTGCCGCCCTGAAAGCCGCCGGCGAGTCCATGGTGGATCCGGAAAAATTCACCCGTGCCAACACCATTGCCACATTGAATCTGCTGAACGTGA
>SKNT01000023.1 GCA_007120385.1 Balneolales bacterium
CGACAATCCCTCGGCGGCACAAAACGCGACCTGGCTCAGACCGCTTTCCATCTGCCGCTGGATGATTGCCCACCACGTCTGCGCGTCCCGTTGTACCCACCGTCCCATCGCTTCTGCCTCCGGGACATTCACGAGCGGCCTCTCGCCTACGGGTTGCAGGCATGGCCGTTGGACTTACCCATATTGCGTCGGACTTTCACTCGTCCGACCTCGTGTCGCGCGCCCCTGTCGCGTTCCCAGCCCCCCGGGCCCGCCGGTCGCCAATGCCTCGTCCAAGACTATTTCTTATTGACCTAGCGCCATACTATGCTTTAATCGAGGCGCCGCACGTGGCGTTCAGGTTCGAAGGTGCTCTTCGGAGGAAGAACGGTTGAACGCTGCTTCCGACACGCTTCGAGGTTCTGGCCGCCACATGTAGTGCTGTGGCAAACACGGCGCCGCGAAACAAAAAAACCACGATCAGGGGGATTACCATGGATAGAAGCGATTCAGTTGATTGGTTCTTACGAGCGCGCCGGTTCGCACTTGGCGCCAGCGTTGCCTTGCTTACGGCGGTGCTCACCGTAGGTTGCGGCAGCAGTTCTTCGAGTAGCACTGACACCAATCCACCACCTTCTGGGGAAATCGATGACACCAATGGAGGAGGCACCACGCCACCGCCTTCCGGGGAAATCGATACGCAGGATGTCGCCGTGGAGGTGGCGTCTCTTGCCTTCGACTTCGAAGATTATGCGGACCTGCTCCTTGAAGCGGAGTTTGGTGCGGACGATCCGAGCTCGATCGTGCCGCTTTCCGTCGACGCGGGGGGCTCCAGCAATCCCCTGGTGAATATCACCCGGGGTATCCTCAAACTGACGAGGGACGCGGGCGAGATCAGCATCCAGGCCACGGAAGAGGAGTTCTGTGATGTCGGGAGTGTCGCCATCACTGAAACCGCGAGCGGTTATGAGATCGTTTTCAATCAATGCCAGTCTGATCTTTTCGGAACGACTTACACATCCGACGGAAAAGTGACCTACGAGGACAGGGCGGATGGCGGCAAGCTGACCTACGATGGGTTCAGTTCCTCGCTGAGCAAGGAAGGTGACGTCCTGAACATCGAGGCCAACGGAACCATCGATCTGGTGGTAACCGACCCCTTCGTTCCGGCAGGCAAAGTTACGCTCAATCTGAGCTATGACCTGTCAGTCGCCTGTGGCGGCGCTGAAGCGTCGGGATCGTTCAGCTATAGCGGCCTGGTGATCGAGGTGGCTAACGACGGCGGGATCACGATCGGCGGCGATATCTCGTTCTCGTTCAAAGACACGGATGGTTCGGCCAGCGTCTCAGTGACAATCGCGACGGTGGAACCCATCCGTTTCCAAGACGAGCTGAGCGTGTACCCGTCCTCCGGCAAGGTCACCGTCACAACGAACGGTCAAACCAGCACGATCGAATATGTTGCGGGCGGGGTGTTGATCGACGGAGAGTTCGTGAGCTGGGAGGCGATCGAAGCCAACTTCGATGAAGATGACTTCGATAGCCTGTTCGAACAATGCAGCTTCTTCGATTTCGATTTCGAGGCCTGATATTCGACTCATGAAGTAAACGGGCGGACCCCTCGGGTCCGCCTTTTCTCTTTACGGGCCGTAATCCTGCCACACGTCCCGGCATACCGAAGCCCCGCTGCGCCGGGCGTAGCAGGGAGCCTCACGGCAAAGCCGCGGGCGCGCTCAGGCCGCGATCTCCGATCCCCTCGCCGTTCGTATGGTGACAGCTAGTTGCGTTGCAGCAGCCACTCGTTGGTAAACGCGGACTGCCCGGTTTGGGTCGGCAAGAGACCCCGACGTCCGCTAGTGGCAGAGGACGGCCCTTAGCGGGCAGTCGCAGTGAATCAGCTCCATCGCATCCTCCTGATCTGGTTGTAAGATGAAGATGGAATTCCGGTCGTTGGAAGGTCAAGGGCCGACCGAAGCCATTCGACCTTCCCGGGCACAATTTCCGAGGAAGAGGAGTTTGGCCGTCACGCGCGATCACCGGGCACCGATATCGATCGCCCGTGCCCCCGGCTCGTCCCGATTCTCGGTTTCCAGTTGCAAGGTCGAGAAATAGATTTCGAAGTCGTCGGTGAGCAGCCCCTCGGCCGTCTCAAGCAGCCGCATCTGATCGTCAGAACTGAGGGCATCATCGACACGCAGATGCGCGGAGAAGATGTGGTGAGCCGACGTCAGCGTCCAGGCATGGGGATGATGCACGTCCTGAACGCCGTCGATGGCGCGCAGCCGCCGGCAGATCTCGGCCATGTCGATCCCTTGTGGCGTGTTCTGCATTAAAATCGACGCGGAATCGCGCAACACGCTCCAACCGGCCACCAGCACCATCAGGCCGAAGCCAATCCCGAGGATCGGATCGATCAGAAGGAAGCCCGTGAAGTGGATGACCAGTGCCGCGACGATGATCCCGAGGCTTCCCAGAAAGGTCTGGACGACGTGCCAGTAGGCGCCGCGCGTGTTCACGTCATCCTTCTGATCCCGAAACATCAGCGCGATCAGCCAGACCTCGGTGAGGATCCCGACTGCGGCGACAACAAACATCGGGGTTGTCGGCAGCTCGATGGGGGAGCCGAGGCGCATTACGCCCATGGTGATCGCGACGACCGCCATCACAAGCAGAGCCATGCCATTGAGTAATGCGCCGATGATCTCGGCGCGTTGGCCGGCGAAGGTCTGTTCGGGCGTCGCTTCACGTTGCGCGATGCGGCGGGCGACGAGCGCGAGTATTACGCCGCCCACGGCGGAAAAGGTGTGGGCGGCATCGACTATCACCATGACCGAGCCGGTATAAAGACCCACGGCCATCTCGAAGAAGAAATATGCCCCCGTCACCCAGGCCGCCACTTTAAGGCCACGGCCTTTCGGTGCGTGGTGCATGTGATCGCTCATTTCTTCACCTCTTCTTTGTTCGGTTCGCAGAGCAGCCGTTCCCTGTTGCGCCGCCAGAGGGTGCCGCTTCGCATGTGTGAACGGCAACACTCAGTGTCAGACTGAAGGCCGCCATCGCGATGAACCCCGCGATGGCGGCCTTGGTCGGGGTGAGGATCCAGCGTCGGTCCCGGTAGACCAGCGCCACCAGCCAGAATGCGGCCAGCGTGATGACCGCGTCACCCAGGGCGGCCGTTGCGGCG
>SKNT01000137.1 GCA_007120385.1 Balneolales bacterium
TCGCTCAGGTCATCACAGTGATCACCGGCTTCTCTTTTGGTGCTTCCTCGATTGCGCTCTTTGCACGTGTCGGCGGCGGTATCTACACCAAAGCCGCTGATGTCGGCGCCGACCTTGTTGGCAAGGTAGAAGCAGGCATCCCCGAAGATCACCACCTCAACCCGGCCACCATTGCCGATAACGTTGGTGACAACGTTGGTGACGTTGCCGGTATGGGTGCCGACCTTTTTGAATCCTTTGTCGGATCCATCATTGCCACCATGGTACTTGGTGTCATTTTCATGACCTCACAGGAATTTGTGGAAGGATCGGCCTTCGGCAACATGAGTGGCGTTATGCTTCCTCTCGTCATGGCCGGCACAGGTATCATCATTTCGATCATCGGCACCTTCTTCGTCCGTGTAAAAGAGGGTGGAAACCCGCAAACAGCTCTGAATACCGGTGAAATCGTTGCTGCCGGACTCCTGATCGTTGCGTTCTACTTCCTGATCAACTGGATCCTCCCTGCAACCTGGACCTTCACCGATACCCTCTACGGTGTTGAGAGAACCATCACCGCCAACGGTGTCTTCTTTGCTTCCACGATCGGCCTTGTCGCCGGACTGGTGATCGGCTTCGTCACCGAGTACTACACCGGTGTCGGCAAAAAGCCTGTCATCAATATTGCGAAACAGTCCATCACCGGAGATGCCACTAACATCATTGCCGGCCTTGGTGTGGGTATGCTTTCAACGGCCATCCCGATCATGGTCATCGCCATCTCCATCATGACCGCTTTCCACTTTGCCGGTCTTTATGGTATCGCCATTGCCGCTGTCGGTATGCTTTCAACACTGGGTATTCAGCTTGCCGTTGATGCCTACGGACCGATTGCCGATAATGCCGGTGGTATCGCAGAAATGGCGGAACTTCCACCGGAAGTACGGGAGCGGACCGACCAGCTGGATGCGGTTGGTAACACCACCGCGGCTATCGGTAAAGGCTTTGCCATCGGTTCGGCCGCTCTTACGGCACTCGCACTTTTCGGTGCCTACATGACTGCTGCCAACATCCAGGTCATCGACATCTCCCAGGCACCGGTAATCGCCGGTCTGTTTGTGGGAGGCATGCTGGCCTTTGTCTTCTCGGCACTTTCCATGGCAGCGGTCGGACGTGCAGCCATGGCCATGATCCAGGAAGTGCGCCGTCAGTTCGCAGATATCCCTGCACTGAAAGCCGCTCTTGATGTCATGCGCCGCAACGAAGGCAAAAATCAGAAAGATTGGACGAAAGAAGACCAGAAAACATTTGCCGATGCCGAAACGGCTGCAGAATATGGCAAATGCGTCGAAATCTCCACCAAAGCCGCCATCAAGGAGATGGTTTTCCCGGGTACTTTGGCAATTGCCGTACCAGTACTTGTTGGCTTTATTTTCGGATCGCAGGCACTTGGCGGTCTGCTCGCCGGTGTAACCGTATCCGGGGTTCTTATGGCCCTGTTCCAGGCCAATGCCGGTGGTGCATGGGATAATGCCAAGAAGATGATTGAGTCCGGAATTGAGTTTGACGGTGTCAAGTACGGCAAAGGTTCGGATGCCCACAAAGCAGCCGTAACCGGTGATACGGTCGGTGACCCGCTCAAGGACACCTCCGGTCCCTCACTGAACATCCTGATCAAGCTGATCTCGATCGTGGCCCTGGTTATTGCCACTTCCATAACCCCAACCGGACTATTTTAATCTCTTGTAGTTTCGGTTTCTGTTTACAAGCCCCGGGAATGATTCCCGGGGCTTTTTTTTATAAATTACCTTGCAGTGAGAGTTTCCGCAATCTCTGTACGGTCTCCTGCAAAACACTCCCGAACCACCGCACCGGCAACCATCTCCTCAATCGCAACTCGGCTTCAGTTTACCGGATATGGATATCTTGAAAGTCATATTTGAACACGACATGACACTGGAGCATCTTTCAGGCCAGGATAACCCCAGAAATCGCAACAAAAGCAGTGAATTGGACCGGGATCAGGCCCTGGCTGAATTCTTGTCCCCGCAGAAAACGTACAGCCGGTACTACCTGAGCGGAACACGGTTTGCTGATCATGCTACAGGCATTCCGGACAGGCAGCAGGAACCAGCCGGACAGCAGGAACCGGCCGGGCACCGGTTCGGACTTTCTGCCCTTACTTCATGGCCTCTGATCCGACACCTGTTCGGTTTGATCCTGGACACCGCCGCTACAGGCAAAAATGCCGATCTCAAGCAACTCGAAACGAATCTGAAGCACGGTAAAATACCGGAAACGGACGCAGCATCTGGTCCGCCCGGGTCCGCCTGGCATCAACCGGACGGCAAACCTTTCCGGCAGCTTTCCGATGCCCTTACCGGCCTGGCACCCGGCGATATCCTGATAAGCGGAGAGCACTCTGATCCCGAACTCGGAAAGAAGATTGTTCTGGATGAACGGACCGGCGTCCGCGAGCGATTTGAACCACTAACCGGGCTGCTCGACCAGGGACATTTCGTCATCTTTACCGAGAAAGCACATCACGGGTATGACCTGCACCTGTTCTCCCGCCAAAACCTCTATGAAATCCTGTTTTCTGGCTGCCAGGCCGTCCTGGACCCGGGCTTGCGATGCTTCACCATCAACGGTAAACGGGTCGGCAGCGAACGGCACTTCTATTTTGAAACATGGACACTTGACCGCCCGCCCCACGGATTCCAGGAAGTGACACCCGAATCCCGGCTGCGTTGAAAAAAACAGGTAATTGTCCTGAAATTTCCTGTAAACTTTTTAAAATATTTGTCGTATTGTTTGTGCAGACTTGAAAATCCATCACACTGAGATATTATATTAACGACAAAATGGGGGAATCACATGGATAAACAACGAGTCGACATGTTTGTCATGTCCAACAACAAATACTTCGAGTCGCATCAGATCCCGTCCATCAGCCATGCCCTGGAAAGAGCGGATGATTCAACATTCATGCGTGTCCAGTCCATCAGCTTCAAAGACCCCATCCTCCTTCTGATCATCTCTTTGGTTGCGGGTCCACTAGGTGTGGACCGATTTGTAGTAGGCGATGTGGGCCTGGGGATTGCAAAGCTTCTCACCTGCGGCGGCCTGGGTATCTGGACCATTGTGGACTACTTCCTGATCATGGGACGTGCCAGGGAAGTGAACTATGAGAAAGTCCAGCAGATTGTCGGGTATTAGAGTCGTGTAGAGCCCGGCAGCAGAGCGAATTGCAATCGGAGCCAAATACTGCAAGAGTAACCATGTCACATCTGTAATGGAACTGCCATGTTGACCAGCAAACGGTTGCACGGACTGATATGGTCGCTGGCGGCGGCATCGTTCGGTTTGCTCGCCTGGCTGTATTTCAGTGAGCCGGAAGCCATATCCACCCGTATCTGTCCGATTAACAGGGTGACCGGTGTGCCGTGTCCCTCCTGTGGTACAGCACGGTCACTGATTTTGTTGTCGGAAGGATGGTTTGCTGCGGCGTTGATGACTAATCCTCTTGGTTACCTTGCCGCACTGATGCTGTTGGTCATTCCATTGTGGAGCCTGTCGGACCTGCTCAGAAAACGCGAAACCCTTTTTAACGCTTTTCGAAGGACCGAGAAGCTGCTCAGCGAGAACCGGATTCTTGCAGCGGTGCTGGTTCTGCTTATTCTTGCAAACTGGATCTGGAACATTTTGAAAGGATTGTAGTAACTTTTCACCGTTATCTTAATATTCACTCCCGTAAACTCTCGCCGCTATCCATTGGAAATCGCATCCTCAACCTGAACACCTGAAGCTCATGATCCAGCATCCACCATTTCCCTACGAACCCAACGAATCCGAGATGGAAAAGGCATCCAGCAGTTACCTGATGTCACTGATCGCCATCATGGTGGGTATGCCCATGCCGATTGTCAACCTGCTGGCCACCGGCATCTTCTATCTTGGCAACCGGAGGGGCGGATACTTCACCCGCTGGCACTGCACGCAGGCGATGCTCTCGCAGATCACCATTTTTATCGTGAATGCGGGTACGGTCGGCTGGACGCTCTACATCTTCTTCGGGGCCGGGGAACTCAGCAACTACTACATCGCCTATCTGATCACAGCCCTCCTGATCAACCTGGTGGAGTTCCTCATGACCATCTACACGGCCGTCAAGACACGCAAGGGGGTCCATGTGGAGTGGTGGTTCTGGGGACCCATGACCAATGCCATCTGCAAGGAGTGAATATCCAGCTGAACCAGGGTGAGAATCGCATCCTCCCTGCCGGGAAAACTTCTTCCACAAAACCCTTTGAAACGCCACCTGACCTGAACAACCATACCGGGAACGACTGATGAAACGAACATGGCAGCCTCCGGTTGATATACAAGGACAAGATTACATCCTGCCATGTGAGATCATTCTGACCATAAAAATCTAACTTGATGTAAACACATGAAAAAAGCCGCCATTCAATTGGGAATTTCCCTGCTGCTGTTTGCCGGAATCTGGTTTGCGCTGAGCCGCATCGATTTTGTCGGGGATACGACCACGGAGACCATCGGGCGCGAAACCGAGAGGCGCATCGGCGATCTGCTGCTGAAACAGCTGGAGATGAAGTACCAGAAAGCCGATAATGACTCCCTGCTGGCGGTGATCGATATGATCCATCGCCGCATATGCGAGGCGAACGGACTGGATCCCGATTCAATTTCGGTGCATGTTTTCGACAGCTCCACGATCAATGCGGCGGTTTTGCCAGGCAGGAATGTCATCATCTTCACCGGCCTGCTCAAGTACGCGGACAATGCAGCTGAATTTGCTGGCGTGCATGCCCATGAGCTCGGCCACATTGCTGAAAATCATGTGATGGAGCGCATGATCAACGAATTCGGGACCACCATCCTGCTGATGATGAGCGGGATGGATGCCGGGTCTGAGATCCTGGCAAACATCCTCCGTATCCTGACCACGACCGCATTCAGCCGGGAGCAGGAGCGTGAGGCGGATCTGAAGGCCATTGAATACCTGGAGTCGGCCGGAATCGACCCGGTGCACCTGGGCAATTTCCTGCTGCGCATATCCACTATGGAATCCGGAAGGAGGGTACCGGAATGGGTGAGCACGCATCCCGACACAAGAACCAGGGCGGCCGAGATTTTCGAAGCCGGGGAGGGGATGGACGGCGGATTTGAACCGCTGTACGACGGGGACTGGGAGGCGCTGTTCGAATAAAGAAAAGCTGATGCCCCCCAGGAACTGCATAAGGCGCAACAGTGACTTTATCGGGTCGAGGTAATTTCAGCCGTTATCTTTTTTCGGGTTATGGATTCCGGCACATTCCGGGCATCGTCATTTCCCCTGTGAGATCACCATCAACATCCTGTTACTTTGCAGCGGGTCGTAACCGCCACCCTGATAGTCACCCCTGATTTCCTTCATGATCATCCCTAGTTCGCCAAAGGCCTTGACAAACCAGTCGGCATCATAGAGTTTAACGCGCTCCTGGAATTGCCTGAGCATGCGGCTATCGGATGGGATAAAGGAAATCGACTTGACGACCATATCCTTTTCGATGCTCCGGTGGATTTCACAAGTCATATCCCCAATAGCGAACTTTTCTTCAGGCACCAGGTTGCGCTGAACGGCTTCCGGATTCAGATAGTCCATCACCAGGAAGCCCCCCTTCTTCAGGTTGGACTGCATATTTCTTATCGCGCGCAAATTGTCGTCGTCATCTTCAAAATACCCGAAACTGGTAAACAGATTGCAGACAATGTGGAATGGTCCGCCCTGCCAGGTGCGCATATCGCCGGTGAGGAACCGCACGCCCGGGACGTGGTTCTCCTCCGCCTTGCGGCGGGCGGTTTCAATGGCACGGGGCGACAGGTCCACGCCCGTGACCCGGTAGCCCTCTTTTGCAAGCAGCAGGGAATGGCGTCCCCGGCCGCATCCCATATCCAGCACATCGGGGTATTGCGCAGGCAGGAGCAGGCCGGCAATCCACGATGTCAGTTGTGCCGCTTCGGCGTCATCCCTGCTGGCGTAGAGCTTTTCATAGAGAGGGCTGTCAAACCACGATTCGAACCAGTTGTCGGAAGTAGTCATTCTATCGATACCACGGCATTTGGGTTGTCCAGAAGTGCGATTTCATCCTGGTCCAGCGACAGCGCGTTGATCACCCTGTCCCTGGTAGGGAAGCTCAGCAGCATGACCAGGATCATCAACAGGGCGGCGCCAAGCATCACGGGATGCTGGGTGAGCATGTAGGCGATCACAATATACATCCCGGCCCCCTCGAGGATGGCAAACTTGATGATGTTTCCGGTGCGATATTCGGGGCATTTCCTGCTGAGAGGTGCATCCCGGCCAATCAGGCCCAGCCGGTGCTTCATGGCCATCATTCCGCCAATGATCGCGGCCGGTATGGCGATGAAGCCGATCCCGATCAGTACGATCACCACGGTGCCTTCAAAGACTACGCCCATATCCGGGATGATCAAAAAGATCGTAAGAATGAGAAGCAGCGTCACACCGGCGATGAATGCGGCAGGGACCAGCCGGATGGTCAGGAAAAATTCTCGTGAAGTTTCACCGTTTTGGTTCATTGTGATCTGATTTTTGATTTGTTGCCGTACGTATCCGTTTGAATTCCCCGCCAAAGTAAGAATTAACGCAGAAAAAAATCGAAATCATTGTATTTTCGAGCCATGTCATTCCAGAACAAACTTCTTGCCGCTGTACGCAATGCCGGATCGGTGCTCTGCACCGGCCTGGATCCCGTTCCCGGGGCCATGCCGCCGGAACTCCGCCAGCAATACGATACGGACCACGATTTGATCCTGGCCTGGTGCCGGCGCGTCATCGAACAGACCAAAACCGGTTCAGCTGCCTACAAGGTGAACCTGGCCTATTTTGAGGCCATCGGCCCCGACGCCTTTGTCCTGCTTGACGAGGTGATGGATGCCATCCCCTCCGGCAAAGTCCTGATCGCCGATGCCAAACGGGGCGATGTCCCTCACAGCAACGAACGCTACAAGACTGCCTTTTTCGACCGTCTTGGATTCGACGCCATCACACTGTCGCCTTTCATGGGCACCGAGACGCTGGCCCCGTTTCTCGGAGATGCCTCACGAGCGGTATACGCCCTGACACTGACATCCAACCCCGGGGCCGAAGAACTGATGACCCGGCCCTTCGGCAAGGCCCCGTCGCTCAGTGCGCACATAGCCTCGCTGCTCCGAAAATGCGCCGCCGAACATCCCGGAGCCTTGGGCATGGTGATCGGAGCGACTCAAAACAAAGTATACGGACCGGTGATGGAAGCCTATCCGGAGGCCCCGCTGCTCATCCCGGGGGTCGGTGCGCAATCCGGCTCCATTTCCGAACTGGAGCGACACCTGGCCCGGCACAGCGGTATTCCCCTGATCAATGTCAGCCGCGGCCTTTCATCCTTCGACCCGGGAAGCAGCGATCCATGGGACGTGCAGATCGCGAACAAAACGGCCCTTTTCAACAAAGCGATCCAAGCCATTTCGGACCGGTACCTCGGCGAACCGGACCCGCCTATCCACCCATCGCAATCCCGGAGCTGAACCGTCCATGGCAAAACCACACGTGATCATCTACACCGACGGCGCCTGCAGCGGTAACCCCGGTCCGGGCGGATGGGGCGCCCTGCTTCAATGGAAAGGCAGGGAACGCACCCTCAGCGGAAGCGCCCCCGACACCACCAACAACCGGATGGAACTCATGGCAGTAATCGAGGCACTGCGCGCCCTCAACAAACCCTGTCGCGTATCCATCCACAGCGACAGTGCCCTTATCATCAACGCATTCACACGGGGATGGGTGGATAACTGGCTGCGCCGCGGCTGGAAGCGGGCCGACAAGAAACCGGTGGAAAACCGCGACCTGTGGGAGCAGCTCCTGCAAGCCATGCAGCCCCACGAGGTGGAGTGGGTCAAGGTGAAAGGCCACGCCGATGACGAGCGCAACAACCGGGTGGACCGCCTTGCCGTGGAAGCGTGCAAGCGGCAGGGCTCACCGGGCTGAGAGAAATAACCGTGGTGCATCCGGTGTTACAGCCCGGGAATGCGATCTGCAGCAAACCCTGCATCCATCCAGCAGTCTGCTTCGGCTCTCAACCCGGCATCTTATCCCACTGGTAGCGGGCATAGGGCTTGAGGCGCAGATCGTCGAGCATTCCCTCCTGGAGCTTGAACCATCCGGTGACAGCAATCATGGCTGCATTGTCGGTGCAGTATTTTGGATGGGGGATGTGCAGCGAAGTCCCAAGCTCTTTTGCCATCGTCCGCGCTTTCTCCCGCAGCATGGAGTTGGCCGATACCCCGCCGGCGATTATGACACTTTTCACACCGGTTTTCCGTACGGCCTGGCGGAGTTTGTGGATAAGCACATCGGTGATGGCGGCCGAGATGCTGGCGCACAGGTCGTTCAGGTTCTCACCGACAAATGCGGCGCGATCCTGTTCCGGGATATCCTGCAGATAATAGAGCACGGATGTCTTGAGTCCGGAGAAGCTGAAATCCAGGCCTTTTTTCATCATGGCACGCGGAAAGTCATAGAAATCCGGATTGCCTTCACGGGCCAGGCGGTCGATTTCGGGTCCGGCGGGATAGGCGAGTCCGAGCAGTTTTCCGATCTTGTCAAAGGCCTCGCCGGCGGCATCGTCCCGGGTCTGGCCCATGAGTGTATGCCGGAGCGGACGGGTGACATGGAATATCTGGGTGTGTCCACCCGAAACCACGAGACTTACGAACGGGAGCTGCGGCTGTTCATCGATGAAAGTGGCGTAGATGTGGGCATCGATGTGGTTTACCCCGACCACCGGTTTGTTCCACTGGATGGCCAGGCCTTTGGCAAAACAGAGTCCCACCAGCAGCGAACCCATGAGGCCCGGGCCTTCGGTTACGGCAATGGCCTCAATATTCTCCCGGCCCAGTCCGGAATCGGACAGGGCTTTTTCAACGGTTCGCGAGATCACCCGTTCGTGAGCGCGGGATGCCAATTCGGGTACGATACCTCCAAAATCGATGTGATCGCTTTGGGACGCAATGACACTGGAGAGCAGCCGCGTGCCGTCATAAACCGCCGCAGCTGTCTCGTCGCAGGATGATTCGATACCCAGTACGGCCATGAATGGCTGTGTCAGTTACGCACAAAAACGCCAGGATTGGCACCCGCGGCCAGAATACCGCCTCCGTATCCGAGGGAGTAAACCGGCTGTCCGGAGAGTCCGTCCGGTTCCCAGTTTGCACCGTTATCCGTTGAGCGGTAGATGCCGCCGCGCGTTGCTGCAGCAAGGCCGTTGGCAGTGACAGCTATGTCATATACTTCGGTGTCGGCAAACTGGCTGCCGGTCTCCTGCCAGGTCGCCCCGGCATCGGCCGAACGGTACACACCGTCCTGCGTTGCGGCAAACAGAACACCATCGGCATTGACGGCGATCGCATTGGCCCGGACATGGGGGAAGTCCGCATCCATCAGCACCCAGGTGCTGCCGCCATCCTCTGAACGGTAGATCCGGTTGGACACTCCGGCAATGACGCGGCCATCAGGCAGCGCTCCAAGGGCGTAGCCAAAAGCAAGGGAAATTCCTTCGTTGGACTGGCTCCAGGATGAGCCGTTGTCGTCGGAGACATAGATGCCGCCAGCCAGAGTTGCGGCGAAAACTCGGCCCGATTCATGCACCAGTACCGACTGCACCCGGGTCTCGTCCATTCCCTGAACCATCCGGCGCCAGCTGCGCCCGTTGTTGTCGGATCGGTACACCCCGTTTTGTGTGGCGGCAAAGTAGGTGTCTCCGGAGCCGCGGGCGATATCGTATACCGAAACATCTTCAAGATTGCTCTGCAGCCAGTTCGATCCGCCGTCAGTGGAGAAGTAGATCCCCTGTCCGAGCGTTCCGGCAATCATGTTCCCGTTGCCAGTGACGTGCAGGGCCCAGACCGAGCCGCCATAGGGCCCGTCAGTGTGGTTCCAGTCACGCGTGTCGGCATCCACCGTTTGAAAAGCCGTTACGGCAAGGAAAAGTGCAAGTAAGGAAGTAACCGTGAGATTTTTCATAAAAAAGTCAATTTTTTGGTGACAAACCTGAACTAACGAATTGCTGAAACACAAACAATGTCCGGTATCCCCCGACGTTGCGTGTCTTGCAAGCTGTTGCATGTCTTGTCAGCGACAGGCACATTGATGAAAGATAATGTTTAAAGAGAAATAAACGAATGATATTCTCATCATTTCCGGTTTACATAGATCCGGTATCATCATACATTTGATTCCTTCGTAATCCTTTCCAGCAGAAAATACATGCCGACCAACGCCATCATCATTCGCGGGGCCCGCGAGCACAACCTTAAGAACATCGATCTGGACATTCCCCGCGACCAGTTCGTGGTCATTACTGGCATCTCCGGTTCGGGCAAGACCTCCCTGGCCTTCGATACGATCTACGCCGAGGGTCAGCGCCGCTTCATGGAGTCGCTCTCGGCCTACGCCCGGCAGTTCCTGGGTATGATGGAACGGCCCGATACCGATTTCATCGACGGGCTCTCGCCGGTGATTTCCATCGACCAGAAAACCACCAGCCGCAATCCGCGCTCCACGGTCGGCACCGTCACCGAAATCTACGATTATCTGCGCCTGCTTTTCGCGCGCGCCGGAACGCCCTACTCCTACCTGACCGGCAATCCCATGCAGAAACAGACCCCGGAGGAGGTGGTCGCCAGCATCCTGCAGCTGCCCCAGGGTACCCGCGCCTACTGCATGGCGCCGGTGGTGCGCGGACGCAAGGGGCACTACCGCGAGCTGTTCGAACAGACGCTAAAGCAGGGGTTTATCCGAGTACGCATCGACGGCGAATTCCGGGAACTTGAGCCAGGACTTCAGGCCGACCGCTACAAGACGCACGACATAGAGGTGGTGGTGGACCGGTTCGTTGTCACCGAAAACAGCCGCAGCCGCATCGAGCAGAGCGTTCAAGTGGCCCTGGACATGGCCGACGGCAACCTGATCCTGGCCATTGAGGATGCCGAAAGCGACACCGGCTTCCGCGACATGCTCTTCTCGCAAAATCTTTTCGATCCCGAAAGCGGTCTCTCCTACGACGAGCCGGCACCCAACATGTTTTCGTTCAACTCGCCCTACGGCGCATGTCCGGATTGCGACGGACTCGGCTACCGTTACGATGTGGACCCGGACCTGGTCATCCCCAACCGCCGGCAGAGCATTGCCGAGGGAGCAATCCGCTATCTCGGCAAGCCGCGCGGCATATTCGTCTTCAAGCAGCTGGAGGCGGTCTTCATGGCGCACAAGGCCTCCTTCCAAACCCCGTTTGACGAGCTGCACGAGGAGCTCCGCGAGGTCATCATGCACGGCAGCGGCGACCGAAAATACGACGTCACCTACGATTTCCGCGAAAGCAACGTCACCTACAAGCACTCGTTTCCGGGTGTTTGCGCGCTGATCCGCGACCAGTACGAGTCCTCAAAATCCACCTCCCAGCGCGACAAGGCCAAGGCCTACATGAACCGCGTCTCCTGTTCCGCCTGCGGCGGCGGACGGCTAAAAAAAGAGGCTCTCTCCTACCGAATCGGGGACTACAACATCCACGA
>SKNT01000068.1 GCA_007120385.1 Balneolales bacterium
CGAACACATCCTGGACCAGGTCGGCGCTCACGTCGCGCTGCAATGTCAGTCTGTAAAAGAACCCGAACAGGCGTTGGTGATAGCGTTCGAACAGCACCCCGAGCGCGTCGAGGTCGCCGTTTTTCACCTGCATCATGAGTGCTTTGTCTGATGTCCGATCCGCCATGGATCACCGTTTGGTTTGCCTGTTTGTCCGGGTACACTTCAAATATAGGCAGAAGGTTACAGACCGACAGTCAGCGCGGCAGAAAATCTTTGAACCAGGCAGGGGTTTCCGCGCCGGATTTCAGGCGAGGACCGATAATATTCAGTACATTGAATGTATGTAAACAACAACATGCGGCCTGGATGCAGCGCCGTAAACGGCGAATCTTTGGAGGATCGGGATGATGCAATATAAATTATTTGGCAACAGCGGTTTGCGGGTTTCGGAGGTGTCTCTGGGAACCATTACCTTCGGCACGGACTGGGGCTGGGGTGCCGATGAGAAAGAGTGCCGCCGCATGATTGATACCTATGCGGAAGCGGGCGGGAATTTCATCGATACCGCCAATCGCTATACCGAAGGGAGCAGCGAGCGCATTGTGGGAGAATGCATCGCATCGGACCGCGACCATTTTGTAGTGGCAACCAAATACACGCTTTTCGACCGGAAAGGGGATGTCAATTTCAGCGGCAATCATCGCAAAAACATGATGCGTTCCGTGCATGAGAGCCTGAAGCGCCTTAATACTGAATACATCGACGTCCTCTGGTTGCACGCCTGGGATTTTCTGACTCCGGTGGAAGAGGTGATGCGCGGCCTGGATGACCTGGTCAGGGCGGGAAAAGTCCACTATCTCGGCATCTCGGATACCCCGGCATGGATAGTAGTCCGCGCCAACACGATTGCGGAGCTGCGGGGATGGACTGCTTTCTGCGGACTCCAGATCGAATACAGCCTGCTGGAACGCACCCCGGAGCGGGAATTGATTCCGATGGCAAAAGCATTGGGGATGACGGTGACACCCTGGGGGCCGCTGGGCGGCGGGGCTCTGACCGGAAAATACCTCAAGGGCGAATCGGGACGCGTTTCCGAAAATAGCGTACGCCGTAGCGAACGCAGCAACCGGATTGCCTCGGTGGTTGTGGCATCGGCAGAAAAAATGGGAGTGACCCCGGCCCAGCTGGCATTGCGGTGGACCATGCAGCAGGAGTTTTCATCCGTCCCGATAGTGGGCAGCAGCAATGCAAAGCAATTGCAGGACAGCTTGGGAGCCCTGAATATCACCATTCCGGACGATGTCATGAGCCAACTGGATGAGGTGAGCCGGATCGACCTCGGATTCCCGCACAACTTTCTGTCAAAAAAGGATACCCGCCATGTGATTTACGGCGGGATGCTCGACCGGATTGTGCAGGACAAAGTGTGACAATCCGCTGTTGCACGGTGTGATGCAGTCGTGGCAAAGTGTATTCATAATGTTACCTTTCAGGCAGCGTTATGGCTATGAACCAATCAAAGTGTATGCAGATGTCAAATGAGCATTTCCCGAATTTCAGCCCTAAAACCCCATTCCGCCTTCAGCACCTCTTGCCGCTGATGCTTTCCCTGTTCCTGTTCGGCAGTGCGGAGCAGTTTGAAGTGACCGGACGGGTGTTGAGTACCTTTGGCCTGGCGGTGTCCGGACATCCGGTTTCGCTGTACAATGGGGAAGAGCAGCTGCTGGCATCGGCAACGACCGGCACCGACGGAAGGTTTGAGCTGACCTACGAACAGAAACCCACCTCGGCCGATCCCGGGGGAGAACCGGAACAGCCGGGCGATTTCCGGCTGGGGCATGCCTATCCAAACCCATTCAACCCACGTACCGTGGTGCCGTTTTATGCGCCCGGGCACGGCCACACCACGGTAACCGTCTACAATCTGCTGGGACAGCAGGTAATGCGGACCGAAGCCGGCATTGCGCCGGGAGTCCATGAGATTGAGGTCCGTCTCGGTGAAAACCTGGCACAGGGTCCCTATTTGCTGAATGTCCGGGGTGACGATTTTTCAGAGACCCGGAGCATGACTTACGTCAGCGCGGGAATCTCCGGCAGTGAGCCGGGCATCCGGATCCGGACAGGCACCTCTTCAGCCCGGAGTTCTGCCACGGCCCATGGCTCCGACACGAGCCGCATCCACTCGAAAACGCAAACCGAAACGCCCGGCACGTATCTCCTTGTGATCGATGAGGAATCCGGTTTTGAAAAAACGGAGATCGAAATTCCGGCCGAACAGGATCATGCTGCCGGGATCATCAACCTGGAATTTGCACTGAGCGATGACGAGCTGTTGGATATCGTCCAGGAGGGCACATTTCAGTACTTCTGGGACGGGGCGCACGCATCGGGGATGGCGCGAGAGCGGATCCATATCGATGAGCCGAACGCTGATCTCCACACGGTGACCACCGGCGGGTCGGGATTCGGGCTGATGGCCATCATCACCGGCATCGAACGGGGGTTCATCACGCGCGGGGATGGGGTCGACCGTTTTGAGCAGATCATCGGGTTTCTGGAGGATGCGGACCGGTTCCGGGGCGTCTGGCCGCACTGGTTTGACGGACGGACCGGCAGGGTGCGGCCGTTCAGCCAGCTGGATGACGGCGGGGACCTGGTGGAGACCGCCCTGATGGCGCAGGGTCTGCTGACGGTGCGGCAGTATCTGCTGGACGGTGACGCCCGCGAGCAGGAGCTGGCTGGCCGCATCGATGCGCTGTGGCGGGATATCGAGTGGAACTGGCACACCAAATCCGGGACCGAGAACGTGCTCTACTGGCACTGGTCGCCCAATCACGGCTGGGCGATGAACCACACCATCAGGGGCTACGACGAGGCGCTGATCACCTATGTGCTGGCGGCGTCATCGCCCACGCATCCGATCGATGCAGAGGTGTACCATCAGGGCTGGGCGCACGGCGGCGACATCCGCATGGAGGGGCACAACGTCTATGGCTACCCGCTGGAGTTGCGGCACAACGGCGCCGAGCAGTACAGCGGACCGCTGTTCTGGTCGCATTACTCATATCTGGGGCTGGATCCGCGCGGGCTGACGGACCAGTACGCCGACTACTGGGAGCACAACCGAAGCCACACACTCATCCACC
>SKNT01000064.1 GCA_007120385.1 Balneolales bacterium
AGCTCCGGCGGTGAGACAAGCTCCGGCGGTGAGACAAGTTCCGGCGGGGTGGCGTTTTGTCCGGGTGCATCCCCGCCGCTCAAGGCTTCACGAAAAGCACGGGCAATCAGACCGTACCCCCGGTAGTCCAGGTGCAGATGATCCGTGAAATAATCCGGGGCAAACGGAAGGGGTTCTCCCTCCGGAGTGCGTATCCGGTGCACATCCACAAGGGTGACGCCATCGTTTGTGGCAAGCCGCCGGACCGCCTCATTCATGCCTTCCGGCGCCCGGAAACGCAGCGGATCCTGATCCTTTGCCCTCCGGTAAAGCTCCCTGGATGTATCCGTGACCGGATGTGCACTGGCAGACGCTCGCTCAAAATAATCCACGGCTTCAGCATCATCGAAAAGCGGCGGCTGTCCTTTCTTGTTGGATACTACCGTTGCCAGGTAGACGGGAATGCCGTGATGGCGGAATGTCGCAAGCACATCGCCCATATTCTTTTCAAAATGCCGGATGCCGTCACGGAAACGGGCATCATCTCGATGGACCAGCCGGTCTTCGGCCATCCGGGCCATAAGGGTACGGTCGCCCGGGGCATACGCCGGGGTGTGCCTTCCATTGGCCGCATTTTGCCTGCCATCTGCGGTTCGGTCACCGCCATCGCTTCGTCCCGAAAGACGCGCAGCTGCCTCCCTCGCCGCGGCGACCAGGTGGAGCCGCTGGAACTGCAGGACCATCCGACGCACCGCCAGCGGCCGCATCCACCCCGGTACGGAAGCGGCTCCCAACGCCCCGTAATATTCGTTATGGCCGGCGTACACAAGGATGCCGTCAGGGTTGAATCGGAGCAGTTCCCGGTGGATGTCCCGCAGGGTGAAACTGTTGACGGCCGTCATCGCCAGGTTGATCACCTCCACCGGTCGTCCCGGCTGTTCCCGCTGCAGCATTTCTTCAAGCGAGGCGGGGAAGCCATGGTAGAAATGGTAGGGGAATCCGGCGGCGGAAGATCCCCCGAGCACGAAATAGCGCAGGACCCCATCGGGTTTTTCGCTAAGGAAGGGCTGCGGCGCCACGTCGGGCTCAAAGCCGGCGAAGTAGCGTCCGGCAAAGCGCGGGTTGACCGCCACGTACCGCTCGTCCTGCGGGACCAGGCGGAACAGCTCCTGGCGCTCCGACATCACTCCGGAAGTGCGCAGCAGGGCCTCGGCCAGCGTCAGTCCCAGCAGCGGGAGCAGCACGGCGAGGATGCCGAAAATGGTATGTTTAACGCGGAATGGGCTCATCAATAAGGATAAACTTTGCAGTGATGCGGCGGCATCGGGCTGTTTGACAGCACAAGGCAGACCGGCTCCATCAATCATCACAGCTGCACCGGCGGCCGGTCGTTGCATTGGTCAACTTGTGCGGTATTTAACGGAATCTTCTGTACTTTCCGCATTAATTTCAGATATTATTTAAAAATATTCCGCGATCCAGCAGAAAAACAACGAATCCTGTCACCTTGCATTCATGATCCGGGAAAAAGAAACCACCGACATGCAGCTGCAAACCTTCCGTGCGCAGTTCCCCCACACGGAAAGAGGGATCCACTATGTCAACCACGCCGCCCAGTCACCGCTGGCGCGGGATACGGTTGCGGCCATCAACGAACATCTGGGCGAGCGCCACAACGGCGCCATGATGACTTACGAGCGGGACATGGAGGTGATTGCCGAATGCCGTGAGCGCATCCGGTCCCTCATCAACGCCGCCGATGCCCGCCAAATCGCCTTCGCAGCCAACACGTCGGAAGGGCTGAACCGGATCACCTCCGGACTCGACTGGCAGCCGGGCGACGAGATCATCCTCAATTCCATCGAGTTCCCGTCCAACGTCTACCCCTACCGCAAACTGGAACCCCTCGGGGTGCGTTGCATTTTTGTGGATGCGGCCGACGGCACCATTCCCGTCGATCGCCTGGAAGCGGCGCTGACGCCCCGGACTCGCATGGTGGCCATCAGCGCCGTTCAGTTCCTCAGCGGATGGCACGCCGATATGGAGGCCATCGGCCGGCTTTGCCGCGAGCATGACATCTGGTTCGTCGTGGACGGGATCCAGGCTGCCGGCGTGACCCCGGTGGATGTGCAGCGCTGGCAGGCCGACGCGTTTGCCACGGGCGGACTCAAATGGCTCATGGCCCCGATGGGCATCGGATTCCTGTATCTGTCTGACCGCCTCTGCGAACGGCTAAAGACGCCCGATCCCGGATGGCTGTCGGTTTTGGAGCCCTGGGAACTGTTGCGCTACGACCAGCCCCTTCGTACAGACGCCACGCGTTTTGAAGCAGGAGTTGCCAATATTCCCGGCATTTACGGTCTTAATGCGGCGGTCGGCCTGCTTCTTGATACCGGCATCGAACGAATTTACGGTCAGGTACGGCGGCTGGTCTCGCAGCTGCGTGAGGGCATACGCCTGAACGGACTGGAGGCCGGCGGGCTCACACCTTTCACAAGTGACGATCCCTTCAGGCAATCCGGAATCCTGACTTACTGTCTGCCGGAATCGATCGATCATGAGGCGCTGGAAGCGGCCTTTCGGAGTGAAGGCATATTTGTCTCAATCCGGGACAAAAAACTGCGTTTTTCGCCGCACGGATACAATACGGACGAGGAAATAGGGTATATCCTGAGAGCAATAGATATGGTATATTCCAAGTTGCTATGAGTCATTATGTAATCAACAAAATCCGCTTTATCCTCACCGAGATCTGGATAGTGATCCGGCACACGCTGTCGGAGTGGGTTAAAGACAACATCCCCACTTACGGTGCTGCCCTGGCGTTTTACACCATATTTTCCATAGCCCCGCTGCTCATCATCCTGGTTGCCGTGACCAGTTTTATCTTTGGTGATGCCGCCACGACGGGACAGTTGGAGGAGTACATGTCGCAGCTCATGGGCAAGGAACTGGCAGGCACTATCCAGAATTTCGTCCTGGATGCATACAAGCCGGCCTCCGGCATCATAGCCACGGTGATAAGCCTTGGTCTTATCCTGTTTTTGGCCACCACAATAATCACCCAGCTCAAGACCACCCTTAACACCATCTGGAACGTGGCTACAAAAGAAGAGGTGAGCGG
>SKNT01000155.1 GCA_007120385.1 Balneolales bacterium
GATCCTCCGAATCTGCGTATCGGCGTTCGTGATCACCCGGAAGGTGACCCGGCGCGAGCGGTCCGGGTCTTCCTGTCCTGTCGCATCCAGAGCCAGCCGTGAGGACGAAAAGCCGACGGCCGCAAAAGTCTGTTTCACCCAGTCGCGATCCTCCTCGATACCAGTAAGTTCATACACATAGCGCAGTACCGAGCGGGTCCTGCCCTGCGAGAGTGCCATGTTCAAAAAATAGGCCTCGGTTTCACTCTGGACTCCGGCCCAATCACTACTGGTGTGACCCTCGACGCGAATCTCGTTGACCGATTCCTTGAACCCCTTCAGCGTCTCCAGGTAACGGGGGTAGAAATCCTCGAGAATCTGCTGGAAGCGCGGTCGTATCACCGTGGAACCTGGCGCAAACAGCACATCGGGCGACCGAAACTCGAACGACAGTGTTTCTTCATCGATCGCTGCATCCCAGCGCGTGAGATCGCCTTCGAACTCCTCCACCAGCGCCTGGTAAATGGCCACCTGGTTGTCCTTATAGGCCACCGCAATCTCGCGAATCTGGTCGCGCTCGAACCGAGCGCTTTGAATCAGCGCGATGGCGATGAACAGGAAAACCATCATCAACCCGGCCATCAGGTCGGACACGGAGAGCCAGTGTGCACCCTCCCCCTCCCCTCCAGTTCGTGACTTCCCCAGGATGCGTGAAAGAGCCGCCATCAGTGACCTGTCCCAGCACGGCCCTCAAAGCGCCGAGCCTGCCCCACCACTGTCGCCATCTGGTCGGTGAGCTGCGAGTAGTCCTCGGTAAACTTCCTGGTAATGCCGGCCAGCTTCTGCCCAAGGACGCCGATCACCCGCTCCAGTTCCTGCTGCATCGCTCGGTCCATCGCTTCAAGCTGTTTGTTCACGGCCTCGCCTGTGGTACCGACCGATTTGCGCAATTCGTCTTCGACCGCCGCAAACGAACGACTCATTGCCTGTGTCTGTGCTTGGAACACTTCCTGCAAGGCACTTTCCAACCGCTTCTGCATCGTCTCAATGGAATCCGTGACCTGGAACTGGACCTCCTTGAGGTTCGTATCCAGTGCCTTGTTCGAGTCGATCAGCGTATCGCCGATGGTCTTCGTGTTTTCGGTGACGGCAGCGATCATGTTTCGCACGTGCTCGTTGATCTCGCTGACGGTGTCCTCGAGCTGCTCCCGGATCCGCTCGCTGTTGTTGGCCAGTTGATCTGAAGCGCTCGTCAAGCCTTCGTTGGTACGGTGTACCCGCTCTGTGAACTCCTGCGCGCCCTCGACCATGGCGGTATTGACCGCCTGGCTCGCCGCCATGATCTGCTCGCCAGCATCCTTGGTGGCCGCAGAGACGTCTTTGACCATGGCATTCATCTGCTCCTGGATCTGAGGTACCGCCTCGACCGCACGGTCCCGCATGTCGCGGAAGGCCTCCAGGTGGCGCTCCAGCTCGGCAATTTGATGCTGAGTGGTGGTCAGCACCGTTTTCAGTTCGCCCATCGCCACCGGAATCTGCTTGGATTCCTCGCTGATATGCGCAACGGAGGTTTCGGTAGCGGTAATCGACTGCACGCCCTGCGCGTATTGCTCCGACATCTGGCCTAGTTGTTCGCGGTAGTTTTCCTGCCACAGCACCAGTTTTTCGACGGCGGCATTCAGCTCCTTGAAATTCTCTCCGAACTGCTCGGTCAGGTTCCGATTGAAGTCCGCGATGACCTCCTTCAACGCGTTGATGACCTGCTCCGTCGCCGACTTGGAAAGCATCTCCGCGAAGTCGTCCAGCTTCTTCCAGAGATCCGCGCTGAAAGACTGGAACCGCTCCGCCTGGGTGCCGGCGAGCTCCGCCATCCCGTCCTGCGCCTTCTGCTGCGCCTCCAGGATGGTTGCCGCCCGATTCGCCTGATCCCGCCCATCACTGCGCAACAGGCGGATCTGCGTAATCAGGGTTGACTCCTCGTCTCCCACAATCGCACGCGCCAGCTTTTCCATCTGCTCGCGCTGAGCCCGCAGCTCGGCATGGATCTCCTCCGGCCCCACGTCCTGCAACGGGGCCTCGTCATCACGTTTGCGAAGCAGGCCACTGGTATCGGTGGCCTTGAACACGATCGCCAGAAACATGCCCACCAGACTGGTGATGAAGGCGGTTTTCAACCCCTCCAGGAGAGGCCCAATGCTGGTATTGATCTCAGCGATGTCAAAACCGATCAGCCCGATCACGATCCCGACGAAGGTCCCGAGAATACCGAGCGTGGTCAGCAAATTCGGTGTGTAGTGGACGAAACCCTGGGCACGTCGCCGCCCCGCCAAAAAGGCCGAAAACAGAAACAAGAGCACCAGCGCCACCAAAAATACATTGGTC
This sequence comes from Balneolales bacterium, assembly GCA_007120385.1. GTDB lineage: Bacteria > Bacteroidota > Rhodothermia > Balneolales > Natronogracilivirgulaceae > SKNL01. Next base: position 2,362 of record SKNT01000155.1, read on the forward strand.
ACGTGTTGGGCCTCGATCGCTCCCAGAAAGCTTTCCAGCATCAGCGCCGGGTTGATCATTTTTTCCCCCTAGTCGAGCGCGGATCACAAACACTGCGGGCGTCCCCAGCCCGTCGCGTGAAGATTCACGAGGCGTCTTCCGACCGGATGTCAGAAATCGCAGCCTGACCCTACGCCGCCTAACCAAATATGTGAAGAATTATCGTATCTGCCGGTACGCCGTAGGGTAGGCACCACACCCCACCCCGACCAATGGTCTGTAATGTCAGCGTTCACACCACCCTCCGCTCACCCACTGCCGGTTCTCGGGATGCAGGTCCACGTTGCTGATCTCGCCGAGGCGGCGGTCGGTGGCTTGTTCCGCGGTTTCGAACCACTGCTTGGTTTGTTCGCGGTCAGGGATCGTCTGCGCTTCGTTGACGGCCGGCGCCAACAGCCAGTCGGCGAAGGCTTCGGGGTTCGTCTCCACGTGGCCATTTTCCCGGACCCAGGCGACTGCGAATTCCTGGCGCATGCGACGGCCCTGGTCGTTCTGCCAGCGGAGGATGGCGGTCAGCACCGCGTTGCCGCCAAGCCTGTGCAGGGCCGCAACCTGGCCACCGAAATCGTAGGCCTTGGCCTTGCGCAGCAGGAGCTGCATCAGGGGCGAGGACAGGTCCATCATCTGGATGTCCGGGCGGCTTGCGCCCCAGACCCGATCCAGCGTGATCCGCATCCGGGTTCGGC
>SKNT01000144.1 GCA_007120385.1 Balneolales bacterium
ATCCGGGATGCCGGCAACAACCGGACGGGATTTGTCCCGGAAGACAGTCTCATCTATGCCTTTGCTCCGGGCGGCGGACCCTATGTGACATCGGCCCACCTGGGCGCCGTTGCCAGTGCATTCGCCATAGACAACGCCTCCCCCATGTCGCTTCGTGATGCGCGCTCACGGGAAGACAGTCTCCGGTTCGGCATCTACTACCGGCCTGACCAGGCCAATTTTGACGGCTTCACGGACGCCGAGAAACGGCTGTCGCTGACGGCCGGAACCGAGCGGACCACCATATCCAATACCGATATCTCCCTCGTTACTTCCAGCGGTCCGTTCACACTGCATCCCTATGCTCGCATAAAGACCGGGTTCGCCTATGCCTGGGGCGAAAATGTGACCGAATTGCGCAACCAGGTTGCCGCGGCCCGTCAGCTGGAATTAGGGATAAGTCCGCCGGGTGAATACAAGCACGCCCAGGAGATCGCCGACCGGGCCACCATCTACCAGAACTTCCCGAATCCCTTCAATTCGTCCACCGTCATTGAGTTCCACCTGGGTGAACCGGGTCCGGCCGAAGTTGCCGTCTACGACATTCTTGGCCGGCGCGTGGCCACCATCTTCAACGGCGTGACCGAGGGACGGACCCAGTTTGTGACCTTTGATGCCGCGCAGGTGTCCAGCGGGGTTTACATTGCCGTGCTTCGGGCGGAAGGACGGACCGAAACCATGAAAATGACGATCGTTCGATAACTTTCCTTCCCCGGGCCAGCAGATTCGAAGCCGTTTCACGGATATTGCTGACCAAAATTACTCCTTTTCAAACCGCTTTGCCTCTTCACTGATTCGGCCGGCATCCTCCAGGCGGGAGGACCGCCTGTTTTCAGCGTCCCGGTACCTCAGTTTCTGCTCTTCCGTTTCCGGGATGACCTCCGGCACCGCAAGGGTGTTTCCTTCTTTGTCGACGGCTACAAAAGAATAGAACGTACTGGCGCACAATCGTTTTTTGCCGGTGTCCAGGTTTTCGGCGATCACCCGGAGCCCGACTTCCATGGATGTTCGGAATGCGCGCGTAACCTCCGCTTCCAGGATTACCACCTCCCCGACCTGCACCGAGCCCACGAACTGGATCCGGTCAACGGTTACGGTCATGGCGTAACTGTTGCTGTGCCGGCGGGCGGCTATGGCGGCGCACATGTCCATCCAGTGCATGAGCACCCCTCCCATAAGCGTACCCAGGGTGTTGCTGTCTTCGGGCATCACCAGACGGTGCATGACTGACCGGGATGCGGCCACGAGTTTTCTCTTTCTGCTTTCCATAACTTTTTCAGGGACCTGAACTGTTTCGGGTGGATGTGCTGTTCCTTTATTGTGCATGCAAGCCACAACTGATAATACAAAAAAACCCGTTTTTGTAACACTCTGACCGGTTTCATAACTTTGCACCTGTAATAATCCACCGCAATCCCATTTTTTGGAATACCGCCATGACCATCGATCAGAGCAACCCCAGCCTGGAGATCCGTCCGCTTGAACTGAAAGACTACAAGTCCGTCAAAGCGTTGCAGCTCAAATGCTTTCCTGACATGGAGCCCTATGACTACAACTCTTTCCGCTCCCAGCTCAAGCACTTCAAGGAAGGCCAGATCGGGGTCTTTTTCGAGGGAAAACTGATCGGTTCCAGCAACAGTCTCATCCTGGACCTCGACGAGTACACATTCGACCATACCTGGGAGGAAATCTCGGACGACGGCTACATCCGCAACCACGATCCCGAAGGTGACACGCTGTACGGCATTGAGGTAATGGTCGACCCGGAATACCGCGACATGAAAATCGGCCGGCGCATTTACGAGGAACGCACCGAACTGTGCCGCCAACTCAATCTGCGGCGCATCCTGGTGGGCGGCCGGCTGCCGAACTACCATAAGCACCAGGAAAAGATGGACATCTATACCTATGTCCGCTCGGTCATGAACAAGAAAATCTATGATCCGGTACTCACCTTCCAGCTCCAGAATGACTTTATCGTCAAGCGTATAATCACCAATTACCTGGATGAGGATACCGATTCGTGCGGTTATGCGGCCCTGTTGGAGTGGACCAACTTCGAGTATCAATCCCAGGCTCCCAAACAGCGTATCACCTCCATGCCGGTGCGCATCTGCTGTGTGCAGTACCAGATGCGCAAAATCGCAAGTTTCGATGACTTCACCACGCAGATCGAGTATTTTGTGGATGTGGCTTCCGACTACAAGTCCGATTTCGTGCTCTTCCCGGAACTGCTTACCACACAGCTGCTGAGTTTTGAGGAGGAAAAGCGTCCCGGCCTGGCCGCCCGGGAGCTCAACAAGTACACCGAGCCGTATATCGAGTTTTTCAAGGACATGGCCCTCAGTTACAATATCAACATCATCGGCGGATCCCATTTTACCCTGGAAGAAGACAACGTATTCAACGTCTCCTATTTGTTCCGGCGCGACGGCACCTACGAAAAACAGTACAAAATCCATATTACGCCGTCCGAAAGTCTCTGGTGGGGCGTTCAGCCCGGATCCGTCCCCAAGGTGTTCGATACCGATCGCGGCAAGATCGCCATCAATATCTGTTATGATGTGGAGTTTCCGGAGATGGCCCGCTTTGCGGTCGACAACGGAGCCAATATTCTTTTTGTCCCGTTCTGCACCGACGAGCGCCACGGTTTCACACGGGTGCGCACCTGCGCCCAGGCACGCGCCATCGAGAACCAGATATACGTGGCCATGGCCGGCACCACAGGCAACATCCCGTCGGTGGAAAACATGGCCATACAGTACGCCCAGTCGGCCATATTCACACCCTCCGACTTCCCCTTCAGCCGTGACGGCATCGCCGCACTGTCCGATGAAAACACCGAAATGGTGGTGCTGGCCGATGTGGATACCGAGGTGCTGCGGCGCACCCGCCACTCCGGAACGGTGATGCCGCTCAAGGACCGGCGCAAGGACCTGTACAGCGTGCAGTTCCGCGACCTTCCGGAATACAGCAAGATCATGCCCGACGATCCGCCATTCGACCCCGAAGGCGATGAGGA
>SKNT01000084.1 GCA_007120385.1 Balneolales bacterium
CCGAATGTCAGCCATCCCGCTGTTCCAAGCCAGTCGGGCATGTGCATTTTCAGGGATGCGACCAGGGCCAGCACCGTTCCGAACAGCAGCCAGAACAGGCCGGAAAAAATCAGGAACAGGACGACATAGCGTGCCTTGCGGTCTAGCTCACTGACGGTATATTGGGGGGATTGTCTGCTACCGGGATCCACGGATGTTCTCTTCTCCTTTGTAGGGTTCTTTTTGTTTCAGGGTTTCCTCATCTCCGAAAATCTGGTCGGTGCGCTGCCCTGCAGGCTCTTCCTCGTCAAAGGGAAGCATGCTCCCTTTTCGGATCTGTTCGAACTGGCCGTTGAAAAACGCCCAGAGGAAAAGCGCCAGGCCACCGCCAATGATCAGCAGCGATGACAGGACCAGGATCAAGGCTCCGGTACTCATATAAATAATTGTTAGGTACTTGGCGCTACACGCCTGAAATTGCACTAATTACTGACAACGGAAACCGTATTGCGCAACAGGGTCCGGTCTTTCGGGTTTGTTTTATTGCCGGCCGGCACAGGATGTATGAATAATAATGCAGAGTTCCCGTGCCGAAGCTGCTCACAATGCCCGGTCAAATACATGCATGCCTGACCGAATCCACTCAAAAAGTAGGCAATCAGGTCCGGATTTCAAAATACCGGACCCGATTTTTCAGGGATATCACCGTTTCCGGATTGTCACCGGTTGCAGACGAAATCGCCCTGACCGTCCAGCTGCGGCTTCACGAAGACGGCAGCCGTCAGCGCCGGGATGCGGAACGTGCTGCCATCGCGCTCCGACTGCCGGGCCACCGGATCGGCGCCCTGCTGCTGCACCGGGTGGAGCTGCAGTCCATCCCAGGACATGTCTTCCGCAGCCAGCACGATATCACGCGCCTTATTGTCGGCGTTGAAGATCACCAGGATGCCGTCGTAATGCGGATCAAGCGGCTCGCCGGCGCATCGGCCATCGGAAATGGTCATGGCAATGAGGCCGGGTTCCTGATCGGGGCCGGTATTGTGGAATGCCAGGCGCTTGTGGATCTCATCAGCCGTGCGGAGCCGGAACAGCGGCGAGGAGTAGCGGATGCGCAGCTGCTCCTGGAACAGTTTGTGGGCCAGCTCCATGTGCTCGCGGCGCACATCCACGTTGGCATCGCGGAAGAGCGCGCGGATATCGTCCCAGCGCGCCTCGTTGTCCCACGCCGGTGGCAGCCCCTGCGCCCACAGGTGCGATTCCAGGGTGAAATCAATGGCATTGAACCAGTCCCCGGAATCAAAACTGTTGCGGTCCAGCGATTTTGAGCGCAGGATATCGGTTCCCATCTGGTAGAAGGGCACGCCCTGGCCGAAGTTGATGAAGGCGTTGCCGAGCAGGTGCACCCGCACGCGGTCGTCCATGTCCATGTCCAGCGGCAGCTTGGCCTGGGTGTTGTCCCACAGCGTCTCGTTGTCGTGCTTGTCGATGTAGTTGACCGACTCCTGCGGCTGCAGGGCAAAGCCGATCATCTCGTCGCCGCCGACAGCGCGCCTGCCTTCCCGGTTGATGTAGGGATAGGTCGCCAGGTTGCCGGACATGCCCACACGGATACGGTCGGCCGCATCCAGCAGCCAGGCCAGGTCCTCTTCCTGTCCGGGATCGGCCTCTTCGTTGGGGAACAGGAACCGTCCGCTGATGAATCCCTGCGCACGGCCGTTGTTGGTGAAGTTGCCGCCGCGGATGGCGTCGCGGCTGCGGTCGTTGAAATTGCCGATGCCGGTGCCGCCCATGTTGAACTGCGTGGCCTGGTCGAAGATGCGGTCGTCGGCCACTTCGCCGAAATTCCAGCCTTCGCCGTAGATGTAGATGTTGGCGCCGTCGACCTGGTGTTCATCCAGGGTCAGGCTGGCCAGCTCCACCCGAAGCCGCTCCATGACCGATCGCGGATGGTGGCCCATAAGGTCGAACCGGAAGGCGTCGATTTTGTACTGTTTTGCCCAGAGCAGCACGGAGTCGATGATCAGCTTCTCCATCATGGCGTGCTCGGCGGCGGTGTTGTCGCAGCAGGTCGAGGTCTCCATTCGGCCGGAGTCGGGATCATAGCGGTGATAGTAGCCCGGCACCACCTTGTCCAGCACGGAGAACCGCGATGTGGGCCCGGAGGCGAAGGTGTGGTTGTAGACCACATCCACCACAACATTGAGCCCGATCTGTGCCAGGGATTGCACCATGGTGCGCAGTTCGAGGATGCGGGCGACCCCGTCGGGATCGGTGGCGTAGCTGCCCTCGGGCGTGTTGAAATGGAACGGATCGTAGCCCCAGTTGAACCCGTCGACGGCGGCCATGCCGCGCATGCGGCCGGGCAGGCTGTAGGGTTTCTGGACCAGGTGGGTCAGCGGGTTTTCATCCACCATCTGCTCGAAGGCCTCGCGTATCGGGATAAACTGGCGCCGCTCGCATTGCTCGAACAGGCCCGGATGCTGGAGGACGTCGCAGATCCGCCGGTAGGGCATGTGCAGGTCCACCCGGCGCGCGGGATTTTCGATGACACTGGCAATGTCGTTGACGGGCAGCAGATGCAGATGCGTGAGCCCGGCATCGGACAGGCGCTTGAGGTGCGCCATGCCGTCGGAGAGGTTGCGGTCGAGCAGGCCATTGTGCCGGAAGGCCATGAAGGTGCCGCGGTGCTCCCGGGGGACGGACTTGTCATTGATGCTGAAGTCGCGGATGTGCGCTTCGTACAAGGTGATGTCGGCCGGATGCGGGAGCTCCTTGCTGAGCCGTCCCCAGCACTGCGGTTTCAGGTCGGCGTCATTCAGGTCGGCGAACTGGCTGAACCGGCTGTCCATGGCCAGGCTCACCGAGTAGGGATCGGTGACCTCGTAATTGTTGATGCGTCCATTGACATGGTGGTAAACGGACATTTCAAAACGGTAAAACTTGCGGTCCCAGTCGCCGCGCGCACCGCTGAAACGCCAAACGCCGTCCCCAGGGGGCACCATGGCCGGCTCCGTCTCCACCG
>SKNT01000074.1 GCA_007120385.1 Balneolales bacterium
ACCGTATCGCCCACTTTGGTGTCCTCCAGCGACTTCACATTGCCGATGATATAGCCGACCTCTCCGGCGGACAAAGTGGCGGTCGGATTCATTTTCATGCGGAGATAACCGATTTCATCGGCCTCATAATCGCGCTTGGTGGCCATGAACCGGATTTTCTCACCCTTTTTCAGGGTGCCATCCATGATGCGCACGTAAACGATGGAACCACGGTAGGAGTTGAAGACCGAATCGAAGATCAGCGCCTTGAGTGGCTTTTCAGGATCACCGGTGGGCGGCGGAACCCGCAGCACAATCTCTTCCAGCAGCACATCCACCCCCTCACCCGTCTTGCCGGAAACCGGGATGATCTCCTCCGGCTTGCATCCGATCAGGTCCATGATCTGCTGGGAGATACCCTCGACATCGGCGCCGGGAAGATCAATTTTGTTAAGGACCGGTATGATTTCCAGATTCTGGTCGATGGCCTGGTACAGGTTGGATATGGTCTGTGCTTCGACACCCTGGGTGGCATCCACAATCAGAAGCGCGCCCTCGCAGGCTTTGAGTGCCCGCGAAACTTCATAGGCAAAATCCACGTGTCCGGGCGTATCAATCAGGTTGAAATAGTAGGTTTGTCCGTTCGAGGCCTTGTAATCCATATTGACAGCGTGGCTCTTGATGGTGATGCCGCGCTCCCTCTCGAGATCCATATCATCCAGAACCTGTTCCTGCATTTCACGCTCGGTGATGGCACCGGTGCGCTCCAGCAGCCGGTCAGCCAACGTCGATTTCCCGTGATCAATATGGGCGATGATGCAGAAATTGCGAATGTTCTTCATTAATGGCGTGTTACTTCCTTTCTGGTGATAAGCTAGTTAAAATAAGAAAAAATGTTGGATTCTGTAAGTATGGCACAACCACTAAAACGCCTGCGGCAACAAAAACATATATAATTAACCGCCCTTCTTTTTATCTTTGGCAATTACACTCTAAAGCAAACAATTCCACTTTGGTACAGAACGAATCATCCCTGCGTATCGCCATCCAGAAAGGCGGTCGGCTTTCCGAAAAAACATTGGCACTGCTCGAGAATATCGGGCTGGAGTTTGACAGCTACAAAAACCGGATCCTGGTCCCTTGTCGCAATTACGACGTAGAACTGCTGCTAATCCGCGATGACGACATCCCCGAGTACGTGCAGGACGGCATCTGCGAACTCGGTTTTGTCGGCCGTAATGTGACCGCCGAAAACAAGGCCGCCGTGACCAGTCTTCGCGGTCTGGGCTTTGGCAAGTGCCGCCTCTCCGTTGCCGTTCCTAAAAACGGCGGTTACAAGTCGCTCAAGGACCTGGAGGGCTGCCGCATTGCCACCAGCTACCCCGTGCTCACACGCGACCATTTTGAGAAACAGGGCATTTCCATCGACACCATCGAGATCTCCGGTGCCGTTGAAATAGCGCCGACACTCAACGTGGCCGATGCCATCAGCGACATTGTTTCCACTGGCGGGACCCTCAAGACCAACGGTCTCGTGGAGCTGGAGACCATTCTCGAAAGCGAGGCCGAGCTAATCCAGACCAACCGTGCGATCGCTCCCCATAAAAAGGAACTGATTCAGAAGTTTCTGATGCGAATCGGTGCGCGCCAGCAGGCCGAAAAAAGCCGCTACATCATGATGAATGCGCCGTCAGGAGCGGTCGGTGAAATCTGCCGGATCATCCCCTCACTCAAAAGCCCGACCGTGCTGCCTCTCGCCGAAAACGACATGGTGGCGATCCACTCGGTGATTCCCACCCACCGTTTCTGGGAGGTGATGGAAGACCTGAAGACAGCCGGGGCATCCGGAATCGTCATCCTGCCGATTGAAAACATGATTGTATGATGCTGAAAACGTGGAATTACGACACCCTGGATGGGACCTCGCTGTCGGTGATATGCGAGCGGCCCCGCATGAATTCGGCCGATATCAGCTCCATGGTGCAGTCCATCATCGATGATGTGCATGTGCGAGGCGACAAGGCCGTGCTGGATCTGACCGAAAAGTACGACGGCGTGCGTCCCGACCCGCTCCTGTGGCCCGTGCGGCCCAAAGAGATTATTCCGGTGGATGGGGATGTGCGCGAGGCCTTCAGCCGGGCCTGTGAGAATCTCTATCTGTTCCACAAGGCCCAGCTGCCTCAGCACATCGAAGTGCAGACCATGCCCGGGGTGATCTGCCGACGGGAATCGCGTCCCATCGAATCCGTTGGACTCTACATACCCGGCGGCACGGCGCCGCTGCCTTCCACCGCACTCATGCTGGGCGTACCGGCAGCGCTTGCCGGCTGTTCCTACAAGGTCATCGCCACACCACCCGGCAAATCCGGCCGTCCGCCTTTGGAGATTGAATTTGCCGCCGCGCTGGCCGGCGTGCCGTACATCTACCTGGCAGGCGGCGCCCAGGCCATTGCCGCCATGGCCTACGGCACCAAATCGGTCCGCAAGGTGGACAAGATATTCGGTCCGGGCAACCAGTTCGTCACCACGGCCAAGATGCTGCTCCAAAACAGCGAGGCCATGGTGGCCATGGACCTGCCGGCCGGACCCTCCGAGGTCATGGTGGTGGCCGATCGCACCGCGGATCCCGAATTCATCGCCACCGACCTGCTCTCACAGGCCGAACACGGCACCGACAGCCAGGTAATCCTGGTCACGGTCGGCCCGTTTGACACGACCGCGGTCATCAATGCCATGGAGCGGCACCTGTCCGACCTGCCCCGCGCAGGCATCGCCCGCAAAGCGCTGGAGCACAGCCATATCGTGGCCACGGCATCTGCCGATCAGGCTGTGGACATCATCAACCGCTATGCTCCGGAACACCTCATCCTCAATCTTGACAACGCCCGGGACCTCATCCCGAAGATCATGCATGCCGGTTCGGTTTTTATAGGACCATGGACTCCCGAAAGCGTCGGCGACTACGCCTCCGGCACCAACCACACCCTGCCGACCTACGGTTATGCGCGCATGTACAGCGG
>SKNT01000198.1 GCA_007120385.1 Balneolales bacterium
GGTCCACAACATCCAGGCAGATGTGCCACCGGAAAACGTGGCGGCCATGTTTGAAGCTCTGGACGACTTCCGCTGAAATGCAGCTTCGCCCGAGTGTGGTATCGCCGATCAGCAGTTGGTGTTTTGACCGTGTAGCGTCACGGGCGCCCTGGGCTGTCTGTCTGCAGCAGCGAAGTCAGGCGTCGCGTTTGACCGCACGGAGTCGGTTGGCAGACCAAATATGGTGCGCCGCGCCCGAGAGTGCCCCTCGGAGCGTCTCCGCAGGCTTTGCGAGGACAAGCGAAGAGGGGCACTCTCATGGCAGGCGCGCAGCCATAAAATTTGCACAGCTAAACGGAGGATTGTGTGATGGCAATAGAAGAGGTAAATGAGAAGAAGAAGCGTGTCAGGGCGCTCATGGAAGAGCTCAAACTCGACGCGGTGCTCTTGCGCAGGCAATCCAATTTTTCCTGGCTTACCGCCGGAAGGCTTAATCTGGTGGGAATCGCCACCGAGATGGGAGCAGCTTCATTACTTATCACTCCTGAGCGCGAATACGTAGTCTGCAACAATATCGAGGCGCCCAGAATTGAACGCGAAGAGCAGCTTCCCGCGCAGGGCTACGAGATCCGGTCCTATCCATGGCACGAAAACCGGGAAAACGAACTGATACGGGAACTCAGCGGTGGTGGTCAGATCGGTTGCGATTCAGAGTTCCCCGGAACCCGGGAAATCTCGGCATATTTCAATCCGTTGCGATACTCGCTTACCCCCTGGGAAGTAGAACGCTACAAAGCGCTGGGAACGCTCGCATCCCGGGCCGTGGAAGAGACAATCGCAAGCATTGAGCCGGGGGACAAGGAATGCGCCGTTATAGGCCGTCTGGCTGAACGGCTCTGGCAGGACCGCGTTGATTTCATCACCACATTCTGCGCGGCCGATGACCGGATTTCTCATTATCGCCATCCCATTGCCACAGAAACCCAAATCCGCGGGCGGGCCATGCTCGGCGTCAATGCACGCAAGTGGGGGCTCATAGTCTGCCTGACTCGCTTTGTGCAGTTCGGCGCGGTCCCGAGCGAACTCGAGAAACAGTACGCGGCCAATGTTCACATTGACTGCGTTCTCATGGCCAACACTCGCCCCGGTCGGCCCGTAGTGGAGGCTTTCAATAAAGGGCTGGAAGCCTACATAGAAACGGGTTACCCGGAAGAGTGGAAGCTCCATCACCAGGGCGGATCAATCGGTTATGCAGGACGAGATTACCGGGTGAACTTCCAGACTCCCGACGTTGTCCAGGAAAACCAAGGGTTCGCCTGGAACCCTTCAATCAGCGGCACCAAGAGCGAAGACACGATGCTGGCAACCTCCGCAGGACCGGTTCCGCTATCCGGACCGGTGACTTTCCCGGTTCTGGAAATGCAGGTTGGCGGCTACACGTTCCAGCGGCCGGCAATCCTGCAGAAGTGAGAAGGCTCGGGTATGGAATTCCTTCATGCTGCCCTTCGGTTCATACCCTGTCTATCGGCCACGCGGTGCCCGCGCTCAGCCCTCCGTCGACGCGAATCGTCTGCCCGGTGACAAAGCTTGACGCGTCGGAGGCCAGAAACAGTGCCGCACCAATCAGGTCTGAACACTCTCCCAGCCGCTTCAGCGGCGTGTTCGACATACTCCAGTCGTATACTACGGGGTTTGCCCACAGTTTCTTTGTCAGTTCGGTCGAAATGCATCCAGGCGCAATGCTGTTGACGCGAACGTTGTGCGGTCCCCATTCGGACGCCAGGCCACGCGTCATCGCAACCATCCCGCTCTTGCTCATAGCGTACGGCAGGACGTGCCGCAGCGGGGAGTAGGTATTATACGAATCGATGTTGATCTGGGTTCCCTCGCGGCGCTCAATCATCTTCTTGCCGACAGCCTGCGAAAGAAAGTATGCCCCGCGCAGGTTGGTATTGACGATGAAGTCGTACTCTTCGGGCGAGTATAGCTCGGCCGGCTTACGCGTATTCACACCCGCTACGTTGAGCAGCGTATCGATGCGCCCCAACTTCTGAATTACCTGATCGACCAGCCGCCGGATCGCGTCGGTATCCGATACATCGCATGTAAGACCGAGCGCGCTTGCACCGCTCGCTTCCAGCCGGGCCGCTGCCGCCTCAACGCTGTCCGACGAGCGGCCGGTTATCACCACGTCGGCGCCTCGTGCTGCAAACCCCCTGGCAAGCTCGTAACCGATTCCCCGAGTACCTCCGGAAACCAGCACGACCCTGCCGGCAACCGAAAACAATTCGTCTTGCATATGCAGGAAACTCCTTGGTGTAACAGTTGACACCTTACCGCGTTGTCCAGCTTTCGGGGTCCATCATAAAACCCCTTAGCGATTGAGAAAAGCGGACTCGGGCTTCAATGTTCGCTAAATGAGCCGCCCGCAATGCTACCAAAGTCGAGTTGCCGATGCGGTCATGAAGGTAACGATTAACAGCCGGCGGCGTTGCGAGATCCATGTCACCATACATCGTGAGAAAAGGCGACGTGTTCATTGTCAACTCAGGCCTGAGATCCATCTGCCGAATAGTCTCAATCAGTGCGACGTATGCATCCGGGTCTGTGCCCAATAACATTTCCAGTGCCAATTTCACAACGCCGGGGTTTTTCGCCCGAAACGCCTCGGTGAACCAGTGTTCAATGACATTTGAAGAGATAGCATGTATTCCCTTTTCCTTGATCACAGCTATGCGGTTGAGCAATAGACCGGCATTCCCGGCCGTCGCCGCCGAACTACACACCGCAATCCTCGGAAATCGATCGGCTGCGTGTGCCCCAAGCCATATCCCAACCATCCCCCCAAGTGAAAGACCACAAAAAAACGCGCTGGGCAGACCAAGCTTGTCAAGGACCGCTACTGCATCATTACCCAAATCCCCGATTGCCGGTATACCACGAAACGCTCCCGATCTCCCGTGACCAGGGTGGTCGTACCTGATTATGAAAAAGTCATCCTGCAAATCATCAACCTGA
>SKNT01000021.1 GCA_007120385.1 Balneolales bacterium
GATAACCCGGCCAGCAACCCGAAACTTTTTCAAACTGACAACGCAACATGGCAAAGCATCCGATCTACACCATGAGTTTCGCCAGAGTCTATCCGCATTATATTGCCAAGGCAGAGAGAAAGGGACGCTCGAAAGCAGAAGTCGATGAAATCATCCGCTGGCTGACCGGGTACAGCCAGGATAAGATTGAAGCCCAGCTGGAAAAGCAAACTGACTTTGAGACCTTTTTGGCGGAAGCTCCCCATCTTAACCCTTCACGGACGAAGATCAAGGGCGTGGTTTGCGGGGTCCGGGTGGAGGACATCGAGGAGCCGACCATGCAGGAAATCCGCTACCTGGACAAGCTGGTCGATGAGCTGGCAAAGGGAAAGGCGATGGAGAAGATATTGCGGGAACAATAGCGTCTTTTCTGCATAGATATCAATACGCCTAATCACGCCCTCCGGAACCAGTAGATCATTTCCTTCAATGACGGCTCCTTGCCGACCATCATAATGGCGGTGGAGAGAATCCGGCAGGCGGCAAGGCGGGCACCATCATCCACCCTGTCTTCTGGTAAGTGTTGGGATCGTCAATGGTCGCGGCGATGGCAGCATAGAAAGCATTCCGATGTCAAAAAAGAACCACGCCGGAAAGCTCAGTGAATGACGAGGAACCGGACAAGCTGATTAACAGGCATTACTCCCGACAATGAATCACGAAAGAGATAAAACAGTTGGCCGTTCAAAACAAACAGCCGTTGCGACAAGATCTCATACGAGATCATTCCGTATCAGAATCCATCATTATTTTTTATAATGAAAGGATATTCCCTCACAAAATAAATCTGTTTCGGATGGATGTGTTACGGTTTGCAGATGACGTCATTTTTCCTTGCACAAGATGCGGTATCGTCTTAATATTCATGAACGAACAAAATCAAACGAGAGTTATGTGCTTTCAGCGAGACTAAATGGAGGCGTAAGTAATGAATCCAAAATTCATACCCGGCAATAACATCGCAATGAAGGTGCCTGCGCATGAGTACCACGATACTATAGCGTTTTACCGGGATGTTCTCGGATTCAGGCAACTTCCAGAGCAAGCACCGAGCAGCACTGAGTCCGTGAGGTTTGATTTTGGTGGAAAAGTGCTGTGGATCGACAAAGTTGACTCGCTGAGTCAGGCGGAGATTTGGATGGAAGTTGCTACAAGAAACCCTGCCGGGGCTGCCCAATACCTTCAGGAGCGTGGATGTGTACGTCGCGATGGAATTGAGGCCCTGCCCGACGGCTTCAACGGGTTCTGGATCTCCAGTCCGGCTAACATTATTCATTTGGTAACGCAAGGCGATGCCACATAAGCTCGCCGCTATAAATGCAAGGAACGCATGAATGTTCCGGCTCCGGATCAGTACAGAAACCCGATCAGTCCATCCCCTACTTCGGAATCTTGATCCACGTTCCGCTCTCGATTGTTGCATCGAGACCCACCTGATTCATGATGGCAATATCCTCCGGTGAAACAGTAATGACGAGGCTTTCGAGTTCAGCGGGAAGAAAGGACCGGAACGTGCCGGATCGGGTGGTTTTAACGGCTTGCAAGCGAACCGGTTGAATATTCAAGATGCCGGTATCCGTCAGTTCCTTAAAATCACTGGTCAACTCCTTGAACCGGGGTCCATAGGCATCATAACTGTCAAGCGTGGTGTAGTTTACAAACCGGAAAATCATGCTGCTGTATTCAATGGAATAGAGATAAAACTTGAGCTGGGTCCCATCCTGGGTTTGTCCGGTGGCCTCAGCCTGGAAAGCGCTGAGCCCGCTGCTGGTCGCACGTGACTTTCCGATTGTGGTTATACCTTCCTGGTTCAAAAATTCGTTCACCGATGCCTCGGCGCCCGCCGACTTGCTGTCCAGCGTCATGATCGAAACGGCGTTCTGCTCTTTATTGACCACGGCGACAAGCGATCGTTGGTTAATCACCTGCCATCCATCCGGATAAGAAAATTGGAATTTCATTTCCGGGTGATAGAAATGACCGTCCCGGGTGAACCCTTCCCGTGGATTATCACCGTAGATCATATTGTTCAGCATGCCCATGTACTCATCCGTATTCACAGTCTTCTGTTCGTACCCTTTGGCTCTCCACTCTTCTGCAAGTTTTGGTATGGACGATGCCCTTTCAGCGGGATCGGGGTGCGTCGCCTGCCAGTTCGGGATGCTTTGCCCCGACTGAGCGGACATCCGTTCCAGGGATTTGAAGAACGCTGCTCCTTCGGCTGATTTATAGTTGCCCATGGAGGCGTATTCTACCCCGAGACGATCCGATTCCCGTTCATTATCTCTGCTGTAGCTCAAAAACAACAACTCCGCCGCCATGCTGCCCAGGCCGAGGATATTCCCCCCGGGGATTCCCAGAAAAAGTTCTCCGGCTACGGCTCCCCCGATCAGGGCAATTTGTCCCAACTGCTGCTCTAATGCCCGTTGGGAGGCGTGGCGTGCTGCCACATGGCCAATTTCATGCCCTAAAACCACAGCAAGCTGCGCCTCGTTGTCAAGGTGGGATAACAGTCCTCTCGTCACATAGATATACCCTCCGGGCAAAGCAAAAGCGTTGACGACCGGGCTGTCTAAAAGACGGAAGAAAAACATAGTTTCCTGATAATGGGTCGGGGTATCAGCCCGCCGCATATGGCTCACGGCCAGCATTTCCAGTCCGATTTTCTCCACATACTGTTGAAGTGCATCATTATCGTACAAGCCGTAATGCTGCTGGATCTGCTGATCGACTTCTTTGCCAATCTGTATTTCCTGTTCCCAGCTGTAACCGTACGCCCGCCGGTCTCCTGTAATGGCACTTTCCTGTATGCTGCAGGCAGAAACCAGCAGACATACCATGAGCACCGGTAAAAGGTTCGTGCTATTCGATTTCATCATCGTTCACTCCTGATTCAACGATTAGATTTTTGACATACTGTCAACTCCCGATTTTTAAGAAAAGCATTGTGGATTTCTTGCAATCCAGCTCATGTCACGGCAGGCCAATGCTCATTTATTTGGATCGATAAATGAACAAGCCCGCAATAAGCACGAGTGCGGAAATCAGGACCGGAACATAATCACCGGTACTGACAGCTACATCTGCTCCAAAAATCCGGAATGAGTCTGAGGCGTCCACATACAGATATCCGAAATACAAAACACCTATCAATCCGCCTATGCTCATTACAAGTCCTATTGTTTGCTTCATTTTGTTACTCCTGATTATTTACGCCCTGGTGTGTGAAGTTGAAAGATTATCGCAATTGAAATGTGATGACTTTCTACCCCATATGTGATATATAATGCGTGCTATATTTTGCAAATATCACAGATATCTGATTCCAAACCCTGTAAAGCCACGCTTGACGATGAGGCAGGCGCTAAAACAACTTCAATTCATATCTCGAATTCAGCTGATTCATGATGACATATCTGAGCTGATCAACAGAAAGATCTTTGAAATCTTTATTGTAGGCGTCCTCAAATTGCTTCTTGGCGAATCTCAGTGGAGGTTCAAGTGATTTATTTTTTGGGGATAAGTGAGCTGTATCCCTGAGGGAGTCGTAATATGCCCTTTGGGCAATCCTGCCTCCCGGATAATCAAATCCTCTTTTGGGTTCAATATAGCCGGAGATGTTTTCTTCAGAATCACGAAGCCACTGAATAAACTCTTTATGGGTATCAGGCAGGACGTTTAATCTGTTTTTTATACGGTTCTTTTTCAGAACGGCATTATTCAGGTAATCCAGATTATTGCATATGTCGATGTATTCCGACAAATGGGTATCCGGAAGAATGGTTTTTAAAGATATCAGGGTCTCCTTTCGTGCAGGTGTAAAGTGTTGCTCTTCATCAAATTCCACTATTCTGGTACCCAAAATCGGATGACCGGTGACAAGCCCGTCAATGTTGTGGGACAAACTGGCCGACGAAAAGGATCCATCGGAATCCAGTGCATGTAATAAGTGCTCATAGCAGTCATTTACGTGCTTATCAAAGTCATAATCCAGATAGTTGTCGGACAAGAACATCTCGGATTTACCCACCGGTTTGCCAACACTCTTTGAAACAAGAAATTCGTCACCTGCCAGTTCTGACATGGCAAGAAAAAACATAACCTCATTTGTAATTCTCTTCTTTTTGGTCGGGGCAAAAGCATTCGTTTTGGGGATATCCCTTCCTTCAGCAGCTGCTGCCCGGCCCGGACTCCGATCACTCTCTTGCTTTATCTGCTCTTCCAGGATATTCAGGATGGCGACGGCAGGTGCCTGGCTTCTGCCGGAGATGTAATCCTTCGCAACGGAAGTGTTTATGGCATCTTCACTGAAGTACAGTTCATACAGTTCATCTATATGGATCTCTTCCGGGGAAAATTTTCCCTGCCGGATAAACGTGACGTACCTCCCATCAACACGAATGGCTCTGTATGTCTTTCCTGTGACGCTGGCTGCTGATGTAATCAGATTCAAGCGTCGGATAAATTCATTTTTTGTCAGTTTCATCTGTTTATAATTACTATTTCTGATGTCACATGCAATGTTCATGACGGTTATAATTATGCTTCTGTTTGACGGGAAGCCGTCATGGGTATAGCACTTCGTGACCTTCGGTTCATCTGTTTACGTGCTTCTCAAAAAGGGTTTTCCCGATTGCGGGAAGGCTCCTTTGGCTACGATCCTGTACGGTATGCCGGCTTAAAATAATGATTTCGCTTGAGTACAATCTATTCGTATTCCCCTGAAAATTCGCTTGACACTATAAATTGACCGATTTTGGGGTGAATTTTAATTGAATTTATATATATTGACCAGAGCATCACGAGTTCATTCCGTGCATTGCACCGCGATTTGGTATTAGGAGACATCGCAAGTTTATTCCGTGCATTGCACCGCGATTTGGTATTATTGGGGATCACGAGCACACAATTAGCAGCATTAGTATCAAGCAATTAGGGGATACGTCATCTCAAATTATTCTTACTATGACCAAAATGCTTCTTTGGCCAACCAAACCCTCGGTATGGGTTTCCTTACTTTTTTTGTCCACCGGATTGTTACCGGCTGCCCGGGCCTGGTCCGACACACCGGTGTGGGACAGCCCGGTTGATATGAACCAGCGTGCCGAATGGGGAGTGATCGCTCCGGAAGACCTCCGGTGGACCGAATTCCCCCCCGATTCCAATGCCAATGCCGTAATACTCAGCGATTACGGAGAGGTTACATTTGAGGGCGATTTCAATATCAGAAAAACCCGCCACACCCGCATAAAAATCCTGAATGAAGCCGGGTATTCGAGGGGGGATATTGCATTCAGTTACCAATCGGCGGACAATATTCAGCGCCTCCGGCGAGTGGAGGCGGTCACTTACACGCTGGACGAATCCGGTGAAGTGCAGCGCCACCCGCTGCCTCAAAGCGCCATAACCGAAGATGACGTCACTTCCAGATACACCCTGGTCCGCTTCTCCATGCCGGCGCTTGAACCCGGAGCCATCATAGAATACCGGTATGAGGTTACATCCCGTCACCCCCACTATCTGAGTGACTGGACGTTCCAAAGCTCCGAACCAACCCTCTGGAGTGAATTTCAAGCCCAGATACCGGCCGTACTGGGTTATGCCCAGGTCTCCCAGATATTTCAGCATTTTGAAGTCCGCGAGACAGAACGAATTCAGCACATGTTGCAGCTGCATGGTCCCAACACAACCGGCAATTCCCACCGCTGGGCGATGAAAAACATCCCCGCGTTGCGCGATGAGCCGCATATGACCTCGCGCTCCGACTACCTCAACCGCATTCGGTTCCAGCTGAGTGAGTACCTCCTGCCCGGCATAGGCCGCCGCCAGGTGCTTCATGACTGGGATACAGTAGCCGATGAGCTTCGCCGGCATACCGATTTCGGACGACAAATCGGCACCAATCGAGCCATGCGTCGTCAGGTCAGTGAACTTACCAGTGGACTGGATGATCCGGAGAAAATCATTCAGGCGGTCCACAATTATGTGCGGGATCACATTCAATGGAACGGGGAATACGGAATCACGGCCAGAAACGGTGTCCGCAGCACATTCCGTGATCAGTCCGGTAACGGGTCCGACATCAATCTGCTCCTCATATCCCTGTTGCGTGAAGCCGGGATTGATGCCGATCCGGTCATCATCCGGCTGCGAAGTTCCGGACGGATCATCGACATCTATCCGATGATCGGCCAGTTCAACCACACCCTTGCCCTGGTCACCGCCGGTGACCTGATGCATATTCTGGACGCCACGCGTGAGAATCTCGAGTGGAATCTGCTGCCGTTTGATGCCCTGGCCGAACGCGGACTGGTAATCAGGCGCGAACCTGAATGGATCAGCTTCGGTGCGTTTTCACCGAACCGCCGCCGCAGCTATGCCCAGGTCCGTGTCTGCGGAGAAACCGGCACACTTTCGGGCACCGTTCAAAGCCGTCACATCGGATATGCCGGATATTACAGCCGGCGCTCTGTCTCACGAAGCTCCGAAGAGGAGTTCCTGCGCACGGTATATCTGGAACATCTGGATGATCCGGAGATAAGCAATCAGGAATTCACCGATCTGCATAACCCGGATGCTCCACTCCTTTTCCAGTTTGATTTTGATAATGCCAAATCCGGATATGAAGTGGACGGGAGGATCTATATCAGTCCGCACATCCTCTATCGCCTGAACGACAACCCGTTTACGCTTGAAGACCGGCACTTTCCGGTCGACTTTGGTATTCCGAGAATCTGGAATTATACCATGCACCTGCAAATTCCCGAGAACTATGAAGTGGTGGAGGCGCCGGAAAATCTGACGGTCACCTTCGCTCATCACGGGCATTACCGACATCTCACCGGCATGACCGGTAACGTTTTCCAAATAACCAGCGAATTCAGTTTCCCAAGCACTCGGGTGGAGCCGGAAGATTACAAGAAGCTGCAGGAGTTTTATGATGTAATTGCCGATGCGCACAGTGAAATGATTGTGCTGCAACGAATTGATTCTCCCGAAGAATTTCCGGCACAACTCGAAGAGGGCCCGGTACAACTGGAAGCTACTCCAATTCAGCAGGATGGCAGGTAAAAACAGGATGTCCAAACCTAACGGGTTGCCTGAACAGAACGGAATGTCCGGCCATAACAGGTTAAGCTTCACAGACAGCCGGTACTGGTTTCCGTTCATGGCGGCCGTTCTTGTGATGACCGCACTCAGCTGCGGCAGCCTGCGGACCGTCTATGACGAATCCCTGTCCGTTGCAAATATGCCGCTGCTGCTGGCGATCGGATCGGATGCCGTGGTACGGTTTGACGAGCGCCTGTTTGTAGTGTCCCAACCCAACCGGGGACGGCTTCACATTCGCCGAAGCGTGACGGTTATGAATCAGGAAGGACGTGCTCATACACGGGTCATCATCCCCTACAACCCCTACCGGATACCCCGCAATTTCAAAGGCGAGGTAAATGACCGGAACGGCAAACGCGTGCGAACCCTCCGCCGGTCCGACATCGAAGACAACGCCCTCATCACGCAACAATTACTGTACGACGACTACCGGTACAAGCGAATGCAACTCATGCATGATGAGTATCCATATACCGTAACCTACTCCTACACCATCGACTACAACCAGCTGTTGAACTGGCCCGAATGGACCCCTCAGCCGCGCGGCACCTCCGTGGAATATGCCGAATTTGTGCTCCGGGTTGCCGACGGAGTACATTTCCGCACCCGTGAGTCCCATCTGGAAACGATCGGGGATGAGGTGAGGAACCGGGCCACCATCCATTCCGATATTCCGCCAACGGTCATGACTTCCGATGGTCTGCGCGAATATCGCTGGGAAATCCGCAACCGGTTCCCCATCCGCACCACCCGTGGCGGACCCGGTTATGCCGAGATGCAGCCCGAACTCAGAATTTCAGGATCCGACTTCGAGGTGGACGGCTACGCCGGATCCCTCCGCACCTGGGAAGACTTTGCCGGCTGGTACCGCCGGCTGTACTCGGAAAACATGGAGCTGTCCGGCCGGGACCGGGAGCTCGTCCGGGAGATCGCGGCGACATCATCCGACACCCTTGAGATCATCCGCCGGCTCTACCGCCACGTCCAGGAATATACCCGCTATGTCAATGTCTCCCTTGGTATTGGTGGATGGAAACCCTTCCCTCCCACGTATGTGTACGAAAACCGCCACGGCGAGTGCAAAGCCCTGACACACTACCTTTTTGTGCTGCTCAGGGAGGCGGGGATTCCGTCCTGTCCCGTGCTGGTGCAATCCCTTCCCGGACGCAGTACGGTCGACCCGGATTTTCCGGAGAACGCCTTCAACCATGTCTTTCTGGCTGTTCCCTACCGTGACTCCGGAGCCGATGGCCCCGGAAACACATCCACAAAGAATATCTGTACCGATGCCCATTTCCGGTCCGGGAGTTTTTTATGGATGGAAGCTACCAGTAGTACGATGCCGGCGGGATATGCCGGTAGAAGCAACTCTGACAGGTACGGACTGATGGTTACGGAGGACGGCGGCGGAATGGTCTGGATTCCCGGCATCGGTTCCGATGAAAACCGGATAGCGCGTTCGGGGGTTTTTGATCTTGATGAAAACGGAAATATCCGTGGATCCGTGAACTTGCTGGCCTCCGGATATCCCCACGAATCAGTCCGGAAGGCAGCCCGTTTCATGAATACCCGCGAGCAGCGGCAGTTTCTGGATTCCCGAATTGCCTGGCCGCGAAGCCGCATCCGGGATTTTGAAATCCATGCCGATTCTCTGTTGCCGGATGCCGGATTTGCGGTGCAGCTGGAGCAGTCCGGCTTTGCAAACCGCAGCGGGAACCGGCTCTTTGTGACTGCGCCGCGGACCGTTTTCGGGCATCCGCGGCTTCCGGAGGAGGACAGGGAATCAGAGGATGTCGGATCGGAGCAAGATGCCGGATCGGAGCACGATACCGGGCAGGTGTTCCGTCTGAACATGGCCTACTCCACGACCGATTCCCTTGTCTTTCGGCTCCCGGAGGGGTTTCGGGTTGAAGCGCTGCCTGAGCCATGGTTCCTGGACACGGAAACAGCATCCGGCCGGTTTGAATGGCGTCTTGATGATACGTCGCAACAGCCGGTCATCATTATGATGAAGCACATTTCGGTACGTCAGAAAGAGTTCATGGATGATGAACTTCAGCAATTGCGCAATGTGATTCAAGGACTCAGCCAGCAGGTCCGCCGTCCGCTTGTACTGGTCCGGGAATGATTTTGCGTGCCGGAGGGGCTCAATCATCCCCAGACGAATACACACAACGTACGGGCATTCGGGTGGATGAGATATTGTGCTTGCGTGTTGCCTTGAAAACTTGAGACCGCCCGCATCCATCCAGAAATACAAAACATCCACTTATTTATTGATTAGCAGGATTGTTACATGGACGATTCCGCTGATGCTCTGCTTTTTCTATTGCCGTTCTACAGGCATCAGGAGGAACTGATTATGCCAGAAGTCAAAATTTCTAAACACATCAAGGCACCTGCACATCACGTTTGGATTTCATATCTGACATCAAGCGAGGTCCGGAATGGGTCATAATATTTGGGGCTACCGGGTCGGTTGGCAAACACCTGGTAACTCAGTCATTAGTCCCCCTTACCCGGGATTCCATGCCGCACCCCGCCGCGCCGGTTGGGCCAGGTGCGTCGAAGTCCGGTATCCTTCACACCTTCATGGACATTCAACGCAATCCTGTGGGATGCGGCCGGCTCCACGACCCGCTGGTGATGATTGACCATGAACTGGCCGTGATGCCACTCCCGCATCGGGTTGTCGTCGTCATAAGCGCTGAAAATGATGCTCATTTTGGTCTGAGCCGGTTCATCCCCGGCAGATCCGGATCCATTTTGCCGCGTGCCTGTCGAGCCACTGGTCCATCCGCCTGCAACGTTGGCCCGAATATCACCGGGCCCGATATTATTCCTTTTTGATTTTTAGTTCGAATAATGATTGCCACCGATAATCGTTTGAATTAACAGAGCAGGTGGTGTTCCTGACTACCCTTCATTATCAAGGTGTTAAGCATCCTGATAATGAAAACCCCGGAGTAGTGAGAACGGCTTTACGCGCTAGAGAGGCGATGTAATTACCTGCAGGGACACCCATGTTGGTTGATTATGCTACGGGGCAACGACAGTGAAGCGGATACTCAGTGTAATTCAGCGGTATTGATCTACATGTTAATCACAAGAATATCGATCTGATCATGACTAAAAAGCGGAAATTTGATTTCAACAAAGTTGTTGAAAAAAGCAAACAGTTTAAAGAGGAAAAGGTTTCGGTCATCACTCTGAAAGAGTACCTGGACATGGTGGGCGAAGATCCGAAACTGGCACAATCTTCTCCGGCCCGTCTCTGGGAGATGTTTGAAGAAGCAGGTCGCGAACAGATTACTGACCGCGAAAAAGAGGTGCTTCAGGCGGACTATCGCTACAAACTGATCACCGATGAACTGTACGGAGTGGAAAGGGCGGTGGAGGAAATCGCCGAATACTTCAAAGCGGGTGCCAAGCGTGCATCCACTGCCAAACAGATCCTGTTGCTGGTGGGACCTCCAGCCAGCGGCAAGTCGACCTTTGTTCGGACCCTCATCCGGCATCTTGAAAATTATAATAATCGTCCAATTTACCGGATCAAGGGATGTCCGATCAATGAGGATCCGTTGCACGCGCTTCCACGCTATTTGCGGGAGTATCACTGGGATCCTGTCCGGGCCGAAAAACTCGGTGTCGAAGAACCCATTGAAAAAAGCCTGGGCATCCCCCCGATCAAGGGTGAACTGTGTCCTCACTGCCGCATGAGCCTGTTCTCCGAAGATTTCGGCAAGTATCATGAAAAGGAGACCGGCCAGGAGATGTGGTGGAAAGTGGAACTGGAAAAATTCCGTTTTTCCACCCAGACTCTTGACGGGATCGGTTCCTTTGAACCTTCCGACGAGAAAACGCAGGATATCGGCGACCTGGTCGGACACGAAAATATCGGTATCACGAACAATCCGAAATACGGACGCAACCACCCCAATGCGTTCTGGCTGGACGGTGCCCTGCAGCGCGGTAACCGCGGTATCACCGAAGGCCGGGA
>SKNT01000065.1 GCA_007120385.1 Balneolales bacterium
ACCATGCCATTCGGGATGACGGACGTGTCTGGTTTTCGCTGACCGCCGACGGGCGTCCGGTGCACATCCAGCGCAAGATCTTTTCCGAGTGCTTCTACACGATGGCGCTGGCGGGATACGGGCATGCCACGGGCGAAGGGCGCTACCTCAGGGAGGCCGAAGCGCACCTGGAGCGGGTGTGGGAGTGGTCGCAGGACCTGTCCAAAGTGGGCCGGCCGGTGCTGAAAGGGCAGAGGCCGTCGCAGGCGCTGGCCATCCCCATGATCCTTCTCAACCTCATTGAGGAGGTGACACTCGGCGAGGACGGGCAGTACGGGGCGGAAATCGACGAATGCATCCGGCGGATGCTGCTGCACGTGCACACGGACCGCGAGCTGGTGTTTGAGACTGTGGCGCCGGACGGCGGTTTTATCGATGATCCGGACGGACGGTTTCTGAATCCCGGGCATGCAATTGAGGCCGGGTGGTTCCTGCAGCACTGGGCACAGCGCCGGGGTGACCGGAAGCTGATGGATACGGCCGCCGACATGGTGCGCTGGTCGTTCCGGAAGGGGTGGGATTCCGAGCATGGCGGCATCTATTATTTTCTGGATTCCGAAGGGTACTCGCCGGTGCCGCTGGAGTGGTCAATGAAGCTGTGGTGGCCGCATTGCGAAGCGATGTACGCGCACCTGCTCAACTACAAGCTTTTCGGGCTTGGATCGGACTGGCAGGCCTTCACTCAGGTCACCGACTTCACTTTCGCCCATTTCCCGGATAACGAGTACGGCGAATGGTACGGCTACCTTGACCGCCAGGGCAACGTTACGCATCGTTTCAAAGGCGGCCCGTACAAGGGGTGCTTCCATGTACCGCGTGCGCTCTGGCTCTGCTGGAAGACGCTGTGCGGGATGGAGGACTCGTAATGCCGGTCATTAAATTGCAACTTTCAGGTGTTTTCCGACGTACATAACCGGATTGGGTTATTTATTGTTCCTTGTCAACCAAAGCGATCATCATGAATAAATTATTACGCACGACAATCCTGGCGGTTTTGCTGGTAACGGCCGCTTCCATTCATCTCTCAGCGCAGACGCGCATCGGTTTTGAACGGTATTACGAGCGCACCGACTTTCTGATGGCCTCGCCCGGGGCCATGACCTTCGGGCTGTACGGTTACGATAATCCTGCCTTGCTGCAATATCTCCACGATTCCGACATGGCTTTCTACTGGACCAGCGACAATTTCGCCGGTGACATCGGCCGGTGGGGGTTCATATCCAGCTCTCCGGGTTTCTCATTCAGTTTTTTCAATAACGACTTTGACAATTTGCGTTTCCGCGACTACCGCATAGCCCTGGGCGGTGGCACCGATGCCGCCTCGGCGGGTTTTGCCGTGAATTGGTACCGGGGCACCACCGCGGCCCAGGACCTCAGGGCCAATTTCACCCTGGGCACGCTGTTCCGTCCGGCTTCCTTTTTCTCGCTGGGCATCACCGGCACGGCCACCTTTAATTACGAGTACTACGAGACGGTAATCGACATGGCGGTGCGTCCGCTCGGAACCCCGCTGCTCACCGTCTTCGGCGACTATGCCGTGGGCGAGGGCGCCGACGATTTCTTTGACGGACGCTGGTCCGCCGGCGCGGCGGTAGAAGCCCTGCCGGGCGTGCGCTTCACCGGCCGCTACATCGACGACACCGGCTTCACCGCGGGCGTGCAGTTCAGCCTGGGTCGCGCCGGTGTGAGCTACCAGGCGCACCGCGACACCGACGGCAACCACCGTTTCAACACGTACAGCATACGAGCCGGGGCCTTGGACCGCAACATCTTCGACAGTTACATGCGCCGGGACAAGAATTACGTGAATGTCGGCTTGCGCGGCAGACTTCCCTACCAGACGTTCCGCTTTATGGACAGCCGCCAGACCTACCTGGCCACGCTCGATCAGATCCACCAGGCCTCGTTGGATCCGGCTGTGGCCGGCATCGTGGTCAATACCATCGGCATGGGCATCGACCAGGCCAAGACATGGGAGCTGCGTGAGGCACTGAAACAGGCCCAGGCCAACGGCAAAAAAGTAATCATCTATGTGGAACGCGGCGGCATGAACATCTTCCACCTGGCCAGCGTCGCCGATTACGTGATCATGGATCCCTACGGCGGGCTCAGCATCCCCGGCTACGCCACCGGCACCACCTACCTCGCCGACATGCTCGCAGCTGTCGGTATCGGGGTGGATGAGTTCCGCGAAATGGAGTACAAATCCGCGTTCGAGGCGCTATCGCGCACTGAAATGTCCGACGCCGACCGCGAGCAGCGCCAGGTCATCATCGACGGCTTCTACGAACTGGTAAAGGCCGATGTGACAGAGGGGCGACGCATCGACGGTGAGAAATTCGATTCGCTCATCTGGCGCGGTATCGCGCTGACTCCCAAGGCACTGGTGGATGCAGGCATCGTCGACACGCTGGCCCGTCCCGCCGACATCAACGGGATCATCGAGAAACTGGAAGGCGAGAAGAAAAACCGGGTGAGCCCGGATGATCTGTACGTCTACAACAAACCGCGCGACGACCAGTGGGGCCCAACCAGCAAAATTGCCGTGCTGTACGCCGAGGGTCCGACCATGAACGAAACCGGCATCCGGGCGCGCACACTCTCCAGGGCCATACGCGAGGCGCGGGAAGACAGAAGCGTCAAAGCTGTGGTCATGCGGGCCGACTCGCCCGGCGGCGATCCGCTGGCATCGGACCTGGTGGCCGAAGAGCTGCGCAAGACCGCGGAAGTCAAGCCGGTGATCGTCTCCATGGGACGCGTTGCGGCATCAGGCGGTTACTGGATTTCCATGTATGCTGACACCATTGTTGCCGCACCCAACACCGTTACCGGCAGCATCGGGGTGATTTCGGGATGGCTTTGGGACGACGGCATGAGCCGCCATCTGCGCCTGCATACCGATCATGTGCAACGCGGCG
>SKNT01000226.1 GCA_007120385.1 Balneolales bacterium
CAGCCACAGCAGTGTGACCATGCCGAACCGGGTGAACCAGAGCATGGGCACCTTGATGAGCGTCACCCAGGCGCGGTGTCCCCACTTGCCGTAGGAGTAGCGCAGGGAGACCGGCTCCAGCTCTGCCTTTTGCATTTTCTCCGACAGCTCCTCTTTGGAATAGCCCGCACGGGCGTGCTCATCCACAAAGAACTCATCATCTCCGGCGTCTTCCTCGGAGTAGTGCGACGGCGAGTGCATGATGAAGATCCCACCGGGACGCAGCGCATCCCGGATTCTCCGCATCACGCCAATATCCTCCTCGATATGTTCGAGCACATCCACACAGAGGGCCAGGTCGAACGATTCGGGTGGAAGGTCGTCGGTGACCAGATCGTGCGTTTCGAACCGGATGCGTCCGCGCGTCATGTCTTTCGCGAAATAGTGGCGGCAGTCCTGCAGGTAGTTCTCCTTGACGTCCACGGCGTGAATGACTGCGTTGGGAAACGTCCGGAGCATGAACCGGTCATACTGCCCGAAGCCGCTGCCGGCGTCCAGGATGTCCCATCGGCTTTCAGTGGCGAACCGGCTGCGGTGAAATCGGCGGAGCGCCGAGCGCACATACCAGCTGCGCAGGAAGAACAGGTCGAGTGTCTTGTAGAACAGGGTCCGCAGCAGGCACGAACGGCGGATCCAGCGGGCGAATTTGTCCTTGGTCGGGTCGTAGGCGATTTTGCTCATGGACCTACGCCCCGCTCTTTTTGGGTTCGTGCGGATCAGGCCCTGCGGCATGACCGGTGACGGGTGGTTGGGTTCCGGTGGTGAATTGACTCGTTCCGGCCGCCGATCCGGATTGCGGTGCAGTGTCAAACCCCGCATTGTCACTGATGTTCACGGGATCGCCTTCCTTATCCACCCGCGTCTGGTTGAAAATCTCCCCGAGGAAGCCGATGGCGAACAGCTGCACGCCCAGGATCAGGAAGAGGATACCGAACAGGAAGAGCGGCCGGCCGGCCAGGTACACTTCAAAAAAGAGCCGCATGATGGTCAGGTAGATGGTGATGCCGCCGCCGATGATAAGGAACAGGGTGCCGAAACCGCCGAAGAAGTGCATGGGGCGCTTCATGTAATGGCCCAGAAAAAGCAGGGTGAGCAGATCCAGGAACCCTTTGATGAACCGGGACAGCCCGAATTTCGGCACACCGTGCTTGCGGGCATGGTGCTGCACTACTTTCTCGTCGATGCGGTTGAAGCCCTGCTGCTTGGCCAGGTAAGGGATATAGCGGTGCAGTTCGCCGTAGAGCGTGAGGTGCCGGACCACCTCGCTGCGGTACACTTTGAGACCGCAGTTGAAGTCGTGCAGCTTGATGCCGGTCGTCAGCGAAGTCACGTAGTTGAAAAACCGCGACGGGATGGTCTTGCTGATGGGGTCATAGCGCACTTTCTTCCAGCCGCTCACCAGATCAAGATTCTGCTCCTCGATCATGCGGATCATGTGCGGCACTTCGGCTGGATCATCCTGCAGATCGGCATCCATGGTGGCGATATACCGTCCGCGCGCCTTCCGGAACCCCTGCTGCAGCGCGGGACTTTTGCCGTAGTTCCTGCGGAACCGGATGCCCTTTACAGACGGCGATTTCTCCGAGAGCTCCCGGATTTTCTCCCAGGAGCCGTCATCGGATCCGTCATCTACAAGGATCACCTCGTAGGTCCATTCAGCTGAAAGGGCCTGGTGGATGCGGTCTGTCAGTTCCTGCAGCGAATCGACCTCGTTCAGCAGCGGCACAACCACACTGACATCGGGATTCGTCCCTTTGCTATTTTTCACCAAAATTTGTTCTTGTTATATTGCTATTATGGAAGGTGTCCGTACTCACAAATATCTGAAAAATGAATAAACTCTACTATACCATTGGGGAGGTTACAAAGCTGACCGGGGTGGAACCGCATGTTCTCAGATACTGGGAGACGCTCTTCCCCGAATTGTCGCCCGTCAAAAACCGGGCCGGGAAACGGGTCTACAAGGATAATGACATTCAGGTGGTCCTCACTCTCAGGGAACTCATCCAGCAGAAAAAATATTCGACGGCCGGCGCCCGCAAGGTACTCAGGGAACAAAAAAAAGATTCCCGCGGCAAAGATAAGGAAGAATCGACTCCCCTGCCCGTGGAAGTGACACAGGATCTGAGCCGGGTGCGGGTTTTTCTATCGGACCTGCTCAACAAGCTGTGACACGGCAATAAATCGGTTGGTTTTTATGGCGCTCAGTAAAGCACAATTTGGCAATTTCCGGCTATTCACCCTGGAAACCGGGACGTTCCGCCTTGACGGCGGGTCCATGTTTGGAGTGGTTCCAAAGACGCTCTGGTCCCGTCAGCTTGAATGCGACGAGCGGAACCGGATCCTGCTCACCGCGCGGGTCCTGCTGGTCCATTCCACGGCAACCGGCAGGGTGTACCTCATCGACTCGGGCATCGGGCACAAATCGGGTGAGAAATTCCGGAAGATCTACGAACTGGATCATTCCGGTCACACCCTGGAGTCTTCTCTTGAGTATCATGGATTCCGGCTGTCGGACATCACGGACATCGTATTCACGCATTTGCATTTCGACCATTGCGGCGGAGCTGTGCGCATGGATGCCGACGGCAAGCTGGAGCTCACTTTCCCACAGGTCCCGCACTGGGTCCACACCGCGCACTGGAACAATGTGCTCAATCCCAATGAGCGGGAGATTTCAAGTTTCCTGCCTGAAAACATCGGGCCGCTCCGGGAGTCGGGGCAGATCAAGCTGGTGGATGACGGACATGCCTACGAACCGGGGTTCGAGATCGTAGTGGTGGAAGGCCACACGCCGGGACAGCAGCTTCCCCTTCTGTCGGATGGCGGCCGGCAGCTGCTTTTTGCGGCCGACCTGCTACCTACTACGTCGCATCTGCCGCTGCCCTGGGTCATGGGTTTCGACACGCGTCCCCTGCATACCCTTGAGGATAAAAAACGTGTGTTCGGCCGTTGCATTCGCAACAATATCCTGCTATTTCTCGAACACGATCCGCATCATGAGCTGGTCAGGCTTGGCGAAACGCCGCAGCGTCCCTCCGTGACCTGGACGGGAACACTTGATGATCTGTGACGGTTTTCAGCGAGTATACGGGTTGCAAGCAATGGCTGGTTCCGCCATCAGCGAATCCGGCAACTGATCCTGCTACTGTAAATCCTGCATCTGATCCTGCACTTGATCCTGCATCCGTGGCATACTATCCCGTCGCAATCAACGTAACCAATAAGATACGCGACCATTTTTTCATAAACTGAATGAACAAGGATTTGCACATAGACAACCTGGAGAAGCTGTTCCGGGGCTGCCACGGGCTGCTGCGAAGAAGGCAGCGATCGGCGATGGTTCTTGCCGGACTTACGGTCCTGGCGGCGGTGCTTGCCATCTTCGTCCTTCTGGAGCAGATCCTCTATCTTTCGCCTGTGGTCAAAACCGGATTCTGGCTGACAGCGGCGGGCGGAAGCATCGCGGCGGCATGGCTGATCCGGCAGCGTATAGCGGTCCCCCCTTTTACGGGCTTTTACCGTAAGGCCTCCGATGATATCGGGTTGCCGGGAATTCGGCACATCCTGGATCTCTCGCACGGCCGCCATCCATTTGACTCCGAACTTACGGAAGCGGCCATCCAGCAGAATCTCCGGCATATCGCCTCACAGGATCCGGAAGGCCGGCTTCGCGTTTACCGTGACCGGCACCCCGTTTCGGCCCTGCGCAATTACTCGCTGCTCACAACGGCAGCCGGCATCCTCCTGTTTGCAGGGATCATGGTCTGGGCCGGCGACGCCTTCTACCGCAGCAGCACATTCTGGGTATCATACCAGCAGCCGATACCATTCGAATATTCGGTCACCCCGGGTGATACGACCATCGAACAGGGTTCCTCTTTTCAGGTAGCCGTCCGTTTCCAGGGGACGGTCCCCGACCAGGTACGGCTGGGATTGCGGTCTGAGCAGGAAAACAAGCCGCGCATTCAGGGCATGGTGCGTCATGACGGGCAAACCTTCCTGTCCCGCGAAACGGAACTGTTTGAGGATACCGAGTTTTTTGTGGATATGGACGGGTTCCGCACCGGAACGAGCCGCATCCGGGTGGAACTGCTGCCCCGGTTGCAGGAGCTGGCCCTGACGGTTCATCCGCCTGCGTATACCGGCCTGGACAAAGAGACTTCTACCTATCCCTTCAACCGGATCAATGCGGTTGCCGGATCCGAACTGGAAATCCGTGCCCGCCAGAACAAGCCGCTCCGTGAACTGCTACTTGTTGCCGGAAACAGCGGCGACACCTTGGCCATCACCCCCGATACGCTCATTACGAAACGCATCACGGCGCATTCCGACGAGCGGTACCATTTTGTGATGCGCGACGAATACGGGCTGGAGAACAGCAACCCGTTCCGGTTCCGCCTTTCGGTTACTGACGACCAGCCGCCGTATGTCGAGATCCTGAGTCCCGAATCGCGTATCAACGATTTCGTCACCGGCGACCTGCCGCTGCTGTATGAGTTCGAGGACGATTTCGGATTTACGGCTGTGCGGTTGAAGTACCGGTTGCACAAGGCGTTTGTGAATGTACCGGTGAAGGGGTCGGTCGACTTCCCCGTGCCTGAGCGCCGGCGGGGTCTGGCCGAATACGACTGGGACATCCGGCCCATGAACCTGGCCGCCATGGACCGTCTGGAATACTGGATCGAAATCACGGATAACAACGAGGTCGGCGGCTATCAGACCAGCCGCTCATCCACCCACATCATTGAGATTCCGTCGCTGGCATCGCGCTTTTTCGACCAGGATGAGCAGGAAGAACAGATTGAGAATCGTTTTTCCGAGGTTGAGGAGTCGTATCGGCGGATGCAGCAGGAGCTTGAGCGGCTGCGTGAGGATATCCGGACGCGACCGGACGAGGAGTGGGAGCATACGCAGCTGATAGACGATATCAGCGACCAGCGTCGTGACATTG
Organism: Balneolales bacterium; assembly: GCA_007120385.1. GTDB lineage: Bacteria > Bacteroidota > Rhodothermia > Balneolales > Natronogracilivirgulaceae > SKNL01. The sequence continues at coordinate 4,994 of SKNT01000226.1, forward strand.
AGCAGCAGATTGAGGATCTGCGCAAAGATTTCGAGGAGCTGACGCGCGACATGGAAGAGCAGGGTCTGATGTCCGAGGATACCATGGAGCGCTACCGTGAGCTTCAGCAGCTAATGAGCGAGATTGACGACCCGGAGATACTGAAGCTGCTTGAGCAGATGCAGGAGAACCTGAGCCAGATGGACCAGAGCCAGCTGCGCGAGCAGCTCGACCAGATCCAGTTCAACGAAGAGCGTTATCGGGAGCGGCTGGAGCGTACGCTTGAGCTGTTCAAATCGCTCCGGCTGGATGCCGACCTGGACCGCATGTCCAGGCTGCTTGACGATCTGGCGGCTCAGGAAGAGGCGCTTTCGGAGCATGAACAGTTTGGCGAGGAGCAAATCCGTCAGCAGGAGCAGATCCGCGAGCAGATGCTGGACCTTTCCGACAAGATACAGGAGCTGCCTCAGAAAAGTCCGCAGCGGCGCATGGAGCAGATGCAGCAGATGAGTGACGAGATGCGTGAGCAGATGGATGAGCTGGACCGTGGTCTGCAGGAGAATATCGAGGAGATGGAGGGCGGTCAGACCGACCCGTCCGATATCCGTCAGCAGCAGCAGGATATGAGTTCCCAGATGCGTCAGATAGCCCAGTCAATGTCCGAGATGCGTTCACAGATGCAGCAGCAGGCTATATCGATCAACATGCAGGCCCTGCGGTACATCCTTGACACGTTGCTGCTCTTGTCCGACGAGCAGGAGGATGTGACCCGGCGTACGGCTGATCTCACATCCAACAGTCCCGGCTTCATTGACCAGGCGCGCCGGCAGCGCAACATCGCCGGGCAGTTTGGCATGATCACGGACTCGCTGTACCGTGTTTCGGCTGAAATCCCCCAGTTTTCAAATCTGATCAACGACCGCAAGCGCGAGGTGCAGCGGAACATGCAGCGGGCGCTGGAATCCCTGATCGAGCGTGACCGGCAACAGGCCACCTCGCAGGAGCGGACGGCCCTTGGCGGGCTGAACGAGATCGGGACGATGGTCGCCGACCTGCTGGACCAGCTCAGCGATATGCAGAACGGCGGAGGCGGTGAGGGCGGCATGAGCATGGAACAGATGATGGAGCAGATGCAAAACATGTCGCAGGACCAGCAGCAGCTCAACCAGCAAATCCAGGATTTCATCAACGACATTCAGGGAGAACGCCTGACCCAGGACCACATGGAACGGCTCGAACAGATGGCCCGGCAGCAGAATGCGATTCGCGAGCAGATGCGGCAATTGCAGCGCCGGAGCGGGCGCGAGGGTGACCGGCTGATGAGCGAGATCGAGAGGATGGCAGAGCAGATGGAGGATGCGATCAACGACCTGCGCGGCGGGTCGACCGACGAGATCATGGTTGAGCGGCAGCAGAACATCCTCTCCCGCATGCTGGAAGTGGAAGAGTCGGTCCACAAGCGTGACGAGGATGAGGAGCAGCGCCTGGGTGAAACGGCTGAGGAGTACGAGCGGCGCGACGTGCCCGAGATGACCATGGAGGAGCTGCGGCAGCGCATACGGTCCGGGGCCGACCAGACCCGCTACACCCGTTTCAGGGAGGATTACCGACGGCTCATCGAGCGCTATTTCGAGCTGATGGAGGAGATGCTGGAAGAGCCGGAAGTGCGTTCGCAAAGGTGAGCGCCGGCACGACGACGACTATCAGGATGACATTCCCCGGTTTTTTGCGATGATGACCTCGTAGGCCTCCAGAACCCCGGCCGTTGCCTCGCCGTTCATCACATGCGCACGCTCGCGCACTTCGCGGATGGCATTAGAGGGAGCATACGATGCACCGGCCCAGTCCAGAGCCATCAGGTCACCGGTCGAATCGCCGATATAGGCGATCTCCGACGCGGTAACACCATGCCGATCCGCAAAAAAACGCAGTCCTGCCGCCTTGTTGCACGCTTTGACGATGATATTGACCGATACTCCCGTCTGATGCACCTCAAACTCGGGATAATCCGTCTCAACGCGTTTTCGGGCAATCTCATAGACCTTGGCAATCTCGTCCACATCGGTATGCACCATGCCCACATCGGTGTGTTTGGTGAACTCGAGCATCACACCCGGGAACTGCGACAGCACATCATTGGCAAACCATGAACGGATCTTCCGGGATTTACGGGCGATGTCATCGGTGAAATGGGGCGACCAGGTCAGTTTGTTGGTCAACGGATGGAAGAAGCCCCCGCCGCTCTCAAAGATGATGGTGTCACGGATGCCCATCCACTGTGCCACGGCTTCGGCATAGGGCAGCGGACGGCCGGTACACAGACTCAGCGCGGGGATGGTGTCATCATTTCCGCTCTGCAGCTGATATTCGCGGATTTTGGTAACCGAGTTCCAGTCGGGAGTTTCAAAGGGATAGGTAAGGCAGCCGTCCAGGTCCAGGACAAAATAGGAGATCATTATTCGTTTCGATTGATTTTGCGGGTTTCCTCCGGTTTGTAGCCGGGTATAAACAGTGCTGCGAGGAAACACAGCAGGGAGAAAAAGGCGGGGATGTAGTAGCGGTTCTGGTAGCGTGTTATCTCTTCGGTGGCAAATGTCCTGCGGTCAAGCCGGTCCAGCTGGCGGATAAATCCCTCGATGTTGTGGGCAGTCCGGGAAATCTGGAAATACTGTCCGCCCGACATATCGGCCATTTCCTGAAGCCGCTCCGACTCAAGTCTGGTGGTGACAACCCGGCCTTGACGGTCACGGTAAAAATCGCGAAAACCCCCGGTTTCCGGATTAATTACTGGAATCCTTCCACCCTCCTCCGTCCCGATGCCGACCGTAAAAATGTACACCCCCATGTCCAGCAGTTGCTGGAGCGGTTCACTGAAGCGGTCGAAGTGATCTTCTCCGTCAGAAAAGATGGCCAGGACCCGGGCGGGATTCCCCTGTGCGCGATCCGAGGACTCAAAAGCCGATACCGCTTCGCGGAAAAGGGGTTGAAAATCGGTGGTCGTCGACGGCATGATGCCCGGCTCGGCGATATCAAGGAACATCCGGAATGCGGAGTAGTCCGTTGTGAGCGGACAGTGCAGCATCGCATGACCGGTGAAGACAATGAGCCCGATCCTGTCATTTTCCAGGTTGCGTACCATTCTGTTGATCTCAAAGCGGGCTTTTTCCAGCCGGTTGGGCCGCACATCTTCGGCCAGCATGCTGAGCGACAGGTCCAGACCGACAATCAGGTCCAGCTGCTCGCGCGAGACTTCACGTACCTCGGTCCCGATCTTGGGTCCGGCCAGGGCGATAAACAGGAAAAAAAGTCCGGCAAAAAACAGGCCTTCCCTGGCCCGGAGTGCGGACGGGCGAACATTGTTCTGCAACTGTGTGAAGAGCTGGTCGGAAAAGTAGCGTTCCCGTTTTTTCCGGAGCCGGTATTTCAGGAACCAGCTGATGCCATAAATAAGTGGCAGAAGCAGTATAAGCCAAAGGTAGGCAGGTGCATCCCAGGTCATTTTTCAACCAGTACGATTTGAATATCCATCAGATTATTACCCGTAACGCCGGTTACCAGCAATCCGTCTGTTTTTTTGAAAAAAGTCCATGAATCGTTGTTCTCGAGGTACGATTCGGGATGGACATTCTTTTCCCTTGCATCGAGCGCCGACTGTCCGTTGACAACGGCCCCGGCGGCGTTTGTTTCACCGTCCTTGCCGTCGGTGCCGCCGCTCAGCAGGGTAATGCAGTGCTGCCCTTCGAAGGCAATGGCGGCACTGAGCGCCAGTTCCTGATTGCGGCCACCCTTTCCGGATCCCGTCACTGTGACGGTGGTTTCTCCGTAAAAGATCAGTGCTGCCGGTTTGGCTGCCGGTTTGTCACGTGCAAGCACATTCACGGCACTCTCGGCTATTTTTTTTGCGGCGAGCCGGGCTTCCCCCGTAACAAACTCCCCGTCCACCAGGCTGTTGTACCCCATTGCTTCGGCTTCCATGCGGATTGTCTCGGCCACTTTTTCAGCACTCGCGACAACCGTTGCGTGGGTTTTCAGACCGTATGAACCGCCGGTACCGGTTTCCCTGGCACCTCCCCGCTCCAGAAAACGCACAATGGCTGACGGAACCTTCTTGTAAATCTCATACTTGCGCATCAGTTCCAGCGCCTCACCGGGCGACACGTGGTCATCCACCAGCGGTCCGCTTCCGATATCGGCCGGGTCGTTGCCGGGCACATCAGATACGGCGAGCAGCTCAACCGTTGCATTTCCAAAATGTGGCCGCAGCTGTCCACCCTTCACCTGAGAAATGCTCTTGCGAATCTTGTTGACCTCGCCAATGGGCGCTCCGCACTGAAGCAGCTGCCGGTACAGCTCCCTGACTTCATCGAAATCCAGTTCTTCATGCGGCATGCAGAGCAGAGATGAGCTGCCACCGCTCATCAGGTAGATGACAAGGTCCGTTTCTCTGACATCGGAAGCCACATCCACCAGTTCATAGGTGGCCGTGAGACTGTTCAGGTCGGGTACGGGATGGGCGGCTTCAAACTGCTGGATGCGTTTTGTGGCTGTTTTCAGGCCGTAGGGACAGATAATGATTCCGTCGTAAACACGCTTGCCGATAATGGCTTCCAGTTCAAGCGCCATGCGTCCGGCCGCCTTTCCCGAGCCGAACACCCATATCTGCCGGTCCTCGGGCAAGGCGTAGGAGCGGCCGCAGATCGTAAGCCGGTCGTCCTCCAGGGAAACGGCAGACCGGACGATATTCTCGGGCGACAGCGTCTCAAGCCCGTGCCGGAATAGTTTTTCAATATCCTTTCTCTGCTTCTGGTAGAATTCCTTTTTTTTCGATTCGGTCATGGCCCTTTGCAGGTATTGCGTTTTTTCCGGATGTGTGGATTCAGGGATTTTGCCGGCCCCGGAACTGCCGGCCCTGGCACAGCCGACCCGGGAGTGCCGTATCACGATGCCGTATCACGACATTTGCAGGTCTGCATATCAGCGGGACGGTGCCCGTGCTCATCATGAAAATTCCATGGCAAAATAAGAAATCCCGTTCAATCTGTTGCGGATAATCTGTAAAAATGGCATGATAATGCAAAATCAGAATCGGCATTTATCCTTTCGCCTTGCGTTTTGTATCTTGAGCATTGTAAATGATTTCGTTAGCACCACTGTTATCACGCCAATATTGATCCGATCCGGCAGCAACCACACCATGCAAGAAATTCAGATCTTTAATACTCTTTCCAGGAAAAAAGAGACGTTTACTCCTCTGAACGAGGGGTTTGTCGGGATATATGTCTGCGGTCCCACAGTCTACGGCGACCCGCATCTTGGCCATGCCAAAAGCTATGTCAGCTTTGATGTGGTGGTGCGCTATTTCCGGTACCTGGGTTACCGCGTCCGTTACGTGCAGAATATCACGGATGTCGGGCATCTGACGGACGATGCCGACGAGGGTGAGGACAAAATGGCCAAACAATCGCGCATCGAGCGTCTTGAGCCTATGGAGATCGCCGAGAAATACACCTATCGGTACTTCCGGGACATGGACCGGCTGCATGTGCTTCGGCCGGACATCTCGCCGCGGGCGACCGGCCACATCCCCGAGCAGATCGCCATGATCAAAAAGCTGATCGACAAAGGGCATGCCTACGAGGCGGGCGGCAACGTCTACTTCGACGTCACTTCCATGCCGGACTATGGCAAGCTGAGCGGGCGCACCCTGGATGAGGCCGAGGCCGGTGCACGTGTCGGTGTGAGCAGCGACAAAAGGAATTCGGCCGATTTTGCATTGTGGAAGAGGGCCGATGAGTCCCACATCATGCGCTGGGATTCGCCCTGGGGGGAAGGCTTTCCGGGCTGGCATGTCGAGTGTTCGGCCATGGCTACCAAGTATCTGGGAGAGACCATCGACATCCACGGCGGCGGACTGGAGAACAAGTTTCCGCACCACGAGTGCGAGATTGCCCAATGCGAGGGAGCGCACGATGCCCCGTTTGTCCGGTACTGGATGCATAACAACATGGTCACCCTCAACGGCCAGAAGATGGGCAAGTCGCTGGGCAACGCCATAACACTTGAGCAGTTTTTCACCGGTTCACACGAACTGCTCAGCCGGGAATGGTCCCCCGGGGTGATCCGGTTTTTCCTGCTTCAGAGCCACTACCGGAGCACCACGGACTTCTCCGAAAAAGCGCTGGAATCGGCCGAGAGCGGGTATCTCAACATGACAGGCATCCTGGATGCCATCCAGGGAACCGCCGGAGCAGGTTCCGGTAAAAACGACAGCAGCGGCGTTTCAGGTACACCGTTCGATCTGCAGAAACTCCGGAACGGCCTCCATACCTGTATGAACGACGATTTCAACACCGCCAAGGCCATCGGACTGCTCTTTGAGCAGCTTCGTCCGCTGAAATCCGTCCTCCAAAGCGGCAAAACGCCATCCAACATAACCGAACTCCGCGATTTCCTGGAAATATTTTGCGGGGATGTCCTGGGAATCTGGCATCCGGGGGAAGCCGGTGAGGCCGGCAGTGCGCTCCCCATTGACGGGGTTATGCAGATTCTGCTGGATTTGAGGCAGTCCGCGCGACAGAACAAAGACTGGGCGACGGCGGACCGCATCCGGGATCGTCTGGCCGAGCTGGGAATCACCATCGAGGACGGTCCGGGCGGATCGACCTTCAAACTATCCTGACAAGCACACATGAATACCGATTATTTCTTCTGGGAAGGCAAACCGGTTATGTTCAACCTGGGTGAGATCACGCTTCCTTTTGCCGTGAGCATCCCGGGGCTGATCCTGGCCGCCGTCCTCTTTCTTGCAGCACCCTATTTCCTGCTGAAGCGGGGGGATGACAGCGGCACCGGCAGGCGCAAGCGCCGCAAACGCAAAAAGGGTGATGAAGAGAGCGGCAAGCCCGAAGATCTCTCCGGCTGGCAGACGCTTGGCATACTGGCCGGTTCGCTGGTGGCGGGCCAGCTTCTTTTCCTGATACTGCCGGGTCCCACCATTGAGCAGTTCGGACCGGTTTTGATTCGCTGGTACGGAGTGCTGTTTGCCACGGCATTCCTCATTGGCTACTTCATAGGCCGAAAATTCTTCATTGATGCGGGCAAGGATGTGGCCCTGGCTGACCGGCTGCTCATGTACATCATTGTCGGCACGGTGGTCGGCGCCCGGCTTGGACATGTCATTTTCTACGATTTCGACTACTACATCCGCAACCTTCACGAAGTGCTCTTCATCTGGCAGGGCGGACTGGCAAGTCATGGTGCCTCGGTGGGCATCATGCTGGCCATGTGGCTCTATATCCGCCGGCACCGCGGCATCACGTTTTTCTGGCTGGGCGACCGGCTGGTCATCCCGGTGATCCTGGGCGGCGCATTCATCCGGGTGGGCAACTTCTTCAACTCCGAGATCGTGGGTCTGCCCTCCGAAGTGCCCTGGGCGGTCATTTTCGCCCGGGTGGACATGCTCCCGCGCCATCCCACCATGTTGTACGAAGCGCTCATCTGCATCCTCATTTTCGTGATTCTGGTCGCTCTGTATTACTATTATAAAAAATTTCCGCCGGAGGGACTGCTGGCGGGTGTGTTCATGATCATCCTGTTCGGGTCCCGATTCTTCATTGAGTACACCAAGGTCGAACAGGCGGAATTCACCGAAACCTGGATGATCGGGATGGGGCAGCTGCTCAGCATTCCGTTTGTGCTGTTCGGGATCTGGATCCTGTGGGTAAAAGTCAGAAAAAAATCACTTCCGAAAGAAAAAGCTGGTGCAGAATAATTTCCCATCGTTTATATTCAGGGTTTGACTGTAGGAGAAAGTATTTCATCGGATATATTTAACTGGGTAATGCGATGCATGTAATTCCGGCCATTGACCTGCTCAACGGGCAGGTTGTTCGACTGAAAAAAGGTGATTACAGCGAGGTCACGGTTTATTCGGACAATCCGGTAACCTTTGTGAAGAAATTCCGGGATGCGGGCTTTTCCCACATCCATATTGTGGATTTGAACGGTGCCCGGGAAGGACGGTTCGTCAATCTTCCGGTCATTGAAAACATTATTGAGGAAACCGGTGTGGGCGTGCAGTGTGGCGGCGGTATCCGCAGCCGGCGTGACATCAAGACCCTGCTCAATGCCGGAGTTTCGCGCATTGTGAGCAGCTCCATGGCCGTTCAGCGGTCGGATGAGTGGCTGGCTTCGCTGGATATGTACGGCGGGGACACCTGCATCCTCGGTCTGGACATCAAAGATGGCAAAATGGCTTATGGAGGATGGGAGGAGACGTCCGACGAGAGCGCTCTGGACTTTCTCGGCAGCATGGTCCGCCTGGGGGTCAAGACCATTCTGTGCACCGACATTGCCCGTGACGGAATGCTCACCGGAGTCAACTCCGGTCTGTACTCCGAGATTGCCAACCGCTATCCCCAGGTGAATATTATTGCTTCCGGTGGCGTGGCCAGCGAGGAGGATCTGCGGCAGCTCGCCATCGAGGGCATGTACGGCGTGGTCATCGGACGTGCTTATTATGAGGGGCTGTTGAGCCTGGAATCCATGCTATCCTTCCATGAGGGTTCCACCAATCAACGCTGACAACCATCTGCCCTGCCGCAAGCCGGGCTGACCAGCCCGAATGTTCGTAGCTTGGTCAGTTACTTTGGCGGATGGTGATGCGCAATTTGGTCTCGCCTTCTGCCGGGACTTTCAGCTCGTAGACTCTGCGGTCGGCCGATTCGCTCACGGGTGTATGGCTCTCGTTTATGACCGTCAGATTCCTGTGCAGGGGCACGATCACGGTTGCGACAACCTCTTCTTTCTGCTCATTTTTTACTGCTATTTCCCGGGTTTCTTCACGCACCCTGGGTGCTACCTGTTCCTGGCGGGCCAGGGTTTCTTCGGCCCGTATATCGAAAGCGCGTCCGGTCATGACCTCAAAGCGGTCACCCTTGGCGATATGGGAAATGCGATCCTGGCCCAGCAGCTGCATCCCGCCGGACCGGGTGTCACTGTCAGCCAATCCACCCGTATCGGAATCCGGATAGCCGGGGGATTCCATCCCTTTTTTTCTGTAGACACGGACCGTACCGCCCGGCATGGGTTTGCCCAATCCCTGTTTTTCAAGATTCTGGAAAGCATAGATCACATCCAGCCGGCGTGGTTCCGGGCTGGTGCCGGAAAAGGGTCTGACATGATACCTGTAGATCTTGCGCACATCCACAGATCCGGCCGCAACCAGTGGAAACTGGTAGAGTTCCCTTTCGGGCAGATCCAGGCGTGCGGGAAGCTCATAGACATAATGGTCGGCATACTGTTCGGCTTCGGGCATGGCCTCGGCGCGGGCCATCATGCCGTGCCCCATGTCGGAGTCAAACATGGGAGTCGCATGCTGGGGACTCATACGAACGTCGCCCGCCACCAGTCGGACCCGCGCATTGTCAAAGGCCGTCCCGCTGTTGTTTCTGATCTGTGCCAGCCCGGTGACGGCCGCCTTGTTTTCCGCTTCGTTGAGGATAATGGAATAGTCCAGGCTCCAGGCCAGGTTGTTCGCAACATAGAATATCTGAACGGGGTAGCTTCCCGGCCGGTCGACGTTCACAACGGCTTCAATCTGAACGCCCGGTTTTTCGGCATCCGGCATGGCGTCCAGCTCCAGACGGTAGCTGTGTGGATTGGGAATGAGCACAAAACGTCCCTCCGATTTCCGCAGGTACAGACGCCCCTGGGTAAATTCCATCACTTCCCCTTCCACCAGCTGGCCGGTTTCACTGACCATGCGAATCTGTTTGCCGACCAGATCCCGGAAAAGGCGCTCCCAACCCTGGTGTTCCGTTCGGGATCGCAAAGAAACGATTTCACCATCCAGCCCGATCAGCAGCGACCCGGGGTCAAGTTGCCGGGCGATACCGGGAAAATTCACGTCATTGCGTCCGCCATTCAGTTCGACCGTCCGTGTATCCAGCACCCAACCCCAACCGGGAAACAGGGTGAGATCCATGTCGCTCATTTTTCCAGGACCGATTCCGGCAAGAAGGTGGGCCGGCAGCAGCAGAAGCATGAACGCACCGGCCACAATGGCTGTACGTGCGGGACATTTTTTCATATGATTTCTCCGTTAGAGTAATTGGTCAATGAACGGCAGTTTGGTTATTTTGCACGGAATCACACGAATGGCCCCGCACGAATGGCCCCGCCTGTGGCAGTGCCCGGGACATTTGACCGTTGCAATTCTAACGCATCGCTTTGCCAAAAAATCTTTGAAGCACCAAAAATCTTAAAAAAAAAGAACGTTGTTAGCAAAACGAATTATCCCCTGCCTCGATATTAAAAACGGCCGGACGGTCAAGGGTGTCAATTTTGTCGGTCTGGTGGATGCGGGTGATCCTGTGGAACTTGCCGGGCGCTACTCCGAGGAGGGTGCGGACGAACTGGTGTTCCTGGACATCACCGCCACCAACGAGAAGCGCAAAACCCTGGTCGCGATGGTCAGGGACATTGCCAGCCATATCCGCATTCCCTTTACCGTGGGCGGGGGCATTCGCAGTGTGGAAGAGATTGCCGACCTGTTGCTGGCCGGGGCGGACAAGGTGTCGCTGAACAGCAGCATTGTCCGTGATCCGGAGCTGATCACCAGGGCTGCCGACCGTTTTGGATCGCAATGCGTGGTGGCCGCGGTGGATGCCAAGCGAACCGGCGATTCCTGGAATGTCTATATCAATGCCGGACAGAAAGATACCGGGATGGATGCCATTGACTGGTGCCGTGAGGCGGCCGATCGCGGAGCGGGCGAGATTCTGCTCACCAGCATGGACCGTGACGGCACAAAATCGGGGTTCGACAACGAACTGCTGTCGCTGATATCCGATGTAGCGCCAGTGCCACTCATAGCCAGCGGCGGTGCCGGAACCATCGACCACTGTATTCAAGCCATCACTGCCGGAAAGTCGGATGCCGTACTGGCGGCCAGTATCTTCCACTTCCGGGAGATCGAGATCGCCGACCTCAAACAGGCGATGCATGAAGCTGGCATACCCGTTCGCCTGTGAGTGCCCATTGTCCATGCAAAATCAGGCCTCCCAAATTTGTCCTCCGATTTTAGTCTTCCAATATTAGTCTTCCCAAAGTGGTATCTTGTGTTTTGCCACGTTTGTCCCCTGCGACAGCCATTTTTCATTCACTGATCCGATAACTCATCCAATAATTTTTTATGCTCTCTGCAGATGACATTGCATACAATCCGGCAGATGGCCTGGTGCCGGCCGTTATCCAGGATGCGCGTACCAAACAGGTCCTGATGCTGGGTTACATGAACCGGGAAGCAGTTCAGGCCACCGTTGACAGTGGCAACGTCACGTTTTTCAGCCGCTCGAAGAAGCGCTTGTGGATGAAGGGTGAGTCGTCGGGCAACGTGCTGAAGGTGGTCCGCATCCAGAAAGATTGCGATGACGATGCGTTGCTGGTGGAGGCGGATCCGGCCGGGCCCACCTGCCATACCGGCGAGACATCCTGTTTCCACGAGCACCCGTACGACGACGGCCTTTCCTTCCTGAACGAACTTCAGGATCTGCTTTATGAACGCAAAGAAAAGATGCCGGAGGGTTCCTACACCAGCAAGATGTTTCGTGCCGGACGCGACAAATTGGCTCAGAAAGTGGGCGAGGAAGCGGTGGAGACGGTGATTGCCGCAAAAAATTCACGTGAGGAACTCACCTACGAGGCATCCGACCTGCTTTTCCATTTGATGATGCTGCTCACCGGCGAGAACATGAAAATTGAAGACCTGGTCGTGGAGCTGAAGAAACGGCACAAGCCGGGTTGAAGCCGGCGATTTCCGGGAGGTCAGGAAAATTTTCCGAATAGTAAATAGTTTCAAGCTGGCCTGAGCCGCAATCCGTAAAAAAATATTTCATCAAGATATAGACTCATGTTACTATTTATTAGTACTTTACGATATGAGGTAAATACAGCATCCTGATTTTCAGGCTTTTTAATAAACATGACCAGGGTATACATCCAGTTGACATCAAAACATGCATCGATAAACCAGATCACCACACTCCTGTTCATTTTCTTGCTAATGCTTCACAACGGATCACAAGCCAGGGAACCCGTTACAGGACGGGTATCGGAACCCATCCCGGGCATTGCTTTCACAGTTCCCGAGGGCTGGTCGGCCTGGAAAACCGAGCTTGGCTACCTGATGGGATCCGATCATCACAAGGGATTCATACTGGTGATGCAGCACCAGTACAATTCGGTCAGCGAACTGGTGCAGGCCGCCTCCGAGCCCATCCAGGACGGCAGCGGCACCATTCTTCAGCGGGAAAGAGCCCCTGAGAGATATGGTGAATCCGGCATTTCTGCTTACTACTCAGGCTATGTGGAGTGGCAGCAGGCCAAAGCCTATGCCATCGGACTCATTTCGCCTTTTGGCGGTGGTGTCACCATACTAACAGCAGTTGAGCCCGGGGCTTTTTCAGATCAGTACACGGGACGGGTGCAGAGAATTGCCGATGGGGTCACATTTTCAGAACCGGAGGTGCCTCCCGTTGTCGATCAGTGGAAGCAGGATCTGGCCGGCGTTCGCCTGACATACATGCACTCCTATTCAAGTGGTCTGTCGGGTGGATACAGCGATCATATAGAAATCCACCTGTGCCATGATCGCTCTTTCCGCTATACCGACAAGAGTTCCGTCTCTGTCAATGTGGATGGCGGATCCGGGTTCAGCCATGGGCGCGGCGGCGGTGCCGGCATCTGGGATATCATATCTGCAAATGGTCAGCCCGCACTGCAACTCAGCTTTCACAACGGCGAACATAGAATCTATCGCATCACATTACAGAGCAATGATTTGTACCTGGAAAACAGGCGCTACTTCCGTACGCGTAACGCCCTGTGTCATTAAATTTCAGATCTGTCCTACAGTGAGACTATCACGTAAGTTTAAAAAGCAAAATCCAATGCACAGGATGCCAAATCATGTGTTGTCCCCCTGTATTCTGCTCTTCATTGCTTTTACCGTGTTTTCAGGATGCGCAGGTAACAAAAACGACCGGGGGGATGCCGATATGGACAGGGACTACATGAACAAACTCGATGCGCCTTTGCGCAGTGTTCTGTCCAGCACGGAGCGTGACAAGGATGCCCAGATAGATGTGCTGATCCAGCTCACCGGAACAGCCGATTCCGACGCAATTGAAATGCTGCGTCACTACCAGTTGGAAGTCCGTTCGACGGTGGATACCATCGTCACAGCACGGGGAACCGCGGATGCAATCAGAAAATCAGCATCTGACCCCCGCATTGTATCTGTTTCATTAAGTCAGATACGCGAACTCAAAGAGTAGCCCTCCGCGAAACATTACCGCCACATCATGTCGGCCATGGTCCGCTCATAACCATTGCCACCCGTCCCACCGATTGATGTTTCTTTCCGCCAGGTGCTGCCCCAACACAGTGAACCCTGCTTGAAATAAACACATGACTCCAAAAAAAATCACACCTGGTGCCTGCCGCAGGCTTTCCATTGTAATGGAAGCATGGTTGTCCGGCAAATTGCTGACGGTTTTCTTGATCCTCACAATCTGCGCCCTGCTTTCGGATCCGCTCCGGGCACAGGTCAACGAGGATTTTGTACGCGCACTCGCAGTGCAAACAAAGCCGGTCATACTCCCTCCCATCGAGACTCTCCCGCATCAAAAACAGACCAATGTTCCCCTGTCCGGGTCAAAAAGTGACCCTGCCGCACGGCTGTTGTACCGGCAGTGGCAGCGTCATGACATTTCGGGTGAATCGGTGCTTTTTGGAAAATACAGAGAACCCGGCCAGTTCAGGGAGTCCGATGCCACGAGAAGGCCTTATGACCTGAGTCGCAAAGACGAAGATTGGTGGGTTGGCGTTCTGATGCAAGTAGCGCCCGGAACCGGATCCGATTTCCTTGCGGCTTATAATGCCCAGAGCGTCACAGAGGTCGGCGATATCCTGACAGCCCGGGTTCCGGTCAGACGGCTGGGTGATCTGTCCCGGCGTGATGAAATTCTATTCATGGAGACTGCCATCCGGCGGAAATCCCTGAACAGGGAAGGCCGGATCAGTATCAATGCAAATTTGGTGCATGGCGGCGTTGATCTGCCACAGCCGTATCAGGGTGAAGGGGTGATTATGGGCATTATTGACAGCGGGATTGATTTTTCGCATCCCGATTTCAGCAATGGCAATGGAAGCCGCATCCAGTATCTCTACGAGTATACCGGAAGCAGCGAACTTGAATGGACCAAGCTGGAGATCGACACCCAGCCGCAACTCGTCACTCAGCGTGACAGTGACGATGGCATGGGTCACGGCACTCATGTGACCGGCACGGCGGCAGGCGGCGGCATCTTCAATGCGCAGTACACAGGAATCGCCCCGAAATCGGATATCATTTTCGTGAAGGGGATGGTCGACGGCGGTTTCAGTGACGCTGACGTGGTCGGCGGGTGCCAGTACATATTCAGCAAAGCCGATCAGATGGGCAAGCCGGCGGTCATCAATCTCAGCCTGGGCAGCAACTTCGGTCCGCTGGACGGCTCCAGTCTGTACGAGCAGGCCCTGTCCAATCTCACCGGTCCAGGCAGAATCATCGTGGCGGCCGCCGGTAATGAGGGATTTGATCTGATTCATGCCGACGGAATGCTATCGCCGGCAACTCGTCATGCCACCATTCTGTTACCTGACAATCCCGAACAGAGCACTGTGAACATGTGGTTCAAGCCTGGCGCCGTCTCTCAGGTTGCCGTTGCGGCTTTTACGCTGGATGTTAATCAGAACCTGGTGTTTCTCGGGAGCAGCAACTTTGTTGCCGCCGGCTCCTTTATGGACTACACGCCGATTGTTTTTGAACAGTTCATACTCGGCTATGTCGGTGTTGATGCACAGACCACGGCAGATCCGCGAAACGGGGACGGCAACATTCTTATTGAAATTGTGGGAGATCCTCAGAACAATGTACACATCAATGAAATCATCTGGGTGATCGTCTATGACAGTCAGACCGATGGAAAATTCAATATGTGGTCCTTTGGCGGAGCGTTCTGGCCGGCCATTGTGGGTCTGGCCTCGGATTTTCCAGGCGTAGTCGAACTTCCGGGCAATACCCGTTCAACCATTGGCACACCTGCATCCGCCCATAAAGTGATTTCTGTCGGATCCTATGTAACCACAAACACCTGGAACAATATCGACAACCAGGTGCTGCAATGGAGCAATCCCGATCCGACACGGCAGAACGGAAATCCGGTGATGCCACAGCTGGGACAAAAATCCTATTTCAGCAGTGTGGGGCCGACCCGCGACGGCAGGATCGCACCCGACATTTCGGCCCCCGGGGAATTGATCTTCTCCCCGCTATCATCCCACCTCACGGAGGGCCAGGGGTATCAGCGGGAGCTGGTCCTGCAGGGCGGCATGTATGTCGGATCGCAGGGTACGAGCATGGCCTCACCCCATGTGGCCGGAGTGATAGCGCTGATGCTTCAGATCAATCCAAATCTTGATTTTGATGATGTGATCGGGATCATGAGCGAGACTGCGCGCACCGATGGTTTCACCGGAACTGTGCCGAACAACCGCTTTGGGGCAGGCAAGATAGATGCGCACGAAGTCGTCAAAAAAACGCTTGGGACGGGTGCGCCCGGAGGTCCGTCAGCCACACTCCGGTATTTTGATCCGAATTCCGAGCAGAAGCTGCACATCCTCGACTTTTTCACACCCATCGACAGCGGTTTCGTGTTTGGAACCAACCGTTTCCATGACCGGGCCAAGTCCAGTGCGTTCACTCTTCCAGTAGATTCGGACCATGATGTGCTGCAGCGTGTGAATGTCTGGTTCGGTTATCGTAAAAACGGGCTGACCAACGAGACGTATTCCATCAGTGTGTACGCGGGTACTCCGGAGGCGGGTCCGACAGGCTCACCCATCGCAACCAGGCAGTATCTGTTGCGAGACGTGATCGCCGACGAATCGATTAATGCCCAGAGGGAGCCCACCGTGCATGTTTTTGATGAACCGGTACCGGTGCCGGCATCGTTTTTTGTTTCAGTCGAATTTGATGCTTACGATAACACCGGCATTGACAACGCTGCCATTATGGCAACCGATCCGCTTGGCAGACGCGTACCCGAAGTATGGGAGATGTGGAGCGATGGAAGCTGGCACAATCTGTCGGATGCCTGGTTTAGTGAGGCGGCGGGTTCTCCCGGCAATAACGGCTGGCATATGTGGATGGAGGCGGTCCTGGGCAGCTCGGTGGACGCAACAGATGACAAACCCGACATCGCCGTCGAGACCGTCCTGGCGCAGAACTATCCCAATCCGTTCAACCCGGAAACCCGCATTCTGTTCACTCTTCCGAATGCGGACGTAGTCTCATTGATGGTCTATGATCTGATGGGCCGGCAGGTTGCCCGTCTGATTGATGCAAAACGCTTGGAGGCGGGTACTCACACCGTATCATTCAGCGGATGGGATTTGAGCAGCGGAATCTACTTCTATCAGCTGCGGACCTCGGGTGCAATCCACACCCGGAAAATGACACTGGTTAAATGATAATTCATTATTTATACCGATAAAAGGGATCTTATGAAAAGGAAGGTGGGACTCGCATCGGTGGGAGTGTGTCTTTTCATGGCGGTTTCAGTGAATGTGCTCGACGCTGCTGGAAATGATTGCGGCCTGGTCCCGGTTATGTCTTCCGTTGACCGTATGCCTCAAGAAATTCCCACGGACTATGCCGGGAGTGATCGGACGATTCGCTTAAGAAATCTTCGTGTCTATAGCGGGATCGCAGCTATTCTCGAAACCATGTATATAGAATACGTGAGACAGGAATGGTCTGATAATCAATGGCGGAACGACGAGCGATTACTCGTATGGCTCGACGAAGCCTATAGAACGCTTGAAGAACGGCTGCAAATGTATGTCGGGGAATCATGGCAGGATGCTGAACGATTTCTTTTCGTTTATGAAGACGACCACACCTATCCGGTCAGAATAACATATCAGGAGTGGGAAGGCGGCTGGCAGACGTATAAGGTAGAAGATACGACTCTCGACGACGCAGGCCGCCCTGTCGAAATAGTCGTTGAGATGGATGATGATTTTGGGACTGTCTTCGAACGGGAAGTCCTGTCATATAACGACCAGGGAAAAATTGCGCAAACGGTAACGTACTATGATTTCTGGGGGGACGGCTCATGGGAACTCGGGGATAGAAATACATGGATGTACGATGACTACGGAAGCTTAATTGTTGTGCTCGGCGAAGAATGGGACGATTGGTTCGATGAATGGTGGGAGGACTCGCGTATCTTATATATGTATGACGACAATTTTAATAATATCTCACGTACAACACAGTATTACGATGGAGAATGGATCAATTCCACACAGTCGCTTTTTTCTTTTGACAGGCAGGGCAACATTATTGAATGGGTCAGACAGATGTGGACGGACTCTGGCTGGTTGAGTCTTGGAAAAACAGAGTCACAATATGAGCGCGGGTGTTTCCTCAAGTACGATGCGGTGTACTCATGGTCGGCTAACATGTGGAATCGGGAGCGACAGGATCTGTATGAGTACGACGGCCGCGGACTTGTTACGGTAAAACTGACCCAGGTGTGGACAGGGACCGTCTGGGAGAACGCGGTCAGGTATGTATACGGCGAGCCCTCGGTAACTGAGGTGTCTGAGGACAACTACCTGCCCGCGCATTTCGAATTGCTGCAGAATTATCCGAATCCATTTAATCCAACGACAACGATTCGTTTTATGATCGATCGGCGGGATCACGTATCGCTGCGGGTGTATGATATGCTGGGAAGAGAAGTGGCGACGCTTGTCGATGAAGTACTGCACGCCGGTGAACACGTCGCGGTATTTAACGTGGGTGTGAATTCCAGCGGCACATACATCTACCGGCTCCGTTCCGGAGATTCGGTAGCCGCGCGGCAAATGGTTTTGATCAGGTAAGAACGGGGAGACTACCTATGATGATACGATGTGCATTACTGTCAGGATTGATTTGTTCGATTCTCAATACCGTATTTGCAGCCGATAGTAACGGTGATAGTGCTATCAGGTGGGCTTCACAGTATGATCTTACCTACGACCGGTATCAAATGTTTTTTCAAAAAAATGTAGAATCCGGATATATGCAGATCGACGTCGAGGCATATCCCTGCGGCGATGAGATACGGTATGCAATGGTTTGGCGGGAGAATGTTGAAGGGAGGGACTGGCAGTCCCGCATTAATATGACTGAACAGGAGTTTACAGATCTGCGCAACAAATACGAAGGTGAACTCGGCTATCGTCTATTCGATCTCGAAATATATATCGACGACTATGCACTTCCCGTCTTTGCCGCAATATGGGTCGGGAATAATGAGGGGTTTTCATGGGATGCACGATATGGATTGACGCGGGGTGAGTACGAAGAATATTTCGATCAGCAAACGGCGCTCGGAAGACGATTGATCGATTTCGAAGCGTACGTTGCGAGCGACGGAGTGCGGTACGCCGCAATCTGGTACGACAATACGGTAAGCACCAATTGGCTCCATGCCTACGATCTAACCCGTACGGAATACGAACAGCTTGCCGCGGAGCGGAATGCGGAATACCGAATTATCGATTTTGAGTCATATCAAACGACGGCGGAAGATTTATATGCGGCGGTCTGGGAAGCTCGTCCCGAAAACCGGAGGTACTCGATCGAGTACGACCTTGACGAGCGCGAGTTCGAAGCGCTCTGGTACCGGTACAGAGATAGTGGATTTCGTCACATCAAGTTTGAATGGTACGATACCAGGCAGGGACCTCGATATAGCGGAATATGGCTTGCAGATGGGCTGGGGGTTGGAGGAGGTCCTTTCTTTGAACCCGATGATACGTTGTGGGTGCGGATTGACACAACGATTGCCGGCCATAGGATAAGAAACGGGATACCCGGTGTATCCGTAGCGGTGATCTACCAGGGAGAAATGTTGTATCTTGGAGGGCAGGGAATGGCGCGAACGTTCGGGAATCCGCCAGTCTTGATTCCCGCTCATGGCGAGACCGTTTATTTGACGGCATCCATATCAAAGTTGATCGGTTCGACGCTTGCCGCTATGCTAGAAGCCGAGGGGATGTTGAACAACGGCGCCTCGGTCGATCTGGACCTTTCTCAAAATACTTCGTATTACCTTCCGGGTATTCCCGATCACCATACGCACACCGTTGAGCAGCTTCTCGCTCACCTGGGCTGCATCGGTCATTACAATGACACTCAGCCGCCAATTCCAAATCAAACGGATCACTATTCAAGTGCGATGCAAGCCGTACAATCGATATGGGACATACCGCTTGTTTATGATTGCACCGTTGGTATAGGCGTTGACACCGGTAAGTTATACTCCACAGCCGGATTTACATTTGTCGATGCCATACTTGAACAGGCAACCGGACGTACCATACAGAGATTGATCGAGGAGGAAATCGCCGGAAAATTTGACCTGCCGTCCATACGTGCGCAGTGGGGTACCCGCGTGTTGACATACGGTGACCATAGCTGGACATTCGGCTTTCTGCCCCCTAATTATGAACGTGCAACACGGTATAATGAGCAGGGTGAAAAACTTGACGAAATGAAAAACAACAATAGCTGGAAAGTGTCGGGCGGGGGTATCGAAATGAACGTAAAAGACCTTGCACGGTTCGGTTGGATGGTTTTGAACGGAGAAATCGTTTCGCCCGACGTGCGTGACAATCGGTTGTGGGTCCCCGTAGCGGACGATTGCGAGCCATTCACTGGAAGCAGTTGGGAGGATCCATGCATGCATGGACTCGGTTGGGCGCTGAAAACGAGATCGGGAAGGCGTATAGCACACCATGGAGGTTCATGGGACGGCGCTCGCGGACATATCAATGTTTATCCCGACGAAGAATTGGTAGTTGCAGTCCTGACGAACATGAAAGGCCACAATCCTGAAACGCTCACACTCCGGTTGGCGAATATTGTATTTGATCATGTAGGAGGAATTGAAAAACCGATCGCATCGGATCCCGCACGAACCGTCGACGAAGACACGGCGCCGTCCAGGTACCGGTTGGATCAAAACTATCCAAATCCATTCAATCCAACGACCACGATTAGATTTGCGCTTCCCGACCGACAGCATGTTTCTCTCAAGGTCTATGATATGCTCGGGAGAGAAACTGCCACGCTTGTCGATGAAATTTTGCACGCAGGAGAACATTCGGTAATCTTCAACGCACACGATCTCTCAAGCGGGGTATATATTTACAGAATTCAATCGAACGGAAATATTAACACCCGACGAATGATTTTGTTGAAATAGGGAAATTTTTCCGGCAGGTCCTGCTTAATATATCGGTTAACCAGGTGCTTTAAAGGCTTGGGTAACCGGAAACCGGACTCAAAAACATGGGTAATCGAGGATGACTCGCAAATATTTTTTCCTGATCGCCATCTTGCCAGTTGTGGCCGGCTTCCTTGCTACGGTTGAATCCCGGGCCCAGACTGTCATTGGCGAAATGGTGGTAAATGATCACCAGATGAACACCGTGGGGGTGTGGAGGCCGCGCATCGCCGCAGCGGATGATGGCTCCTTCTCGGTGGCCTGGCAGGATTACAACGACAGGCCGGGCATCAATTTCAACTCGGCCGGACGATCCCAGATTGCTGTCCAGCGTTTCTCTTCTGACGCACAAGCCCTGGAGCATATCCATTTTTTCAAAGGAGAAAGCACCCTCCTGTCGATGTGGCTTTCCGACTATCTCGAACATGCCGAACTGGGCTATCTCAGCACCGGTGAGTTGCTGATACTGATGCAGCATGCCGGACGGTTCGTAATTGGCAACGACGATGTCCCCTCATCAGAGGTCACAATCGGGGCGATCAATGCAAACGGGCAGATCATCAAACTGTCGAATACGGCCGAAAATGTTCAATATTCGCTCGGGTTCGGCACTTCCACCCGGCAATACAACCCCCGATTGGCCTTAACTCCGCAAAACCAGATTGCAATCGTACTGGAGGAGTGGGCAAGTGAACATGCATTCCGCAACATTGCTGTCAGGGTCCTGGATACTTCGTTCAATGAGGTTATCACAAGAGAAGTGCCGCACAGTGATGGCGTGGGATCTGCGCCCCACATTAGTGCAGATATCGCAAGCAACGGACAGCTTTCTGCTGTTGTCTGGCAGGATGGACGCTTTGGCAATGTTTGGAGCGTTTCCATCCAGTTTTACACGCAGCAGGGCCCCCTTGGTACCAACTACCGCATGAATCAAGTGCAACAGGGCTCGGCTTTCGCTTTGGTTCCTTCCGTAGCCATGAACAGCAGCGGCCAGTCGGTGGCAGCATGGTTCGATTCGCGCAATGGCGCGCAGCTATTCGGCCAGCGTTTTGACGCATCCGGCACTCCTGTCGGTGGAAATTTTCAGATATCTGAAACTCCTCCCGGCGGGGAAATCTATTCACGTCCGGAGCTGGCAATTCGCGATGACGGCAGTTTCATGGTCGTCTGGACCGACAGCACACAGGTCCCGGGGTTCTTTCGGGCCCGCGCCCGGCAGTTTGACCCGGCCGGCAACCCTGCGGGCCAGCCATCCACCCTGCCATCTCCCCAGCTGCCTTCGGGATACCCCCATGTTGCAACCAATGGCACTCACTACTTCTGCACCTGGATCGATGACCGGATGAACCTCGAACAACCCAACATCTTCATGAAAGTCATCGGCGACGTGCCCACTGCAACAGATCATGATGAAATAATGGTTCCGGTCCGTGTAATCCTTCACCAGAACTACCCCAATCCGTTCAATCCGTCAACCAACATCCGTTTTGAGCTGACAGAAAGTTCACCGGTAAGGCTGACGGTCCTGGATGTGCTCGGCCGCGAGGTAACTCAGCTGGTTCATGGAAATCTTCCCGCAGGAGTGCATGCAATCCCCTTTGAGGCAGGCAATCTGCCGTCAGGATTGTACATATCGCGACTGGTTGTCGGCAACGAAGCATTTTCCGGAAAAATGACGCTTTTAAAATAGGGTCGTTGGCCCAGAACTTGAATTCGCCGATGTTCGTGGATGCGGCCCCATTCCGCTGCAGCCCTGGAATTTCAGTAGGCCGGAAAACAGAGTCCGCCAGATGGAAAAATCAGCAATATGATGTTACTGGTGCCTGCCCGGGAGCGTGATCACATCACTTTTGATATTATTTTTGCAGATTTCTTGTCTATATTGGGAATTCCATTACTTACAGGGCATTTCGGTTTGAGTCCGTCCGACAGTGACGGTTCCGGGACAAGCAGCTTCCTGCGAATATTTTCGCAGGGGATTCGTTCCCTTTAAAGAGCCGGGACTCCAACCGATCTATTGACAATACCGCATTTTTCTGCGTTTTTTATGATTTTATTCCCCATGCGTTTTATTCGGCTGATTATCCCGCTGGTATTTTTTTTTCTTGTTTTTCCCACTGCCGGCAGCACCCAGGTAGTGATCAACGAGATCCAGTCGTCCAACCAGACTACCCTTGCCGACGAGGACGGCGACTACGAGGACTGGGTCGAACTGTTCAATGCCGGCTCCGACACTGCCGACATCAGCTTTTTCGGCCTGTCGGATGACTACGATCGTCCGTTCCGGTGGGTCTTCCCCGAAGGCACGGTCATCGAACCCGGCGGTTTTCTGCTGGTCTGGGCCTCC
The DNA here is from genome assembly GCA_007120385.1 of Balneolales bacterium. GTDB lineage: Bacteria > Bacteroidota > Rhodothermia > Balneolales > Natronogracilivirgulaceae > SKNL01. Next base: position 27,710 of record SKNT01000226.1, read on the forward strand.
AACAAGGATCGCCGCACCCCCGGACAGCCGCTACACACCAACTTCAGCATTGCCCAGGCCGGTGAGGAGATCCTGCTGTCCGACTTCCAGACAGGTATGCGGGTGGATGAGATCCCGCCCACCGAAATCCCGTCCGACAAATCGCTGGGACGCTATCCCGATGGCGCCGACAGCCTGGTCATTTTCCGCGAGCCCTCGCCCGGACAGTCCAACAGCGAAGGCAGCCCCTCCCCGTTTCCCGAAGGTGTGAGCTTCTCTGCATCCGGCGGGTTCCATGCCGCGCCGTTCGATCTCGAGCTTTCGGTGGGCCGCGATGACGCCGAGATCCGCTACACGCTCGACGGTTCCGAACCCACGGCCCAATCCACCCTGTACACCGGTCCGATCCGCATCGAGGACCGCACCTCCGAGCCCAACGATCTGTCCACTATCCTGGAAATTTCCCACAATTACGCCAACGCCGCTCTTCCGGCCGGCGATGTATTCAAAGGCACGTCGGTGCGTGCCGCCGCTTTTGCGCGCGGCGAGCGCAGCGATGTGGCAACGCGCACCTTTTTCGTCCACCCCGATGCCGGACAGCGTTTCTCACTCCCGGTCATCTCCCTCACCGCTCACCGCGACAGTCTCTTCGGTTACGAGCGGGGCATTTACGCTCTGGGAAAAGTCTGGGATGACGACGGCCAAAGCAACGCCCTCGGCGCGGCGGCCAACTACTCCCAGCGCGGGGACGACTGGGAGCGGCCAGTCCACATGGAATTGTACGAGTCCGACGGCAGCATGGCCGTTTCGCAGGATATCGGGCTGCGCCTGCACGGCGGGGCATCGCGCGCCTTCCCCCAGAAAAGCTTCCGCCTCTACTCGCGCAGCGACTATGGCACCAGCCGCTTCCGGCACCGCTTCTTCCCGGAGATGGAGCTGGACGATTTCAACCGGCTCATCCTGCGGCAGTCGGGCCAGGACGTGGTCATGACCCTGTTCCGCGACGCCTACATCCAGGAGACCATGAAGCACCTGCGATTCCCGACCATGGCCTCACGAGCGGTCATCGTTTTCCTCAACGGCGAATACTGGGGCATATACAACATCCGCGAGCGGTACGACGTCCACTACATCGAAACGCACTACGGCATCGACCGGGAGCAGGCGGACCTGATGACCGGCAACGCATCCCTGAAGGACGGCGAGCGCGAACACTACGACGACATGCTTGCGTACATCCGCAGTAACGATCCGGCCGAAGACGCGCACTTCGCGCAAATCCGGACCATGATGCACACCGGAAACTTCATGGACTACTACATCGCCCAGATCTATGCGCGCAACACCGACTGGCCGCACAACAACATCGATTACTTCCGGCACCGCACCGCTTACAACCCCGACGCGGCCATCCCCGAACAGGACGGCCGCTGGCGCTGGATGATGTTCGACATGGATTTCGGCTTCGGATGGCAGCCGGGTCCGGGTGGATGGGCGCCCCACCCGCAAAACGACTGGAGCCTTTCCAGGCACTTCGACCGCAAATCCTACCTTCAGGACTTGTTCCAGCACCTGGACGGTTACCCGGGCACCAACCGCGCCTGGGCCGCCGAAATCTACCACCGGCTCATGCGCAACGAGATCTACCGCTGGGACTTTTTCACCCGCTTCGCCGATCTGCTCAACACCACCTTCCGTCCCGAGCGCATGACGGCCATCCTCGATTCCATGCAGGCCATCTACGCCCCGGAAATCGAGGAACACATTGTGCGCTGGAACAAGACCGAACCGGACAACTGGAATTTCTACTGGCGACCGTTCATTACCTTCGAGGAGTGGGAGGGCGATGTTCAGGTCATGCGCCGCTATGTGGAGCAGCGCCATCAGCACCAGTGGGATCATCTCGGGCTGCACGCGGGACGCGGATCACGGGAAATCACCATCGACGTCTCCGATCCCGCCCACGGCCATGTGCAGATTAACTCCATCGCCATACATCCGCATACCGAGGGGGTGGATGACGACCCCTGGCCCTGGACCGGCCGATACCTGATCACCACCGAATCCACCCTAATCCCCAAACCCGAACCCGGATACGTGTTCCGGCGCTGGCTCACGATCGACGGCGCCGACACGCTGGTCTATTCGACCGACGAGGAGCTCACATACGTACATTCCCGATCCGACATCCACCTGGTGGCCGAATTCCGTGATGTTTCGGTGGATGCGGACGGCGGCCTCGACGACCGGCCCGACGTCCCGCTGACGTTCCGGGTGGAGCAGAACTATCCGAACCCGTTCAACAACCAGACGGCCATCCCCTTTCAGCTTCCCGAAGACGCCCGGGTGATCCTGGAGGTGTACGGGATTGATGGGCGGCTGGTACGCCGTGTGGATGCCGGTCACCGGCAGGCCGGCTCGCATGTGCTGCGGTTTGATGCCACCGGGCTGGCCAGCGGGGTGTATATCGGACGGATCCGGGCGGATGGCGGTCCGGGCCACACGGTGGGCAGCGCGTCGGTGCGGATGGTGCTTATCCGCTAAAAAAACGGTATTTTGCGGGTAGAAACCTACACCCCCGGAAACTTGCTCGCCAGAAAATCACCGATTCAGACAGTTTGCCTTGCCGCCATTGCAGCAGGCACCCGGACCGCAGATCGCCGCACCGTCAATACTGCGGGCATCCGGACCGGTGCGGCCTTGCCACCGTCTGTCTTGCCGTCTGCCCAGTTGTCTGCTCCGCCGTTGTTCGCAGTACTGATGCTGGTTTCGATGCTGACCCTGTTTACAACGACGGCCTCCGCCCAGGTGGTCATCAACGAGGTGCAGGCATCCAACCAGTCCACAATAGCCGACGAGGACGGTGATTTCGAGGATTGGATCGAGCTGTTCAATGCGGGCGGGGAGCCGGTGGACCTGG
>SKNT01000201.1 GCA_007120385.1 Balneolales bacterium
CGGCGGACCGAAGAACACGATGTATTCCACGGCGACGAGCCGCAGGCGGCCGTTCTTCATCGGTTCGTATAGCAGCGCCTCCGGCATCAGGGGATCCAGGATCCCGTTTTCCAGGTATTCCGGATTACCGATGTGGTAGCCCATGCCGCCCAGTCCCTCAACCGCCACACACGGACTGAGCGGGGCGACCCATCCGGCCCGGTTCGCTCTCTGGATCTGCTGGAACGGGGCCGTCAGACGGCGGACCTGCGCCAGCTGCGCGGCCACATCGCCGCTGATGCCGGCCTCCCCGAGCGCAAAGGCATCGGCCAGAGCCGCACGGGCCGACACGTCGGCGTCAGCGCCCTCGTCCAGATCCGGCATGGTTGCCTGATCACAGGCCGCGCCGGCCACGGCCAACGCCAGAATGAATAGCATGGAATGGAAAAAATTCTTGCTGCTGATCGATTGTTTCATAAGTGAGCCTCTTGTTGATTACCTGTTTCGTTAGAGTGTGTGCTGTTTCTGTGTACAGCATGGACAGCGCGCCGTTGACGGTTATAAAGCCGCCATTACGGTGATTTCCCATGTCACCGGCTGTCAATTTGAACCGGATGCACTGACCGGGGGCATGGTCAGTAATTCCGGCCGGTGGTAAAAGCATGACCATACATTTTCACCACTGCCTGTCTGCGGATCAGCTGCCCGCAAACTTCCCGTTATCGCTTGCTGCCTGCATAGTAATTCTTACAAGCAGAATGGAAACAAGTATATAGACATAAATCATTAAAAGCAAATATCTTTTGCAATAATTTGCCTGCTATGAACAGTTGTCAGGAATCGCAGTCCCGGCCCGATTTCACACCACCTGCCCTCCTTCCTCAAGTATCTGATGGATTTCCGAACGCAGCGACTGAAAATCAATCGGTTTGGTGAAGAAATCTTTCGCTCCCGACTCAATGGCCTTGTTGTAGTTTTCCTGATCGCCATAGGCCGAAATCATGCTTACAGCGATATCGGGGTACTCGGACTTGATCTCATCGAGCAGCTCCAGGCCGGTCATGCCGGGCATGTTGATGTCGGAGAAGACATAAACCACATCGGGCGGTTCGTTGTTCTTCAGGATTTCCAGCGCCTCCCTGCCCGAAAAGGCAAAGATCATCTCCAGTTTTTCTTCTTTGATTTCCTTGCGCAGTTTCTGACGAAACAGCAGTTCCACATCTTTTTCGTCATCAACTACCATGAATTTAATTGGCTTTCGGCTTGTTTCCATCTTGTGTGGTGATGTGAGTTGGAATAGTGATTTTAAAAATGGTAAAATTATCAGCTTGGCTGTCTATGCTGATAAATCCGCCATGGGCTTTCACGATGTCATTGGTAATGGAAAGGCCCAGTCCGGTGCCTTCCTTCCCTTTTTTGGTGGTGAAAAACGGCTGAAGTATATTGTCCCGGATTTCGTCAGGGATGCCCGGACCGTTGTCCTCAACCTCAATGATGGCCGCACCGTCAAGCAGGCGGCTTCTCACGGTGAGTTTGGGATGGTATTTGCCGGCACCGGCGGCGCCATTGCTCCGGTCGCGCATCGCATCGAACGCATTGTTGCACAGGTTCAGGATCACGCGAGAGAAATCCTCGACGATGAGCGGAACCTTGCTGATGCCCTCATCCAGCTGAAGATCAATATCCACAGTGATCGGATCCCTTCCGGCGCGCATGCCATGGAACGCCAGGTTCACGTACTCTTTGATGACGGCGTTCAGGTCGGCCGGCTCCACCTTGCCGCTGCCGCCGCGTGAGTGCTGCAGCATGGACTTGACGATGCTGTCGGCCCGGGAGCCGTGTTCATGGATCTTGCGGAGATTGCTGCGGATATCCCCCGCTAAAACGGAGGCTTCATCCACATCTCCCGATTCCAGGTGGGCAATCAGCTCGGTGATCAGCTCCTCGCTTACATCCGAAAAATTGGTCACGAAGTTGAGCGGATTCTTGATCTCGTGCGCGATGCCGGCGGTGAGCTGTCCGAGCGAGGCCAGTTTCTCCTGCTGGACCAGCTGCGCCTGGGCGGCTTTCAGGTTCTCATGCGCCACTTCCAGCTTCCGGTAGGCCTTTTCGATCTCCTTGATCTGCTGCAGCTCCTTCTCCATGGCCATTTTGCGCTCGCGGTCGATCAGCCGCCTCCGCTGCACCCGATCCACGGCAAACACGGCGCCGGAGAACAGCACCAGGTACAATCCGTACGCCCACCAGGTGCGCCACCAGGGCGGCAGAATGGTGATGCGCAGGGTGCGGCCCTCCTCGTTCCATACACCGTCGGCATTCGAGGCCCGTATCCTCAGCGTATACACTCCGGGCTTGAGATTGGCATAGGTGACCTCGTTTGTGCTGCCGTAGGTCCACTCCTCGTCATATCCTTCCAGTTTGAACCCGTACTGGTTTTTCACCGGATTGGAGTAGTGCAACGCCCGGAACCCGACGCTCAGGTAGTTTTGCGAGTGCGACAGGGTGATCTCATCGAGATCGTACAGGATGGAGGGTACGGGCGAATCCTCGCCCATGTCCAGCACCGACACATTGGAAATCCGGAGGTCGGACAGGATAATATCGGGCGGAACGGGATTGCTGACGCTGCGGCTCAGCTCAACCAGCCCGTGCTCGCCGCCGAAATAGAGCGTGCCGTTGCTTGCCCTGATGGAACCAAGCGGGATGTAACTCTCCCCGCCGGGACCGTCTTCGGCATGGTAGTTGATAAAGGTGGGCTGTCCGATGACCGGATTGGTAACCATCCTCGACAGGCCGCTCTGCGTGGTGATCCACAGCTCTCCGTCGTCACCGGGCACTGCGGTGGCCGTGAGATTGGTAGACAGCCCGTGCTCGGTCGTGTAGTTGGTGAACTGTCCGGTTTCGGGATCGAAACGGCTGAGCCCTTCCAGCGTGGTGATCCAAAGGATGCCGTCTGCGTCGGCCTGGA
>SKNT01000108.1 GCA_007120385.1 Balneolales bacterium
TGCCCACGATGGTCAGCGCCCCGGGCATGGCCAGGCTTTGCAGGAAGTTGGCCCCCTTGAGCGCAATGAGTATCCCGATGTTTGATTTGCCGAACGCGTCGATGAACAGGGCGCAGAAAAAGGCCATGACGATGTAGTACGACATGCTGCTCATCGCCTTGCTCATGCTTCCGATCGCATCCTGCGAGCTCTTGAACGTCCCGGAGAGGAATCCGTAGATGACCCCGGGAATGACAAACAGGAGGAATATGAGCGGGACGATCGACATCATGATGGGCGCGTCAAATGCGGTCACCTCACCGTCCGGCGAGCGCATGGGCGAATCGCCGGGGATTGTCCACAAGATAAGTGCCACGATCCCGACCAGCATCACGATCGTTGCCACCCAGAAAGCTCTGATTTCGTGTTTTTCCAGCTTTTCCATCTGCGGCAGCTCGTCCTGGTCGCCGTCCACTTCCGTTTTGGACAGGCGCGGCTCCACGATCTTGTCGGTGATCCACCATCCGACAGAAATAATGAGGATGCTGGATATGGCCGTGAAAAAGTAGTTGTTGAGCGGGTTGATGAGCATGTCGGGCTGCATGATCTGGGCGGCCGACTGCGTGAACCCCTGGAGCAGCGGGTCGATGCCCGAAGGGACGAAGTTGGCGCTGAAACCGCCGGATACCCCGGCAAAAGCAGCGGCGATACCGGCCAGCGGATGTCGTCCGGCCGCGTAGAAGATGACCCCGCCCAGCGGTATCACCAGCACGTACCCGGCGTCCGCGGCAGTGTGGCTGACGATGGCAACGGCGATAAGCATGGGCGTAAGCAGCGCTTTTGGTGTAATGCCGAGGATGTACTTGAGTCCGGCGTTGATGTAACCGGAGTGCTCGGCGGCGCCCACGCCGAGCATAGCCAGCAGTACAATTCCCAGCGGCGCAAAGGTGATGAACGTGTTGGTCATATTGGCCAGGAACATGGCCATCTGGCTGCCCGATAGCAGATTGATCACGCGAAGTGTCTCGCCTGTGCGCGGATCGGTCTCGCCGAAGTCGAACGGAGCCATGATGGCGGACATGATCCACACGAAAATCATCAGAAGGAAGAACAGGATGGCGGGATCCGGCAGCTTGTTTCCGGCTCGCTCAATGACATCCAGAAACCGGCCCAGAATACCTGTTTGGTTGTTGTTGCTCATAATGTGTCGGTTAGAACATGAAGAGGGTTAACGGGTGCGGCGGGTACGGCACCGGATCATGGCCGGCATACTCCGATCGGAGTGGTACAAGTCGCATAGAGATAGAGAAATCCTGAATTTCATGCAAATAAAAAATATTCTATCGAATGTGATAGATCGAGGATATCTGCTTCGGATCGCTGATGCTGCATTTCATATCCTGCAGTTTTCCGTCTTTGATACTGTAGATCACACCATGAACGGTGAGCGGCTGTCCCCTTTGCCAGGCCTTTTGCACGATGGTGCTGCGCCCGACGTTCATTGCCTGCTCGCGCACATTCCACTCGCAAAGCTTGTCGACGATCTCCGCCTCGGACAATCCCTCAAAATCCGCGATGTGGTCTTCATAGATCTGCTTGATTGGACGGATCCAGTTGTCGACCAGTCCGTGATCGGTCATCTCCAGCGACGCCTTCACGCCTCCGCAGGAATAGTGTCCGCAGACAATGATATGGCGCACCTTGAGCACCTCCACCGAATACTGCAAAACCGAAAGGACGTTGATGTCGCTCTGATGCACCATGTTTGCAATATTCCGGTGGACAAACAGTTCACCGGGATCCATGTCGGTTATCTGGTTGGACGGGACCCTGCTGTCGGAGCAGCCGATCCAGAGAAAGTGTGGTTTTTGCTGGTCTGCCAGACGCTTGAAGAAATCAGGATCCTTGCCGACCATGCGCTGTGCCCATTTCCGGTTTTTTTCGAAAAGGGCGGAAAATTCATTTTTCATTCGTTTATCAATAGTTTCTTAAAAAGTGACATCCCTGAAATTCCTAAATTATAGGGATAAAGTAAAAGGATATCGAACCAATTGTCTTATTATTTACTCCGGACGATTACATTTGACAATCCATCCACTGGATGGATGCATATGGACTGCAGACGGGCGTTTGGAGTGCCACAAGTAACCCTCATTTGAATTGAAAAGAATAAAAGAACACCGGGAATTGATTTTTGCCCTGTTGTGCGGTGCACTGCTGCTGGGGGCATGGCTCTATGAGGTGCTGAGCGATCCGGAACTGGCCCGCCCCATACCGGTCTACCTGCTGGCCTATTTTTTTGGCGGCTTTGATGCCTTCCGGCATATGATTGCCAGCTTGCGCAGAAAGCAGTTCGATATCGATTTCCTGATGCTGGTGGCCGCCGCCGGCGCCGCCGTGCTCGGCGCATGGGCCGAAGGTGCGCTGCTGCTGTTCCTGTTCAGCCTCGGCCATGCCCTGGAACATTATGCCATGGGCCGGGCCCGCAAGGCTATCCGGGCGCTTTCGGATCTTGCGCCGACAGTTGCCAGAATCCGGGATGGCGACAGCGAAAGGGAGATACCAGTGGAGGAGCTGCAACCGGGTGACCTGCTGGTCGTGCGTCCGGGTGAACGTTTCCCCTCAGACGGTTTCGTGATCTCCGGATGCAGCAGTGTGGACCAGTCTCCCATAACGGGTGAAAGTGTGCCGTTGGACAAGGAGCCGGTGTCATCCCGGGAGGAGGCGCGTGAGAAAAAGGATCGCCTGGATGCGGAGCATCGCATTTTTGCCGGGACCATCAACGGCGACAGCCTGCTGGAAGTGGAGGTCACCAGCCGGGCCGGGGACAGCACCCTTGCTCGCGTGATACGCATGGTCAACGAAGCCGAAACGCAGAAATCGCCCACTCAGCGCTTTGCCGAACGTTTTGAGAAAGTATTTGTCCCGATCATCCTGGTTTTTGTCGTTCTGCTACATTTTGCCTGGCTGGTCATCGACGAGCCGTTTGCCGATTCGTTCTACCGTGCCATGGCCGTACTGGTGGCTGCAAGCCCCTGCGCGCTGGCCATATCCACCCCGAGTGCCATCCTCAGCGGCGTGGCCAGGGCGGCGCGTCTTGGCGTGCTGGTAAAAGGCGGGCGTCCGCTTGAACAGCTCGGCGGTCTGCGGGCCATGGCATTCGACAAGACGGGAACCCTGACCAAAGGCACACCGAAAGTCACCGATGTGATTCCGTTCAACGGCCATGATTCCGCCAGTCTCATACGGATAGCCATGGCTGTTGAGAAGTTCAGCGACCATCCGCTTGCCCGGGCCATTGTCCGTGGTGGCGCTGCGTGGACAGACGGCGCCGCTCCGCTCGCGGCAACGGAAATAAAAACGGTGACCGGAAAGGGCATTACCGGTCTGGTCGATGGAAAAAAGGTGTCCATCGGTCAGATGAAACTGTTTGACGGCGCCATTCCGGAGGATATCCGGTCCCGCCTGGACGATCTGCATGGACAGGGACGCACGGCCATGCTGGTTCAGGAGGACGATGAATTCGCGGGGATCATTGCGCTGATGGACATTCCACGATCCGGTGCGTCAGACATTATCCGCTCCCTGCGGGAGATGGGAATCCGGCGTCTCATCATGATTTCCGGCGACCACCAGCGTGTGGCCGACAATATTGGTGCGCAGATCGGGATGGATGAATCCTGGGGCGACCTGCTTCCAGAGCACAAGGTGGATGCCATCCGCAAGCTTCTGGACGAGGAGACCGAAGTGGCCATGGTTGGCGACGGGGTGAACGACGCTCCGGCAATGGCCCACGCCACGGTGGGTATTGCCATGGGTGCGGCCGGATCCGATGTGGCCCTGGAAACCGCCGATGTCGCCCTTATGGCCGATGACCTGAGCAAGCTGCCGGTGGTGCTGGGCCTGAGCCGCCAGACCCGCAAGATCATCCGTCAGAACATCTTCATCAGTCTCGGCATGATCGCATTTCTGGTGCCTTTTGTGCTCTTCGGATACGCCGGTATCGGTGTTGCAGTGCTGCTGCACGAGGGTTCCACGCTGGTGGTGGTGCTGAACGCCCTGCGCCTGCTGGGTTATGACCATCCCGCTCTTCAGCCCGAAAGCGCCTCGCTTACAATGGCTACGGCTTCTTCCTGAATTTTCTTCAGGTGGGCTTTGTCGATGAAACTCTCGGCGTAGATCTTGTAGATGTCCTCGGTTCCGGATGGACGCGCGGCAAACCAGCCGTTTTTAGTCTCGACTTTGAGTCCGCCGATCGGTGCATCATTGCCCGGTGCACGCGTGAGTTTTTTGAGGATGGGTTCACCGGCCATCTCGTCCGCCTTCACCTGCTCCGGTGAAAGGTCAGCAAGCACCTTCTTCTCTTCCGGGGTTGCCGGGGCATCGATCCGGTCGTAAACGGGGCTTCCGTGTTTCTTTTCCAGGTCGGCGTAGTGCTCGGCGGGATCCTTTCCTGTTTTGGCCGTGATCTCGGCGGCCAGAAGGTTCAGGATAATGCCGTCCTTGTCGGTGGACCAGGCCGAGCCGTCAAAACGCAGGAACGACGCGCCCGCGCTCTCTTCGCCGCCAAAACCGAAGGAGCCGTCCAGAAGCCCGTCCACAAACCACTTGAAACCTACAGGTACCTCGGCCAGTTTACGGTCCAGTGACATGGCCACGCGGTCGATCATGCTGCTGGACACCAGCGTCTTGCCGATGGCGGCATCGGTGCGCCATTTCGGGCGGTGCTGGAACAGATAGTGAATGGCGACGGACAGATAGTGGTTGGGGTTCATCAGGCCAGTGCTGGGTGTGACGATGCCGTGACGGTCGAAATCGGGATCGTTGCCAAATGCGATGTCAAACCGGTCCTTGAGGCCGATCAGGCTGGCCATGGCATAGGGTGAGGAGCAATCCATGCGGATCTTGCCGTCCTTGTCGACGGTCATGAAAGCAAATCTCGGATCGGTATCGGGATTGACCACCTCGAGATTCAGGTCGTAGGTGCGTGCAATGGGTTCCCAGTACCCGACACCGGCGCCGCCCATCGGATCCACACCGATGTGCAGACCGGTTCGACGAATGGCCTCCATATCGACCACCTGGTCCAGCTGCTTCACGTAAGGCATCACGAAATCGGTCGCCATGATGCGATCCTTTTTGAGCGCCTTTTCAAACGGGATGCGCTTGACCTGCCGGCATCCGTCCGCCATGATCCGGTTGGCCGCATCCTGGATTTTCTTTGTGATGTCGGTGCCGGCCGGGCCGCCGGAAGGGGGGTTGTACTTGAAGCCGCCGTCGCCCGGGGGGTTGTGGGACGGGGTGATGACGATTCCGTCGCAAAGGTACTCTTTCTGCGATCTGTTGCATCCCAGTATGGCATGGGAGATGGCAGGGGTGGGTGTGTATCCGAATCCCTCCTGATAACCAAGGGTCACATCGTTGGCAGCCATCACCTCGATGGTGGTGATAAGCGCCGGTTCGGAAAGGGCGTGGGTATCCATCCCGATAAAAAGCGTTCCTCGAATGCCCGCTTCCTTGCGGTAATCTGCCAGTGCCTGCGATATGGCCAGGATGTGCGTCTCGTTGAACGTGTGCTTGAGCGAAGAGCCGCGGTGACCGGAGGTTCCGAACTGCACCTGGTGGACCGGGTTGCCCGGATCGGGCTGGTAGGTGTAATACGCGGCAACAAGCCGGGAGATGTTGTCCAGTATGAAATGTGGTGCTTTCTTCCCGGCTAATTGATGTAAGGCCATGGCGTTTTGTGCGGTTTGAAATTTTTTGGATGCTTGAGACGTTCACTCTGATAAACCAATCCAAAGATGTAGCACAGACATGTCAAAATCAATTTATTTTATCCTCGGAGGCATCCTGCTGGGCGCGCTTGGCGGCTATGCCTACTGGTATTTCATCGGATGCAATACCGGCTCCTGCCCGATAACCTCCATCTGGTATCACTCCGCCGCCTATGGAGCTATGATGGGCGGATTATTGGGTAATATTGTAACTCCTGGTGACAAAAAGCAGGAAAAAGGGAACGATACCACCGATCCGGACCAGAAAGCGCCCTGAGTCCCGGCGGTGCATGCGATCAGACCACATGCCGGTTCAGGCCATCAGTCTATTCACCGACGCCGCATGCCGTCAGGCCATTCGCCGCCGCAGAGTGCACGGGAGAAAGACTTTCCGGCAGCTGCCCGATTCATCCGGAATTTCTGGTAATAATCGTCCCGTGTCCGTATTCTGTCCTGCAAACAGTTTAGAACACGACAGGGACATATATGAAAAGCACATCAGACGGGCTGAAGACCCCCGTAACAAGCCAAACCGGTGCGCACAAAATCCGCTTAAATCCCACCAGGATACTCAGAGCAGCAATTCCGGCTTTGTTGCTTCTGCTTGCTGTGGCATGCGGAACCCCGCCGGATGCCGGTTTTAATGCCGAACCGGAAGTGCGCGTACTGATCATCCATACCCTTGACGAGTTTCAGCTCACCGGTCCGGTTCCCTTCACCATAACGGACCAGTCCACCGGTGCCAGCATTAACTCCGACACGGGTATAGCCGATCCGGATATCAGGGATGAGGTGAGGGAGGATGTGGATGCTGATGCCGATGCGATTCCGCTGATGGTTCGTCTTGCCGGTGACGTAATCACGGTGGCGCGCGGACAGGAGCAGGTGATCACGGGACGGTGGCTGAGATTGACATCGGATGCCGAATTTACTATTGCCGATGTGCCCTACGGCATCAACTGGTGGTGGGGAGGCAGCGAAGACCGCACGTATGAGGGTGAACTGCATGTACATGTCAACCGGGATGGAAACCTGGAAGCCGTACTGCATCTGCCCCTGGAGGAGTATCTGAAGGGGGTCATTCCCTATGAAATCGGTCCGGATTCCCCGCTCCAGGCCCTCAAGGCACAGGCCGTGGCCGCCCGGGCCGAGATCGTGCAGACCCTGCTCACCGGAAAATACCAGGGGGAGAACCATGACGTCTGCGCGGAGGTGGAGTGCCAGGTCTTTGCCGGCAATCACCGGCGCACAGTCCGCTCCGATTCAGCCGTGGTGCTGACCCGCGGTGAGGTGCTCATGCACGGAGGTGAAGTGATTGATGCCTATTACGCTTCCAATTGCGGGGGCATGTCCGAGCGGGTGGAAAAAGTATGGCCGTGGCGCGGCGGACCAAAACCGTATCTCGTTGCGTTGCCGGACACCGAAGACAGGGCAATCGTCCCTGAAATGGACGGCCGTGAAACCGCAGATCGCGGGACAGCAGGCCAGGCGACAGGCGGGCACAACGAGCCGATCGATCCGCAGGCCGACATTACAACCTGGCTGGAAAATCCCCCCGAATCCTGGTGCAACCCGTACATCCACACCCGGCTGCCCGAATGGAGCAAGGCCAATTTCCGCTGGGAGCGGCGGGTCGGCGGCGACGAGTTCGAGCCGGAATTCCGCGGACTGGATTCCCTGGAAATAGTGGAGCGCGGCGAGTCGGGACGATTGCACCACGTCAGAGCCTGGCGGGACGGACAGGCGCAGGATCTTGACTACGAACTGGCTATCAGGCAGATTATCCATCCGCCCCTTCGCAGTTCTGCTTTCACGTGGAGCCGTGATGGCGAAGACTGGCTGTTTCGCGGTGCCGGGTGGGGGCATGGCGTGGGCATGTGCCAGAGCGGCGCCATCTCACAGGCCTGGCAGGGCTACGACTACAACCGCATCTTGCAACACTATTTTCCCGGCACCCGGCTGGAACGGCTTTACGGGCAGCGCTGATGCACGGATGCGCTGATGCACCGATGCGTGTATGAGCTGATGCACCGATGCTGATGCGGGCGCATCGGCCCGGCCGACTGCCCATAACGGTACGCCGGTAGCTGCTACAGATGTGAAGCAGTCAGTTGACGGCTGATATCCTGGCCTGAAGCTCTTCCACCCGGGCCACCGAGGTCTGGTCAAAAAACCGGTCGTTGAAATCGGAGCGAATCTGGCGGATGATGTTGCGGGCGCTTGACGGGGGCTGCTCGCCCGGCACGAAACTGACTACCAGTTCGGCCCGCCATCCCTGAAGGCCGCGGGGTTCCACTTTGATGAGGGTGGTGCGCTCGGTGACAAAGGTAGTTCTGTAGAACAGGTAGTAGAAATCGTCGTTGACGTATCCGGGGTAGACGGCGAACGGAGTGCCGGCCCAGACAGCGAGATAGTCGGGATCGGTGAAGCGCACGTCGGTAAGCTGGCGCCAGGCTTTGGCCGCTTCTTCTACGTTGAGCAGTTCGTCGAACCAGGCCAGGAAAAAGAAATGCTCGCTGAAATCCTGGTGGTCGAGAAACGCGATGGAGTCGGGCTGCAGATCGAACGGAAGCTGGCTGGAATAGCGGAAGAAACCGTCCCGTACATCCTCGATGTGCCGTACGTCCGCGCCTACGATAAGCGAACCGGGCACCCACGGGAGGGTGAAAAGCTCATTTACCTCGGGCAGTTCTTCCGCAAACTGGCTTCGTATGGTTTCACGGTGCTCCAGGAACATGACGGCCTCTTCCGGATCGGGCCGCAATCCGCCCTCACTCCAAAGCGCCAGTTCCCAGGCCTCGAAATAGTCCGGATTTGCCTTGACGAATTCCTCATTGCTGAAACGGGCCAGCTTGTCGCGATCCGAAATCGGGAATTCCCGCTCGCTGTCGACAGCGTCACAGGAGAAAAATAATGACAGAGCGATTACAGGGATCAGCAGCAATTGCCAGCTGTTTTGTGGATGAAAAGCCGTAAAGATGTTCATGGGTCAATTATTTCTTGAAGAGTTAATGCGTACGTTGAATACATCCTGAACGATTCTGTTCATCCTCTAATAACGTGTTTTTTTCCCAATAATTGAACTTTTTGCGACTGGAAATGTCAATGGGTGGTTCAGTCGCCGACGGAAATCCAGTCGTAGCGGTCCCGAATCGACTCACGCTGCCTCAGAAACTCCAGGGCGGTGGCCGGCTTTTATCCTGCTGTGAGCGGTTGGAATCCCAGGGCATGCAGCACGGGACCGGAATGCGGAACGGATACGGTGCGCGGCACGGCACCGGCGACCCCGGTATATCAGCCCCGTATCGCTAATACACATGGCGGCAGAAGCTTACCTAACAACTGCAGCAATTTGCCCGTTAAAAATGCTATATTAATGGAAATCAGGATCAATCGGACTGTAAACAGGAATCTCTGTCAACGACAACATTACCATGCAACAAGATGCCGGTATGCCGGAATCTGAATCAAGACCGCTCAGGATTGGACTTCCCGGCAGCTTCCGCCGCCTGGTAGTAAAAGCCGGCAGCCGTGTTCTGGTGGATGATCACGGGCGCCCCGATCCGAAGCAGATCGCATCCCTGATCGGACAGATTGCCGCCCTTCACAGCAAAGGATACGAGGTGCTGTTTGTCTCCTCCGGTGCCATTGCCGCCGGTGTGCAGGCGCTGGGCTGGCCGCATCGACCGGTCGGGCTGCCCGACCTGCAGATGGCCGCCGCGGTGGGACAGGGCGTGCTGCTGAACTTCTACTCCGAACAGCTGGCGCTTCACGATTGCCGGCTCGGACAGGTGCTGCTGACCCATGCGGATCTGAATGACCGCGTGCGCCATCTCAATGCGCGCAACACCATCATGGCCATGCTGCGCAACCGCATCATCCCGGTCATCAATGAAAACGACGTGGTGGCGGTGGACGAGATCCGTTTCGGCGACAACGACCTGCTAGCCGCCATGGCCGCCACTCTGGTGGATGCGGACCTGCTGGTGCTGCTGACCACTTCCGACGGGCTGTTCCGCGCCGAAGACGGACGGCTGACCGAGCGTATCCCCCTGCTGGAGGACATCACCGACGAGACCCTGGAAATGGCCCAGGGAAAAGGCAGCAGCTGGTCTTCGGGCGGAATGGCATCCAAATTGCAGTCCGCCGACCGCGCCAACAGCGCCGGTACACCGGTCATCATTGCCAACGGGCACGAACCGGACATCCTGGAGCGGCTGCTTCGGGGCGAAGATCTCGGCACGCTGATCCGGGGTTCATCCAACCGCCAGAAACTGCGCGCCCGCAAGAAGTGGATCGCGTTCTTCCACCGTCCGCAGGGCAGCATCTATGTGGATGAGGGCGCCGGCCGGGCCATTGTCGCCAAAGGCCACAGCCTGCTGCCCGTCGGGGTGCAACGGACCGATGGAAAATTCCTGGCAGGCGCCCTGGTGAATATCCGGACCGCCGACGGCAAGGCCATCGCACGCGGTCTTACCGCCTACGACCGGGATGACATCGAGCGGATCAAGGGCAAGCGATCGGCCGATGTCCCGTTTATCCTCGGAGAACGGCACCATATCGAAGTGATTCATCGCGACAACATGGTGCTTCTGAAACGGTGAGTTAAGAAACCCGGCCGGACTGCAACAACTGCAACAGCATCCAGCCACATCGCAACAGATCAACGAAAGCAACCCGCCACATTCGAAAAAACGTTAAATCATGGCTGACAGCATCAATGACACCATAAAAAACCAGGTACTGGAACTGGGCCGCAATGCGCGCAAGGCCTCCCGGGCACTCATGGGCTGGAGCGCGGAACAGAAAAACCGGGCGCTGGAGTCCATGGCCGACGCGCTGGAGAGCCAGACAGCGCAGATCCGTGAGGCCAACTTGCAGGATGTGGCGGACGCGCGGGAAAACGGTCTGACCGGCGCCATGGTGGACCGGCTTGTGCTCGACGAAGACCGCATGGCCGCCATGATCCAGGGTCTGCGTGACATCGCCGCGCTGCCCGATCCGGTTGGACGCATCCTCAAATCCTGGGAGAAAGAAAATGGCCTTCTGCTCAAAAAAGTGGCGGTGCCGATCGGCGTGATCGGCATGATCTACGAGTCGCGTCCCAATGTCACCGCCGATGCCGCCGCGCTGTGCCTCAAGGCCTCCAACGCGATCATCCTGCGCGGCGGATCCGAGGCGCTGCGCAGCAACAAGGCCATCGCCGACGCGCTCCGTGACGGCGGACGCAAGGCCGGGCTGCCGGACCACGCCATCCAGCTGGTCCCCGTCCGCGACCGGGCGGCGGTCCGCGCGCTGATCACCATGGACAA
>SKNT01000135.1 GCA_007120385.1 Balneolales bacterium
CGGTCGGATACCGGTTCCTGTCGAACCGGGCTGCCCAGCTGCGCCTGACGGTCACCGACATCCTCGGACAGAACACCAGCATCAACCGTCTTGTTACCGATATCTATATTCAGGACACCCGGTCTGAGGTGCTAACACGGTATGTCATGCTCGCCTTTTCATACAACTTCCGGTCCTTGCAGGAAGGACGGTGACGGTCGGCCTGGCTTATTTCAGGGAGATCTACCTGACGCAGACAGGTAGTTTCATCGCGTTGACCCGCCCGGGGCAGTAACTTCCGCATCAGGGGGCAATAACCGCCCGCCATGCCCGTTCCGACCGGCAAGTGATTGATACATAAACACATTTGGTCACACAGCATGCGTGGTTGCCCGGGCTCAGGGCAGCTGGCAGCGTGGGATAATTCAAACGGAAATCAAAAAATCATCAACGATATGCATTACACGAAATCACTGTTCACCGCACTTCTGCTCCTTCCCTTCACCATTCTTCTTTCATCCTGCGACGACAATGACGTTACGGGACCGGACGATCCATCGCAGGTTCCCTCCCCGCCTGATTTCAGCCAGTTGCAGATGGAAACCGGCATTTTCACCCACGGCGGCGCCGCTGCCAAGTTGGCCGGACAAGAACCGGGCATCCTTGCCGCACTGAATGCCTATCCGGAAAACCTCATGAACCTGGCCGCGGAACCGGAAGCAGACCCTTTCCAGCTGGCTTCCTTTCTGGTGACCATGGTTGAAAGCGCCTACTCACTCCACACCACCTATGCCACGTTCTTCACCCTGAACGCTGTCCCCGGGGTTGTTGAAGTATCCGGCAATGAGTTCTTGTGGAACTATTCCGTGCAGGATCCCGAGCTCGGGGAGACCGTTGATATCACGGTCACGGCCGTGGTCCAGGGGGAGGATGTCGACTGGAACGTAATTGCCTCAGCCGACCTTGAGGAAGGCGGCTTCGAGGAGCAGCATATCATCGACGGGACTTCCGCTTTTGACGGCAGCTTCGGGAATTGGTCGATCAACTTCGATGTCCCGGAGGAAGGGTTTACCTACACCAGCACCGCCATCTGGGATTCCGATGAAGGGCAACTCGAAAAACTGGATATATCCACCAGTCTCACCGAGGATGAAACCGGTTTTTACCAGCATACCAATGGTGTGTATACGCTCGATGGCACCAATGCCTCCATAAGCAACGGCCAGCTCCAGTCACCTGAATTTGAAGGGGAAGGCTATTTCGGAGATATTGACATAACACAGCCTTTCACGGTATCCTGGGATACGGAGGTCGGAAACGGAACGTTATCCATTGATGGTCAAAGTCTTTGCTGGGATGAAGCTAAAGCAGCCGTGGACTGTTGATCCATCGTTGCGGCTCCGTTGCTGCAGCTCCGTTGCTGCAGCTCCGGTACGGATGGGCACTCCTGATCCGAAATTTGTCCGTACCGCCGAAGCTGCAACCGGTCAGTTCCTCCTCCGGAGCCGGTCCAGCACGCCATCGATGATCTCACGACCCTCTTCCTCGGCGCGGTCGCGGAGACTCTCCTCGATGCGATCCCGGACGGCGCTGTCGTCGAATCCCGGTCGCGGGCTTTCGGATGAGCCGAGTATGCTGACCGGCAGGACCAGCTTGCCATCGTCCCGGGTCAGGGCATCTACGCCCTGGCTGGGGATGAGGTCACCCAGGCGGTTGGCCCATGTGCGTGGCATAACGACCTCGGCCCGGTAGTCAAGACGATCTTCGATCAGGTTGTGCGTCCCCGATAGGTACAGTCCCAGTTCCCTGCTGGTCAGGTTGAAATCTTCCAGGGTCATGGTCCCGTCCGATATATCATATTTGGCCGTCCACTGATCCAGGGAGAGATCACGCAGCTCGCTGAGGCCGAGCAGATTGGCCAGGCTGACCTGCGTGGGATGCTCTGAAATACGCGCCTCTTCCATCCCGAAGTCACCGGCTGCCCGAAGTCGCACCATATCCATCTCCATGAATTCGTCAAATTCCGCGTAAAAATCCGTCGAGGCGTTGATGTTGGCATTTACATGCTCGGCAAGCTTTGAACGTCCGCCCAGGTTGAAATCACTGAAGAGCTGCTCCACGCGCATGTTCACCAGATTCCCGGCAAAGGTGAAACCGGTGTGATCCACCGCGAACACATCCCACTGGAACCGGCCGTTCATCGTACCGCCGTACATCGCAAGCCGGGCATCATTGGAGCGGATGTATTTCGGGGACATTTCAATGGTCCCCCGGATGTCGGTGGCCTCCATCGCAAAAAACTGCATGCGTTTGATCTCCACATCCAGGCTGCCGCTCATGTTGGGCAGCCATGCGTCAAACGGTTCCGGCTCGGGAAGCTCTTCAAAATCCATGAACTCGTCCGCGTTGAAAAACTCGGAGCGGAAGCGGCCGGAGAAGACGGCGGGATCGGCCTCACCCGGTTCGTTCATTAAAGCTTTGTAGCGCTGGACAGTGCCGGACAGGTAATAATCGGATTCACCGAAGAGGAAGGTCACTTCGCGGGTATCCAGATCATCGCCACGGAAGACCAGTTCACCGTTGAGGTCTTTCAAAGGCAGCATCAGGTCGGGCGATGTCATGTTGACATTTTCGGCAGTGACGTTGCCGTCCAGTCGGATGGCCTCCAGGTCGTCGATCCGGCCCCTCAGACGCACATTGGAGTTGACACTCCCGTCCATGACCAGTCCGTGTTCATCCTCAAGCGGAAAGTAGGCATTCATTTCACCGAGCGCGAGCAGGCCGTTGATCCGCAGATCAAATGCGGCGTTCTCCTCCATGTACTCACGAATGCTTCCGCTCATCGTGAAGCGGTTGGAGCCGGACCGGACTGAAGACTCAGATATCGATACCTCGCGGTCGGTGATCCTGGCTGTTGCCGTCAGGTGTTCGATGGCCTGTCCCAGATCCCGGTGGGAAAGGTA
>SKNT01000026.1 GCA_007120385.1 Balneolales bacterium
ATGAAATGTCCATGACCCTCGCCCGGTCACACAGGAGCATGATTAAAAGCGTCATGGACATTCTATGTGACGATATGAATCATAAAATTTTAAACACATGAAATCATGACCAGCCAACAGGGAAGAATCCAAAGACTTTTCAAAAACAAGGCCGGCAAGGAGAAGATCATGAGCCTGTTCCTGACGGCGGGTTATCCGGATCCGGCATCCACGGTGGATCTTGTAAAAGAACTGGAGGCATCAGGTGCCGATATCCTGGAACTGGGCATGCCTTTCAGCGATCCGCTGGCCGATGGCCCCACTATCCAGTACGCCAGCAAGGTGGCCCTGGACCAGGGAGTTCATCTGGATTCAATTTTTGACATGGTCGAGCAAATCAGGAACCATTCGGGAATACCCGTGGTGCTGATGGGATATATCAATCCGGTATTGAAGTACGGATTGGATGCTTTTTTTTACAAAGCAAGCCAATCAGGCACGGACGGCATTATCCTTCCCGATGTTCCGCCAGGTGAATTTCCGGAGGTGGAAGCGCTGTGCCGGAAGTACCGCATCGACCCTATTCACCTTGTGGCACCTAACACATCCGAGGAGCGGATGCAGGAGATTGACCGGGCAAGCAGGGGATTTGTATACTGTGTCTCGGTTACAGGCGTCACGGGAGCACGCAGTGGCGATGAGGTTAGCCGTTCTGTTGCGGGATTCATCAGCAAGGTACGCAGAAACGTCACTCGCAATCCCGTGCTCGTGGGATTCGGAATACGGTCTCATGCCGATGCGGTGGCCGTTTCGGCTGAAACGGAGGGCTTTATTGTGGGAAGCGCCCTTATAGAACATATTCGGAGCGTATACCCGCAACCTGACTGGATCAGCAAAACGGGGGCATTTGTCCGGGGCCTCAAGTACGGGGAGAATAACCGGCAGCCGGCACCATCCGGATAATTTCAGAAATGGCGGCAGGTGTCATGCACACTACTTCCGGATTCAGCTTCATCCAATGCAGTGCACCCTCAACGCCATATCATAAAAACCGGAGAAGTTTCGTTACACTCCAGACCATTTATATTTAATATTTAACCCTATTGTGTTCCTAATGAACCGTTACTCATTATATCTGACTGCATTGCTTGGGCTGTTCCTGCTGAACGCCTGTGACCAGGACTACCGGCGAGCCGCTCAGGGTGGTCTATCGGAGGTACTGGTGGTTATGGACTCCACCCAGTGGGACAGTCCCGTGGCGGATGCCATCAGGGGCACTTTTGGCCGTGAGATGATGACCCTGCCACGTCCGGAGCATAGGTACGACCTGAGGTTCATGGACCTTAGGACAAACCGTGACCTGGAATATGCGAAGAGTTTCAGGAATACCATATTTGTCGCTCCTGTTGACGAAGAGAGCAATGTCGGCTCTTTTATTCGTGCAATTATGAGCGAGGACATCAAGGAGCGTATCGCGGACGGCCGTAATTTTGCTTTTCCGCTGCGTGACCGCTGGTATCGTGATCAGTGGACACTTTTTCTATCGGCACCGGACCAGCAAACGCTTGCCAGGAAAATTCGCGAATCGGAGCGGTCGCTGGTGAGCAGTCTTGACCAGATTGAGCGCGAACGATGGAAAGGTCAGGTATACCGCAGGGGAGAGCAGGCTCATCTCGCCGATTCCCTGATGGAAAACCACGGCTTCAGCATCCGGGTGCAGCATGACTACCGAATAGGGGTGGATACGACCGGGTTTGTCTCCATGCGACGCTATCTGCACGACAATGACCGCTGGATTTGGTTTGCCTACAAAGACGGATTTGATGGTCTGGATGATATTGGCCAGGAATGGATCAATGCCGTCCGGGACTCGCTCAACAGGCAGTTCATCCGCGGCACCCGGGATGGATCCTATGTCACTACGGAATACCGTGCGCCACGGACCATAGAAACCAACAGAACACGGGTCAATGGTCGTCCAGCCCTGGAAACCAGGGGTACCTGGCGCATGACCAATGACATCATGGGAGGTCCCTTTCTGCATTACACCATATATGATGAGCACCAGAACCGATTGTACATGATGGAATTCGCCCAGTTTGCACCGCGCTACAGCAAGCGTCGTTTCATGAACCAGTTTGAGGCAATGGCTCATACGTTTCAGACGGACACTACGCTGGTTCCTGATCCGGTAGCGTTCCGGCAGGCACAGGCTGCGGGTTACACCGAGTAGCAGGGGACACCGTCCGGCATCACCGGCACAGGCCGCTCCCGGACAATATAATTTATTTATGTAATACTGTCCGGCATATAAATAAATTCACGAAAAATTCATTGTTCTGTAGTTTTTTTTGAGGTGATAACCCGGTTATGAACGCGCACCTCAAAAAACGCCTAAGGAAGCTCTCGAACTGGCACGATGGCAGTTTGGCATCACACACATCTCGGCGAACACGGAAGGCAGCTTAGCGGCGGGGAGCGACAGCGGTTGGCCATTGCCAGGGCACTTATTCGCAATGCGGCGCTCTGGATTCTGGATGAGCCTACAGCCAATCTTGACACCATTACGGAAAAAGCAGTTGTCAAAATCATCCGGGAGGTGACGAAAAAAAGTACGGTACTCTGGATTACCCACAGACTTGTACAGATGGACTATTATGACCGGATTTATGTGCTGGAGAATGGCAGGATATCAGAACGTGGCCGTCATCACCAACTAATGAGGAAAAAAGGTGGTATTCTGATATGGTTCATCTTCAGGAAGACAAACTTGAGGAGGAACCCGTGTCAGTCCATTGACATGGGATTGCTGTCGGCAATCCGCCGGTATTCCAGATACTCATCGGGTGACAAATCCGCAAACATGTAGTTGAGAGGGTCAACGGGATCGCCGTTTTTTACTACTTCGTAATGGAGATGCGGTCCACTTGTAACACCTGAATTTCCACTCCGGGCCACAATCTGTCCGCGTTCCACCTTGACGCCCGGGCGTATTCCGTCTGCCAGGGAGGAGAGGTGGGCGTAGCGTGTTTCATAGCCATGGCCATGGTCGATCACGAGCAGCAAGCCGTAGGTGCGCCATCTTCGGGCGGACTTGACCACGCCGTCACCGGTTGCATAAACGGGTGTCCCGACCCTTGCCCTGAAATCCACGCCCTCGTGCATGCGTTTGTAGCCGAGCACCGGGTGGCGGCGCATTCCGTATCCACTGAGAATGATACCGGACACAGGACGAATGGCCGGTATGTTGCTCATCAGTTCCTTGTTCTCGTTGTAATGAGCTTTAATCTCTTCGAAGCTGAGTTTCTGAAT
Source organism: Balneolales bacterium (assembly GCA_007120385.1). Taxonomy (GTDB): domain Bacteria; phylum Bacteroidota; class Rhodothermia; order Balneolales; family Natronogracilivirgulaceae; genus SKNL01. The sequence continues at coordinate 3,292 of SKNT01000026.1, forward strand.
GTTAATTCGGCGTTCCATGCTTTCCAGGCTGCTTGCTGTCCACCGGAGCAGATCAGATGAAGGCTCACTGTAGGCATCAAAGCGGGCATGGATATCGGCTCCCCCAACACCTGCCTGGCGCTCATCGTCAGAAATCGGTTCGATACCCAGCATGGTCCGGTACAGATCATTGTCCATGCTGGTAATCATGGCCATTTGCTGATCCAGGTATTCAATACTTTTTTTTGTCTCATGAAGCTGGTTGTAGAGCGCTTTGTTTTCAGCCTTCAGGGCAATTTCGGATGGTGAGCCTGCGCTGAATGAAAGGAGGGACAAAGAGATAGTGGTGATGACGGTACCCACGAGAACCCACAAGCTGAGCGTATAAATCACACGCTCTGCAGGTCCGTACGTAACGGGAATGAACTGACACTCCTTCTCGTCGTAATAAAAGTAATTTTCCAAAACCTGTCTTTTCAGAAATCCAAAGGGGGCTTGCTCTGAACAATACTTTGCGGTCTAAAGATAATATCTATGTACAAGAAAGCAAAATAATACAAATAAGCTGTTGATTTACATTACTCCAAATCTCCTTCGAAATATTCAACTGCCCGCTGAATGATCGGACTGCCGTCTTTCTTTTCGGCAATCCGCTGCCGGATTTTATCCTGGAAGGCCTGGGCGGCATCGTACCCATAATGGAGAAGAAGGTGATTCATGGCAATGACTTCGGCAATCACAGTGATATTCTTACCGGGGGTAATCGGCAAGTTGATGGTGGGAATGTCAACACCCAGGACGGGGGTGTTCTGCCTGTTGAGCCCGGTCCGGTCCACATGGTGGGATTCGTCCCACAGGCTGAGTTCCAAAATCACTTCCACACGTTTCTGGTAGCGGATGGCCCGAATTCCAAACATGGACATCACATCCACAATACCAAGGCCCCGAATTTCCATGAAATGCTTGTTGATTTCGGTTGGTGAGGCGATCAGCACATTGCTTTTCTTGGTAAGGATGATCACGTCATCGGAGACCACGCGATGGCCGCGTTCCACCAGATCGAGAGCCACTTCGCTCTTACCGATACCGGATTTGCCGGAAATCAGTATGCCAACGCCGTAGACATCCACCATGGATCCGTGCACCATGGTCTGCACGGCGAACTGGTCCTCGAGAAAGTCCCGGACCAGGAACATGAAACGGGTTGTCTCCATTGGTGACTGAAAAACGGGGATGCGCGCTTCCTCTGCGAGCTGGAGGAAGGAGTCGGGCAGCATGTTGTTATCTGTCAGGAAGATGACAGGAATCTGGAATTTGGTGATTTCGAAAAATGCCTTCCGGCAGGTTTCTTCACCGATATGATCGATATATTTGCGTTCGCTGTTTCCGATGACCTGAATTCTTTGATGGGAAAACAGGTCTACATAGCCGGCCAGGGCCAGTCCGGGGCGGTGCAGATCGGTATCGGTTATCATCCGGTCGCTGCATGAAGATTCTGCGGCACAGGATCTGATATCCAGTTTGAGCTTGTCGCGCAGCTGCTCGACCAGAAAAGAGACGGTAATATGCTCTTTTCTGGGAACAGCCTTGATATTTTTAAAGGGCATGCGGGTGTAATTGGCAGACTGACGTTCTGCTTTTCAGAATTGGACGTCAGTTGCGGGAAAATCGTTTGTCCTTGTATTTAATTAATTGACGGCGCATGTTATCAACTGCAGAACGCACAGCCTGTTCGTATGCCGGACCCGACTCGGTGGCTTTAAGAAGCTCCTGCTTCACCTTGACCGTGAGTTCTGCTTTTGCCGGCTGATCGTTATCAGGAGAAGGTTCCAGGACGATGTCACAGGAGTAAATTCCATCAAAAAAGCGTTTCAGCTTGTTTATCTCCACCGAGGTGAAGTCCTGGAGATTCTGACTTGCGTCAAACTTTCGGGCTGTGAAGTTGATATTCATTGTCTGAGATGGATTAGGGTTCTTGTTGAAGGAGAATATGACATAAAATCACTACAAATAAAACCGGAGTATCATTCGGTTTCGGGGGTTTCTGCCCTGGGATGGGCGGTGCGGTAGACTTTCCTCAGATGCTCTACACTGGTGCCCGTGTATATCTGGGTGGCAGCAAGATCTGAGTGGCCAAGCAACTCTTTGATAACGCGTATGCCCGCCCCGCGATCCAGCAGATGCGTCGCAAAACTGTGCCTCAGTACGTGAGGGCTCTTCTGACTTACCTCGCTGACGCGTGAGAGGTACAGGGAGACTTTTCGCTGGATGAGTCTGGGATAGACTCTTTTTCCCGAATCGGTGAGAAAGAGAGCCAGGTGATCGTCAGTACCGGTTTTCCGGCTCACAAGCAGGAGACGGTCTGCCAGGTAATTGCGAAGTGCTGCTGCTGCGGGAGCACCGAAGGGAATGATGCGTTCCCGGGCGCCCTTGCCATACACCTTTACCCGCTTTCTGTCCAGATCGAGATCGGCGGTATTCAGTCCGACCAGTTCTGCGAGCCGCATCCCCGTGCTGTAGAGCAGTTCAAGGACTGCCAGGTCCCGTTTACCGGAAGGTTCATCGGTTTCTACGGTTTCCATCATGAGTCCGAGCTCCTCGGGACGGACGGTCTTCGGCAGGCGGTGCTCTTTCTTGGGATTCATGAGCAGATGAGCCGGATTATGGTGTATCAATCCTCTTTTGTATGCGAATTTCAGAAAAGATCGAACCGATGCGGTCTTTCTGGCAAGGGTGGATTTTGCCGGTTTAGAGGACATCAGGGAACCAAGCCAGAGGCGGATCGCCAGGCGGTCAATGCGATCGTATGGCAGCTCCTCCGGGGAGGCATTCCATTCATTGCCGCAGAAGTGCAGAAACTGCTTGATATCACGCTGATAGGCTTCCACTGTTTTAGGGGAAGCATTACGCTCAACTTCAAGGTACTTAGTAAAGCGGCCAAGCAGGAGGAATTCACTCATAATTCGACGTTCCTGTATTCATCCTCTAGATAAGATAATCAAAGCGGCCTCATTTAAAAGGGCAAAATGATATAATCAGAAAAAAAATGTGTAAGGAAGCACAAGCTTCATGCTCATTAGAAGTACCTGATACTACTAATTTTGTCTGAAATCCAATTCTAAAACCATGGAACAAGCTCATAAAATGAAAAAAACAGAAGACGGAACCCAGTATCCCGTGTACCGGCAGATGGAAATAGCTGTAGGTGTATTGATTGGAAACATCCTTGAGATACGCAATGTTTCGGAATGGGCGGCATTCATGGGGTACTCCAGGTCGCATTTTTGCCGCAGTTTCAAAAAAAGGTTCGGAGAAAATCCAAAATTGGTGTTGAGAAGGGCGCGTTTGAGGAAAGTATGCCGGGTCATACAGTCAGACTGGTCGGCAACCGCCTACAAAGTCGCTCTTGAGTCAGGTTTTGAGAATGACAAGGCACTTCACAAGTTTTTGAATCGAAACTTCCGGAAAGGTTTTATTGCACTCAAGGACGAACTGAAGAGAGATGCCTTCCGTGCAAGAAAGGTCATATCATTTGCAGCTGATTCGGACTATGAATACATCATTGGTTCGGGAAACTTCGGTTCAGACGGGGCGGCCTTTCCAGCTGGGACCGCTTTGTAGCAGATGATCCCGGATCACCACAAAGGCCAGCATGTGAAACCAAAGTATGCCAGGCAGATATAGTAATGCTGTCGAATAGGGCCATTTCAAAAACTTTGCAATACAAAGTCTCTGTAAAAGGGCACCGGCAACCAGTGCTGCGAAGCCTCCTGCAAGCAAGGGGTTCAGTGAAGGGCACGAACTGCAGCTGAGTGCCGCAGCGAGCACCAGAACAGGTAGCAAATAGACTGCAAAGTGAAGAAGCCATGCAAACAGGAAAGGCAGAAACCGGTATCCGAAACCGGCAAAAAAGTTTTTTCTGAATCCATTGAAGATTTCTGACGGATTTCGATACATCCGGCACCACAGCCGGTTCGTTCCATGGAACATTCTCATTGACTTTCCGGAACGCACCACCTTTTTTGCAAGCATGACGTCCTCGACAACCTGGTCTTTGACTGATTCGTGCCCGCCTGTGTTGTGATAGGTTTGCTTTTTGAATATCATGCATTGACCGCACGCACTTGCAAACAGGGGTTTGACCTTTTGCCGAAGATCCGGAAAAGGAATCCATGCTGGAGCGCGGTAGCTGTAAAGCGTCGGAAGATAGGCAGCCACGGTGGAGTAGACCGTTGAAACGACAGATTTTTCCAACAATGTATCCATCACCTGATGCGGCCATACCGTTGCAAAATCAAGTTCGAATTTTTCCATGGCAACAACGATAGAGGAGACGGCGTCACCTCCAACCCAGGTGTCCGCGTCCAGAAAAACATACAGGTTGCCGCGCGCGTGTCCTGCCAGTTGATGACATGCCCAGTTTTTACCCAGCCAACCGTCGGGCTTTCTTTTCGCGGAATGGACGTAAACATGCATCCCGATTGCACTTTGTCCCGGGTCAGCGGTTTTGTCCAACTCCTTTGCGGCGTTCACCCTGTCCCGGAATTCCTCAGCTATTATCCTGGTGTTGTCTTCGGAGTGATCATCCAGAATATGGATTTCCATCCGGGGCCAGTCCTGCTGCCGGAGGGTCTCCAGCAACCTGGGAAGATTTCTTTCCTCGTTGCGTGCCGGTATAAGGATGGAGACAAGCGGCGGCGTTTCCTTTTGTCCCTGATCCTGATGCGGATCATGGACCTCTGTGAGGTCTGCAAGTCCGAGGAAGTGCCTGCGGTTGTGAAGAAGAATCAACGAAGTGATGGAAAAAAAAAGCAGACCTGTTACAAACAGGCCAAGCAGCAGGACATCCATTGAGGTCAGTTGATGGTTTCAGTTCCCTTGAGAAACAGGGAACGATCGCTGCCAAGATATTCGCTGTCAAATATCATACCTGCAACCCACTCCTTGACGTCAGGAACATCGGTGATATCCGTATCGAGCCGGAGCATGGAATATTCGATCAGGCGTTCCATGCGGCGAGCATCGAGTATGCCTATGTAGTAGAGCTCAAGCATGTATCCATAAGCGTCTGATGAGATGCGTGAACGCTCATTGGGATGAAGCACCCGGGGGACGGGCATGCTTCTTTTTGCATTGGTATTACCCGAAAGTTCACCGGATTCATGCTTCTGAATCAGCCAGGAGTAGGCGGCACTTATTTCGGAATTATTGTAACCGCGCAGCTTGTCCAGTTTGATGTCTTTCAGCTGCGCGCCGATATGCATCCTTTTGACCAGGTAAATTATGAGGTCGACAACGTTGTTTTGCATTCAAAAATCCTGATATAGCGTAATGTATTTGTTCTCCAGGGAGTGCATTCTGTTGCGTTGCTGCTCGGTATCATCGTCGTAACCAACCAGATGCAGCAACCCGTGTATGACTACACGAAGCAGTTCCATACCGAATTCCGTATTCAATTCCCGTGACTGGCGAGAAATTTGGGTGAGACAGCAAAACAGTGTTCCTTCAACCGGTTCTTCGTTTTCATGATATGGAAATGTAATGATATCTGTAACGTAATCATGACCAAGGTACTTGCGATTCATTTCCAGAATTTCAGAATCATTCACAAAAACCACTTCCAGGGTCAAAAAATTCCGCTGTTCGTGGATACGGATCAGGTCGGTGAGACGCGAAAGGTCTTCTCGGGACAATGGAACTTGTTCCGCAGTCTCATTGAAAATCTCAATAATTTCCGGTTTCATCAGCAAGTGCAGCAAAATTGGCTCGTATTGCCTGGTCGGCCGTTTCAGTCCTCATCAAAATTGAATCCCTCGAAATCAATGGATTCCGTGAGGGAAAGGGCAACGCTGCACATCATCACTTCCGGAGGCAGTTTGGTAAAGTCACCACCAAGGAGTGATTCATCCACATTGGCATACAAACTGCATCCCGCTTCCTTTTCAACGATCAGTCCGGATATTTTGGATCCATCCTTGCCAAAAAACGTAATCTGGTGCAACAGGTCACTGGCAACAAAAGCGGTGCAATTGTGCAGTTGGAGAAACGTATCCTGGGTGTAGACAGATATCAGGTTGGTGGGTTCCTCATCTATGAGCAGGCCCAGATGGATTTCCAGAGCCATTTTACGCCGGGTTTCCTGATCGGTGATCTCAAAGCGGTAGACATTGCCGCTTTTCTTGGGTTTTAAACCAAGAACTCCGGCAATCCTGGAAATATTCTCCTCTGTAAATTTATGAATCATCTCATCATGGGAGTTAGGCAGGGCAGATGTAGTACTGCGCGTATAATCATTAAATATACAGCTAACAAGGGAATATTGGAACAAGTATTACTCACCGAACATGCGGCTAACCCGGCGCCTGTTTTCCTCCCGGTCACGTGGAAAAGGCAAACGCTCATCAGATGCCTCCGCAATGAAATCGGCAATGGCGAGTGCATCCTGCTCCATGTCATTCATGAAGTATATTCGCTGCTTGATCATGTACCTGCTTGTCTCAAACGAAAGCTCCCGTACGATTTGCTGCCGCTCCCGGTTGAGTGACTGCAGGCGGTTCTGCACTTCACGCCGCCTGCGTGCATCCATGCGACGCCCCCCTTCATCTATCTGCCGTTCAATGCTCGCAATTTCTGCGTCTACACCGTCCAGATCCCGCAGGTAGGACCGGAACGAGATGTCAAGATCACGCCTTGCCATTTTTGCAAGTTCCAGAGCGCGGTCATTGACATCGACCTGTGCGTAGCGGTAGGCATAATTGAGGATGGACGTCGGATCTCCTTCGATGGAAGTAAAGGGAATATGCTCTTCTCCCCACCGGAGCCAGTATGCGGTACTGTCAGGCTGCCCGACTTCCAGGAAAGCTCCAGCCTGGCGATTGATGATGGTTCGGTAGTTATCCATCATGCGGCGGATATTCTCGTCAAAGTAGGCCTTTTCATTATTTATCTCCCTCAGCTGGAACGATTTGAGGCGCTTCCCATGAATCCGGGTATCTATATCGTTGCCGGTGCGGAAAGGCATCACCCGGAACGCCTTGCCTTCCAGGCGGAAATAGTCCTGCAGATTCATCTGGGCATCCCTTGCTACCGTGGTGGAAAAATAAACTGGACGCACCCAGCGGTTGGTCCTCAGTATCTCAAGCACCATGTCGTCCTGTATGCGGGTGTAGTGCAATTCGTTACCGTCCCTGTCGCGACCCAGGAAAATGCCTTCCAAATGCCAGGTTACCTGGTCATCAAATTCCTCGAGCGGCACGCCGAATCCCATCTCCTCCGGAATCTCCCGGGGCGCCCATGGGAAGTCTTCCTCACCGGAATATACCTGCAGAAGAAATTCCTTGTCCACCGGAATCGAGATATTTCCCGGACGATGGAAGTCGGAAGCCCGGCGGAACTGGAACTTGTCATTCAGACGGTCTACCTCGGAATCGGTCAGGTCGATGGGAACCGGGGGCGCTTCATGGCGCCAGAAATTTTTCATCTGCTTGATGTACCACTCGGTATTCAGCAGACTCAAATTGACCACGCGCACATCGGTCCGGATTCCTTCAACCTCCTGCAGATACCAGAGCGGGAAAGTGTCATTGTCGCCATTGGTGAAGAGAATGGAGTAGGGAGCCGTGCTGTTAAGCAGGTTGTAAGCATAGTCTGGAGCCACGTATCTGAGGCTTCTATCGTTATTTTTGTAAGTCTGGGTTCCAACCAGCACGGGCAAGACGAGCAAAGACACAGCGAGCACGCCATATGCGGCATACTGGTTGGATTTAAGGTAGTGTTTCACCAGTTCCACAAGGCCGGTTACGCCCAGCCCGATCCAGATGGAGAACGCGAAGAAGGAGCCCGTATATGAGTAATCCCGTTCCCTGGGCTGAAAAGGCGTCTGGTTTAGGTAGGCGACGATTGCAAGTCCGGTCGCGGCAAAAAGAACAAGGACGGCAAGGGCCCGTTTCCAATCCTTTCTAAAGTGAAAGAACATGCCTATGAGTCCAATAGCAAAGGGAAAATAGAAGAAGCGGTTGTGAGCACGATTATGTGAGAGGTCGCTTTGTCCAAACCCTGAGATCCACCTCGCATCCTGCAGGTCGCTGTCCCTTCCAATGAAGTTCCATGCAAAATACCGGAGGTACATGTGGTTGATCTGATAGCTAACGAAAAAATGCAGATCACTGCGGTATTGTGCGTACTTCTGCTGGTGCCTTTGATCGGGTGAATAACGCCGCGGGAATAATTTGGGGTTGTCCCGGTCAATGCCGCCGATTTCGTTGCGATAGCTTTCGCCGCGCAGCAACGGCTGTTGTCCGTACTGTTCCCGTTTCAGATAGCTTATGAAGGCATCCACAGTGTCAGGTGAATTCTGGTCGATGGCGGGATCAACTTGCGAGCGGATGTAGAGCATTGAATAGCTGGAGTATCCGATCAGGATCAGCAGGTATCCCAGCAGCACAATATTGGCGGCCCGGTAGTTTTTTTTGTGCGTATAGTAAATTCCATATACAATCAACCCGCTAAATAGTATCAGAAAAGCCAAGGGTCCGAGCATGCCTCCGGTTAGATCGGCGAATGAACCTGCCAGTGCCGGAAGCTGGATGATGGTAAGGGGATAAATCAGGAAAAAGACGCCGATGGTGATGGCGGAAGCGACGGCAAAAGAAACAACCTGAAATTCATACTTCCGGAAATAGATGATTAGCCCGACAAAAAAGATGGCCAGCAGACTGAGCAGGTGGACTCCAAAGGCAAGACCAAAAAGAAATGTTATCAGTAGCAGCCATCGCTCATTGCGCAGGTTGGTGTGATTCTCCGACCATTTCAGTACCAGCCAGACTACCAGGGCTGTGAACGTGAGAGACAGGGCGTAGGTTTCCGCTTCAATGGAGGTGAACCAGTGGCTGTCGGTAACCGAAAAAGTAAGTGCACCGACAAGACCGCCGCCGTAAAGGCCGATCCGGTCAATAAGCGGATAATCATCCACCACGTATCCACGAAACTCCCTGATAAACCGCACTATAATCAGATACAGGAGCATGATGGTTGTGGCGGAGGCCAACGCACTCATCAGGTTGATCATGTATGCGGCAGACAAGGGACCCACAAACATGGAAAAAACTCGACCGAGCAGCAGGTAAAAGGGGGTTCCCGGCGGATGCGGGATTTGCAGGCCATATGCGCAGGCAATTCGTTCGCTGCAATCCCAGAAGCTGGCAGTGGGAGGAAGCGTCAACATGTAAAGGATCAGGGCTACAAGAAAGGAGAATGCAGCAAAAGCCTTGTTGAGCGATTTATGGTCCGTTGGCATTGTATGGTTTATTTGTAAAGAATGGGAAAAATCCCAAATTTGCAGAAACTGTCACAGCTTACAATAATAGGAAGAGCTGATCCATTTATCAAAGCACATTTTATCGATTTTTATGAAAATACCTGCGATTTCTTGCGTCTTTCATTCATGCCGCCGATGGTCTGTTCAAACGGATGCGGATGGTCCGCCTGATGCCGGAGCAAACGACAATGGATCAGCTGAAGAAGCATCCATGAACAAAAAAAACGTTCTTTCTGCCCTGGTTATTTTTACAATTCTCGCAACTTCGTGCGCACCATTTTTTTGGGAGGAGATGTACGAGGAGGATGTTCCCGGCCAGGAAGAATGGGTGATTCCCGATGGACCGATGCAGGTTTTGAGGGAAAGGACGTGGGACCTTCATCACCAGAAACTTCGGGTAAGGTTCCAGTTTGAGATGGAGCAGGTGCTGGGTGAAACGGAAATGCTCTTTACCAGCATGCAGGAGCAATCGGAACTTGTATTTGATGCAAAAACCATGGAGTTCGACTCCATCTACGACGTTCGGGCGGGCCGCAAATTTGACTATGCTCAGGACTCTGCGATCGTGACTGTTCAGCTTGGCCGTCAGTTCGACGAAGGGGATACCCTGGCGCTGGGTATCTCCTTTGTGTCAACACCCCCGCAGCGGGGCCTTTACTTTGTAAACCCGAGGGGTGAGGATCCGGTTAAACCGACCCAAATATGGACACTGGGACAGCCCGAGGACAACAGTTTCTGGTTTCCAACCATTGATCATCCGGCCGAGCGGGCTACGCAGGAAACGTGGATATCGGTTCCTGACCGTTTCAAGACACTTTCCAACGGATTGCTGCTGGACAGCCGCATCCTTCCGGGGGATTCACTGCGCACGGACTTCTGGAGGCTGCATCAGCCCCATGCGCCCTATCTGTTCGTGCTTGCCGTCGGGGAATACGAAATTGTTGAAGAGAAAAAAGGAGACGTGCTCTATCGCTACTATGTCGAACATGAATTTGTGAACACTGTAGATTTGATTTACAAAAATACCGCTGACATGGTAGCTTTTTCGGAAGAGGTCACGGGAGTGCCCTGGCCCTGGGACCCGGTATACAGCCAGGCCCCCGTGCATGATTTCATAGCCCGCGGCATGGAGAACACCACGGCAACTCTTCTTTACGATGCCGTTCAATTCGATCTCAGGGCCTCGCAGGATCTTTCCAACCAGGACCTGATCATGCATGAGGTCATCCATCAGTGGTTCGGCAACCTTGTTACCTGTAAAGACTGGGCAAATTTGCCACTCAATGAAGGATTTGCCAATTATTTCGAATCGGCATACCGCCTTCACAAAGACGGCCGGGAGGAGTATCTGTGGCAAAATCACAATGACCGGCTGCGCTATTTTACCGAAGCCGCAAGCTACCGCCGTCCCGTCATTTTCTACAAATACGATGAACCAGAGGACATGTATGACCGCCATACGTATCAAAAAGCAGGACAGGTTTTGCGCATGCTTCACGACTACCTGGGTGATGAGATGTGGTGGAAGGGTGTGCGGCTCTGGCTGGACCGGCACGCATTCGACTCCGTTGATGTCTTTGATTTTCAAAGTGTCTTTGAGGATGTTAGCGGGATGGATTTGTATCCCTTTATTGATCAATGGTTTTTGAAGCCCGGGCACCCCTATCTTGAACTTTCTCACGAAATCCAGGGCAACCACGCCGAACTTCTGGTGCGGCAGGTTCATGACACCCTCCGGCAGCCTCATTTTACAATGTTCCCCGAAGTACTTGTAGTGACAGCGGGAGGGGAGATGCGGGAAAGAGTCCGCATTGACGGGCCGGAACAGGTGTTCCAGTTTGAATCCAATCATGAAATACTGGATGTCATTGTGGATCCGGAGAGGGTTCAGCTTGCAGAGTATTTTCGTGACATATCCATGAGTTCCCTGATGCGCCGCCTTCAGAGTGAGTATCTTCTGGTACGGGCTGAAGCGCTGTCCCTGGCGCAGGATTTCATGGAATACCGGACCATCAGGGATTATATTGCCCAAATGGCCCGGGAGGATTCGTTTTGGGGGATCCGGATGACGGCATTCGGGCTTTTATCCGATTATGTCTGGCTTTACGATCCCGGGGATGTACTCCCAGTGGCATTCCACGCTGTTTATGAAAACGAACCGAACCATCATGTTCGCCGGGAGGCTTTGAATGTTTTGCGCAATTTGGAAATAAGTGATGACAATATGCATGATAAATTATTGCATCACATAACCGGAATGATGGCTGACACCAGCTATTTCGTGGTGTCCACCGCCATTATTTCGGCCGGGGAGTTGTTTCCCGAGCATGCTCCCGAACTGGTTTCACCATTCGCACGTATGGAGTCTTATCAGGATGTCATTAAAAACGCAGCAGCCCGGGCTATGATCCTGTCAGGTCAGAAATCCGCCCTGGATGTGCTTATTGAACTGGCCGAGGATCCCGGAGAGCGAAGATACCGGGGACTTGCATTGTCGCATCTGCTGGAAAACGCACGAACCCTGGATGATGATGCATCAGTTCAGGTGGCACAGCTTTTTGGCCGGGTCATCCATGATCCAATCAAAGCTTACCGCAAGATGGCCTATGAGGCGATTGGCGAGATCGGAGCCACAGGCTACCTTGAGGAGTTGAAAAAAATCCAGGAGGAAAGGATCACTGATGTGGATGAGCGTCGTGCCCTCAAGGATGCCATCCGTGTTCTGGAATACAACAAAATATTGGAGAAGCCCTGAGCGATGCCGGTGTGAATGACCGCACCGGACTGCGGATGTGTGGCTGATGATGGATGAAGCAATACACATATGTCGCATAATTAATATTATGTAAAGTTGGATGTCTGTCAATGATGCGATACATTATCAATCCAACCGCTCTTTCTATCGATCAAACGTTTCTTACTCTCCCCGCTTCACAGGGTATTACACGAACCAGGTCTCCTTGCGCTGCTCCTGATCCAGCAAGCGGTCTTCAATATTGTTGACCTGATTGTAACCGACAGTGATGATCAATATACCGCAGCTCGTCAGAAGCATCCATGCATAAGCTGGCAAAGTAAAAACGGACTCTGGGGTCCAGTACAACACATATGTGACGGCAAAAAAGAATACTCCCACAAGCATGTAGGCATATTCACTGTTATTTTGCGATTTGAATCCATAGATGAGCAGCCCGATCAGCAGCGCACTGCCCTGGTACAGGGCCAGAGCCCACTGCTTAACCACTACCGTTTCAATGATGAGCGGATAGACCAGGATCAGTACCAGCGGGAAAAAAGTAAAGGACTTGGGGAATTTAGAAAAGGCAGGCTTGAAATCACGCACAAGTGCCGCGGCAGCGGTCAGCAGAAAAGAAACGGAAAATATCGTTGACCATTCTCCTATGAAGACCGGATCCAGAACAGGGAAAAAAATCGCCAGGAATGAGGAAACACCGATTATTGCCAAAAAAATTGCCGATGTGCCCAAACAGAAATGAAATATCCTCTTCCCCAGGGAATACAGACGAAAAAAATTGATTGTGGCGTAGAAGGATACAATAAAAAGAATGATTCCAGATAAGCCGGTCATGTGGTTAAATTATTTGTGGACGTGAAATAAATGGTAAAATAAATCATTTTATTTACAATAAATGGCAGCGGTGTTTACAAATAGCACAGAAATGCTATCGCAAGTCAGCCTGCATTATGCCGTTCCATATCCATTGCAAGCATCCTTTCAGCGATCATCTTCAACTGCTTTCTGTCATATCGGACCATGAGCGAGATCAGTCCGGATATACTTTCCTTCCCTTCCTTAAATACAATGGTTCGTTCAAAGTCTTTTTTATCAAGATTTTCCAGAATATGTAAAACATCCATCCGCTTCTTTATCAGACTGTCCAGCAGCAATTCGGGCTCATCCACCGTGGATCGTACCTTCCCAAGGTGCGTTTCAAACTCCAAGCTTTTCACTTCGCCGGCATCCGGGGTCGCCTTTCCCAGGCTTCCGAAAACGGGCAGAAAAAAAAGATCGGCAGCCTTCCCGATCCTTGCAAGCATATCGAGAACGGATTCCTGGCCCATTGGGCGATCCAGATATGGCACATCCCGGAGCATGTGTTTCAATGTCGCAAGTTCATCCACCAGCCAGGCGGCATCTCTAACAATTTGGCTGTGGTCTGTGGTATCCATTTTCTTATCCGCTCGATTTATGGAATCTTTGGACCCGCGCCGTCGGTTCCGGGCCATCCCGCGGGTCGGTTCACGGGTCAACTCAATCCCGCTTGAGTTCCGGCTGACTTCCTTGTTTCCGCTGTTCTTCGATCATTTCCACCAGTGACAAGCTGGTTTCCCACCGCTTGTCGCGGTTGCGTACGGAGTGGATGTTGTTCTCTTCATCAAAATTCCAGAACTGGCCGAACTGCCTGTTCTTGTACTCCCTGAGGTATTCCAGGCGATCCTTGAGTTCCTCTTTCGAAACCAGCAGTTTTGACTTGTCATAGACGGCCTCTTCCCTTGTTTCGAAGACAAGATCGTAATCCTTGCTCATTACAATGGCCTCTTCCGGACATACCTCCTCGCAGTACCCGCAATAAATGCAGCGAAGCATGTTTATTTCAAAGAAGTCGGGATACCGCTCCTTCGGATCGTCGCTGTTTTCAGATGCCTGCATGCTGATGGCAAGCGGCGGACAGGCACGGGCGCACAAGCCGCAGGCCACGCACCGCTCCTGTCCTTCATCCTCGACCAGGACCGGCCGTCCGCGAAATATGGATGGCGGATCAAACCGTTCTTCAGGATACTGCATGGTGAATTTCGGCTGGAACATCTGTTTCAGTGTATACAGCATCCCCCGGAATATTTCCGGGAAGTAGATCCTTTCAAAAAAGTTCAGTGACCGTTCCCTGGCGGGATCGCTCACTTTGGCATTGGTTCTTGGTATCTCGAGATTGTCAGACATGGGTTATCACGTGTGGCAGTTTGAAAATTGGCTTTCGGAAATGCCTGTTTCCGGACATACCCAAAAATAACGCATGTGCTTGTTCCATCAAAGAAATCTGTCAGTTTATGCGGAATAAATGTGGTTATTTATCCTTAAAAACCATGGTGACAGGTACGCCCTTGAACTCAAACCGCATGCGCAGCTGATTCTCAATATATCGCCTGTAGTTCGCAGGAAGTTCCCTGGGCATATTCATGAAGAATACAAAAACAGGCGGACGGTGTTTCACCTGGGTGACATATTTTATGGTAAGTTGGTGTCCCCTTGCGTAAGGAAGCGGACGCTGGTCTGTAATTTCCTTGAGAAAGCGGTTGAGCTCGGAAGTGGAGATTTTTTTTTCACGATGTTCAAGCACCTCATCCGCTTCGTCAATCACGCGGTGAATCCGCTGTCCGGACATGGCCGATATGGTGATCACGGGAACGTACTTGAGGTTGGGGACCTTTCTGTAAATGGTTTCCATGAATTCTTTGGCCGTATTGGTCTCTTTTTCGATGAGATCCCACTTGTTCAACGCAATAATCATGCCCTTGTTGAACTGTTCTGCCTGTCGCAGCAGCCGGACATCCTGCACATGGAAGCCCTGGGAAGCATCCACCATAATAATGGCGATGTCACATTCCCGGATGCTTTTCTCGGTGCGTACAAGGCTGTAGAACTCGATGTTGTCCTGCACGCGGGATCGTTTTCGCAGGCCGGCCGTATCAACGAGCGTATAGGTCTTTCCATTGTATTCAAGAAGGCTGTTGACCGAATCGCGTGTGGTTCCGGCAATATCGGTGACGATGCATCTTTCGTCCTTGAGTAGGGCGTTTATGAAACTGCTTTTACCTACGTTTGGCCTGCCGATAACCGCAAGTTTCGGCCATTTTTCCGATTCGGAGCCAGTTTCGGGTTCCGGCAGCATTTCAACAAGACGGTCTAGCAGCTCGCCGGTGCCGGTGCCGGACAGGGCTGAAACAGGAAAGAGGTCGTCAAAGCCCAGCCGGTAGAATTCCGGTGCCAGCATCGCCTTGTTGCTGTCATCGGATTTGTTGACGGCCAGCACGACCGGCTTTTTCTGCTTGCGAAGCAGGTCGGTGACGGCGTCGTCTTCTGTTGTGATCCCCTGCATCACATCGACTACAAAAAGGATGATATCGGCCTCACGAATGGCCAGTTCCACCTGATGGCGGATGCCTTTTACGATGGCGTCGCCCTTGTCCGGCAGATAGCCGCCGGTGTCTATGACAGTGAAGTCCCTTCCATTCCAGAAGCTTTCCCCGTAGTGCCGGTCCCTGGTGACTCCGGATTCATTATGCACAATGGCCTGCCGTTCACCGAGAAGGCGGTTGAAGAGTGTGGATTTTCCGACATTGGGCCGGCCTACTATGGCAACAACGGGCAGCATGTGTACATCAAAATTAAGATGGAATATGATAATACAGGGAAAGTTTCTTTATCTTTGAAAAGATACACATCGTAATCTCAGTAAAAAAACAGATATGCTGCATATCATACATGAGCAATTTGGAACCGTAGGTTCCATTCTGATAGCACTTTTTGCGTTTACATTCATAATATTGTGGATTGCGGCAATTTCAGGTATTCATGAATATCCCTACTCGGAGAGACGCAAGCTTGTGATTACGGCGCTGTTCATCCTGATCCCTCCCTATGCACTGGTCTGGCTGGCCAAGGATATGTACAGGCAGTACAAGATCCTGAAACTGGACAAGGACTGACCGCTACAGGCGGTTGCTGCCCTTCCTGCAAGTGGCACCGGAACGGCGCATGGGCCACCCCTGAATCATATCCGTGATGCATACATGCCTGCGAAATGGTGACTTTGTTATAAAAAGTGCCTTGGATCCCCTTTTCACTTTCACGGATTCAGCTGTTTTGCTGACGGTTCCTCTTCAATCAGCCAGGATTCCAGCACCATTTCCGGGATATCGCTTAGGAATCTGGACGGATTGGAGAAATACTCGCCGAAGGAGCTCTCTTTGGTTACAGGATAGGTTACGAATAACCGCTCCCTTGCGCGGGTACAGGCCACATAGAGAAGCCTCAGCTCCTCGTCCATGGCATCAGGATCGTCCACGCTGTATCCGGATGGAATAATACCGTCCAGGCACTGTATCACGAACACTGTATTCCATTCCAGGCCTTTTGCGGAGTGTATGGTGCTGAGGACCAGAGGATTTTCATCCTTCACGGAGCGTTCGGTTTCCATAGCGGAAGCATCAAGGGGTTCGAGCGTAAGTTCCTGCAGCAGCTGATCCAGTGTCTTGTAGGATCCGGCCAGTCCTGCAAATGCATCCAGATCCTTGATGCGCTTGGGGTGATCGTCAAAGTGTTTGGCACAGAGAGGTTTGTAGTATGCTATTGCCGCGTCGACCGCCGATGCAGGGTTGTCCCGGTTCGCGGAAATTTCGGCAAGCAATATGCTGAGGCGCTCCAGTTGTTTCCGGTAGGATCGGCTTGCCAGCCCGTATTCCATAAAATTCCGGGATTTGTTCCTGCGGAGCCACGAGATCAGCTCCCCTGCCGTTTTGGGGCCGATACCCTCCAGAAGCAGGAGTACCCTGTTCCATGCAATTTGATCATCACGATTTACAATTATCTTTATATGTGCAAGAATATCGCGAATATGGGCCGCTTCTGAAAATTTTTGACCTCCAAATTTCTGAAATGGGATATTTTTCTTGTTGAGCTCCCATTCCAGATCGTAGGAGTCGCGGCCATTGCGGAAAAGTATGGCAATATCTCCCAGGGGGACTTCCTGCTCTCGCAGCTGGAGAAGCATTTGCGTAACGAAGCGGGACTGGTACCTTTCGCATGGCGCTTTTACCAGGCCGGGAAGGTCTCCCCCCTCTTTTCGGGAAAAAAGCTGTTTTTCAAATTTATTACTTGCTTTGTTTATTAAAGTATTTGCAAGATCAAGGATGGGCTGAACGGAACGGTAATTTTCATCCAGCCGGATCACCCGGCATCCTGAAAACCGGCCCGGAAACGTGAGTATATTGCGGAAATCGGCACCTCTGAAGGCGTATATGCTTTGAGCATCATCACCCACGGCCATGATATTGTAATGTTCTGAACTGAAAAGTTCGGCCAGTTCTGCCTGAAGTGTGTTTGTATCCTGGTACTCATCCACCATCACAAACCGGTTGACTGCAACTATTTTTTGCCGGATCTGTTCATTTTCCAGAAGCAGTGTTCTGGTTTTAACAAGCAAATCGTCAAAGTCCATTACAGCATTTTCACTTTTATAATCAGAGTATCTTTTCTGAACCTCTTCGATGGCATCATGGTGACTGAGAAACTGGGGATATCCGGAAGCGATTATTTCGTAAATCGGGAGTTGCCGGTTGACGGCTGCGGAGAAAATGGATAGCAGGGTATGTTTTTGCGGAAAACGCTTGCCGCGCAATTGGGCTGCCAGGGGGCCCCTTGCGAGGTGGATGGCGTCGGCGGCATCGGACTGGTCAAGCAGTGTAAAAGTGTTGGGATATCCGATATGCCTGGCATGGGTATGCAGCAGCTGGTTGCAGTACTGGTGGAATGTTCCGCCTCTCACACGAGCACAGCGTTCATCCAGCACTCCGGAGGCTTTATCGAGCATTTCTTTGGCGGCTCGCCTTGTAAACGTAAGCAGGAGTATCTGGTCCGGTGGAACCCCGTCCTCCACAAGCCGTGCAACTCGGTATACCAGGGTGCGGGTTTTCCCCGTGCCGGCTCCTGCAATCACCAGTGCAGGTCCGCGCTCGTGCATAACAGCATCGTACTGCTGCTCGTTAAGCAGTTCTGCATAGGCAATGCGATACGAGGCATCGTGCCGCGGGCCTGAGTCCTGTTGAAGTATGAATCGTTTCATCTGTTTAAATCAATTTAGATTCATATGGTCAGAATGAATTCACATGACAGGATTTAATCATCCTCCTGTGTGTCAGCCGGAGGCTGTCATGTGCGTTTCATGGCAGGAGTAATATATGTAAAAGATATGTCACTGGTAAGCTGTTTAAGTGAATTGCAAGAAAACTGTGATTCGCTGCCCTCTTGCACGCCGATGCATGAGAATCGCAGAAAGATTCTTATTTTAGGTTATTCGCAAACCATTTTCAGAAGCATGAATATTCGTCCACTCCTACCTGTTACTCTTCTGCTTTTTTGTACCTGTCTTGCCGGTTGTAGAACGTCGGACACGGACCGTGAAGCAAACAGGCTTTTTGTTGAAGCCTATCAGCTCACCCAAAACGGGCTTCAATCCGAAGCGACGGATCCGGCTGCTGCGCATTCGTACTATCGCCAGGCTGTTGAGAAAATTGACTATATCATTGCCAATTATCCCGGTACAACAGTTGCCGTTGACGTTACGCAAAGGCGTACCCGGATTGGTGATACAACCATTGGCGAGTTGAGGGATAAGGTTCCGCGTCTGGCTTCCAGGGCCAGGTCGCTGGAGAGTTTTCACAATTTGGCGCTGTACCTTGCGGAACTGGTGGGTGAAGAGGAGCGCGCGCTGAAGAAACTGGCCCATGCGCGTCGGCTCTATGACAGCGGACAGCGTGACCGGCACGATGAGGTTGCCGGACAGGTCGTCAGCCTGGCGGAGCGTCACTGGAACCGGGAACTGACAGACCGGTTCTACTACGAGCTTTCGGTTCATTTCGCGGAATTGTCACGCTGGGATCAGAGTCTGCGGTTCACGGATCTGATACAGGATCAGGTCCTGCTGTTCGAGGCTCTGTTTCATATACTGGAGCGAGGCTTTATCCGCGATGTACCCGGCCGGCCATATGCCCGGATCACTGCCTACCTGGACTATATGGATCCGGTGAGCCGCATCAAACTTATCGACCAGCTTAGCGACGGCATGTTTGCAGCCGGATACCGGCCGCAGGCGGTAGCCTTGTTGCAGGAGAAACTGCCGGAGCCGGCTGATGCAGGAAACCTTGACCATATCAATGCGCTCTCACAACTGTCAGCAACGCTGGCAATGCATGGAGAATTTGACTTAAGCCGTATGATTATCGGGCATATTGAAAAAATGGATTCCAATTATGCCGATTTTGTATATAGAGACCTGGCCATAGCCATTGCCCGGCATGGCGACCACCACAAGGCCGTCGAGACCGCCGAGCGTTTTGAACGTGCCTATTTTCAGCAGACAGCCCTCGCTTCCATTGCGGTTGAGCTTGCTAAAATGGATAGTATCTCGGCGGCGCTCGCCCTGCTTGAGCGTGTCCCGGACAGTGTAGAGGAAAAAACCGAAACCATGCTCGAACTGGCGCTGATACCCGGGGTCAGTGAAGATGTTGTCGACTCATTGCTCCAGGCAGCGCTGCCGCGGATACCGGCCATTGGCTCTCCCCTTGTCAGAGCCGGCGCCCATATTCTTGTCGCAGACATCCACTTGCGTCATGATCGGCGGTCCCTGGCTGCAGAAGCCATGGAGCAGGCTGAGGAGCAGACCGGACAGGTATCCGATCCGGGTAACATCAACCGGCTGATAACAACGATCATCAAAAAATGGCTCTCACTTGGACGTCCGGACCGGGCCCTTGATGCAGCATCATGGTACCAGATGGATCATTCCTCATTCGAGGAGCACATTCCTGACCTGTTTACCCATGCCATAACAAGGGGGTTTCACGATTTTGCCCGCACACTGGCCGGCATGACGGACCGCAGGGCGTACTTCCTTTTTACACTGGTATCAAGCTATCTGGATCAGCGAATGATTTCACAGCCATCGGAGCTTGCTTACGAGATCCGCGACTTTTACTGGCGTTCGTTTGCACTGGCGCATTTGTCCATAGATTTGAAAAACAAAGTGAATTTGGCTACGGCTGAGCGGGCGGCTACGGATGCCCTGCTGGTCATGCAGCGCATACGCGACCGGGATGAAAAGCAGAAGGCACTTTTCCATACGGCTTCTCTATTTGCTTCAGCAGAAATCAGCATGAACCCGGAGCGACGTTCCCTGGTAACGGATCTACTCAGCCATATTGACAATTAAATTTACATTCTGCCTGTATCTCAACCATAATAGAATGAAGTATACCAGTTTCCATGCCATTATTTTCTTTACTGCCGCGCTGATCCTGGCGGGTTCCTGTACTCAGAAACTGGTTTACCTTGACCAGGAACCGGGCACCGGGGAATATCTGACCGGGTATCCGATTGGCAATGCCGCCCCCCATCTGGAGCGCATCCAGCGATCTGTCAAGAGAATCACGAGTACATCCCACTACGAAACATACATTTTTGAACCTGGCGGCAAAATACTGCCTGAGCACATCGCGGAATCACCGAACATAGAATCCCTTGCCACTGCGGTGGTCCAAAGCCACAGCACCTCATCAGGCACAGCTATAATCATCCACAATCAGGACCACCAAATCGGCATGCTGACCGCGCGGCATGTCATTTCCTCCCCTGACACCCTGTACGAATTCGTGGAGAAAGGGCAGCCCTACCTCAGCAGCGTCACCATCAAAACGAATCATGTAAACTGGCTCTTTGACGCTCCTTATGTCGGCACATTCGAGGTTCTTGCAGAAGACGAATTTGCCGATCTGGCTATTATCGGAGCCCGGGTGGATCCTTCCATGCTTGACGTCCCGGTCAGAGAGCAGTTTCCCGTTTTCCCGTATCCTTTCGGACGTCCGGATCGTTTGCGGATTGGAACCTTTACTTACAGTTTTGGCTATCCGAGGGGTTATCCCATGGTTACTACGGCCATAGTCAGCTTTGCGCGCCGTGACCGGCACCATTCATTTGTCACTGACGGCCTGTTTAACCCCGGTTTCAGCGGTGGAGCTGTAGTTGCCATCAACGGTGGTCTACCTGCCTTCGAATGGGTGGGAATGGCACGTTCCACATCGGCATCACGGGAGTGGTTTCTGGTGCCTGATGAAGACGAGGCCATGGAGCATCCATCCCATCTGCCTTACGGTGATGGGATGTTTGTCGAGCAGAAAGCCCTGATTCACTATGGAATCACGCATGTGATTTCAAGCACGCAGATCCGAAAAATGCTTGAGGATCATGCCGTGTACCTGCTCACAAGGGGATACAACGTACTTCCGCTCATCCAGGACCGGTGAGGACCATGGCTTCGGGATCACCGGTTGTGTCGTTATCCGGGGGCGTTTGTGTACGGCCGGATGGAAAAAGATGGCATGATGGCTGCCGGGCTGACCTGCCGTCGGCGGTCAGCGAAACATGGCACGGAGGTCATCCACACTGAGAGACCGTATGGTGCGCTTGCCGAGCGGGTCGCGGAAGGGGTCCTGGCACGCAAACAGTTTATCCACAAGCGCCTCCATCTCTTCGCCTGTCAGTTTTTTCCCCCTCGGAATGGCGGCCTTGTTTGCAATAGCCAGGGCAACACGCTGCTTTTCATCCAGTGAAAGTGAGCGCGACATCATTTTGTACTGTTCCATTATGGATTCAAGGACATGCTGTTCATTGTCGAGGCGTATGTCGGACGGAACCCCCAGGATCATGGCCGAATTCCCGCTCAGCAACTGCACGTTGAATCCCATGCGGGTGATAACCGGGTGCAGCTCCTTGAGCAGGCTGAAATCGCTTGCGGAAAAGTTGATTGAAATGGGAAAGAGCAGCTGCTGGGTGCTGGGCAGTCCGCTTTCGGCTTCATTCAATACTTTCTCATAGATAATCCGCTTGTGCGCGGCGTGCTGGTCCATGATCAGCATGCCATTTCTGGTCTGTGAGATGATGTACTGATTGTGAATCTGGCTGAAGCGTGTCTCCGACAGGTGGGTCCTCCCTTTTCTGACTGGCCACGGCTCCCCTTCGGATCCCTGCACCCGCCTTGCGGAATCCCCTTCCGGGGAAAGTTCGTGCGACCCGCCTCCCCCGCTGACGGCCGTATTAAGGCGGTTATCCGTATCGGTGGAACCGGGCCCCTCACCATAAAGCCTCAAGGACGAGTCTGATGGAACCCTTTTTCTTGTATTCCGGAAATTGTCCTGAGAATATGCATGTTGCTTGCCAGAGTCTGAATCACCTTCAAAAAGTTTCCGGAGGCGGTCCTGTTTAGAAACATCAGACAGGGGCATGTCGCTGTCGGCCGGATTCCACACCGGCACGCGCATGTGTTCATTGAGTGCTTTTTTCACGACCGACCGGGTGAAAGTCGATATCATCCGCTCGTCTTCGAATTTGATCTCCTGTTTGGTTGGATGGACATTCACATCTACGCCCTCCGGATCAACTTCATAATATAAAGCAAAAAAGGGATACTCATTCTGTCCGAGCCAGTCACGGTAAATTTCCTGGATGACGTAGTTGAGGTGCCGGTGATAAAAGGGACGCCTGTTGATAAAGAGGAACTGTTCCCCGCGGGTTTTTTTTGCGAGTTTGGGGTCGGAGAGCAGGCCCCGTATGCGTACCATGCTGGTGGATTCAGCAAGCGGGATGAGACTGGCCTTGTAGGATTTTCCAAACAGTTCGGCTACCCGTGACTCCATGTCCGAGGATGCCAACCGATATACGATCTCACCGTCGGCATCCAGGTCAAAGGCTATTTCGGGCCATGCCAGGGCTGCCTGGTGAAAAGTCAGCAGGATATGACGGAATTCGGTGGCGTCTGTCTTCAGGAAAGCGCGGCGTGCGGGCACGTTGAAAAAAAGGTTGCGAACGGTGACGCTGGTCCCGTTGTCCGAAGCAGCGGGCCGGAGTCCGGCTTCCTCACCACCCCGAATCTCGTATTCCAGTCCGCTTTCATCTTCAAAACGCTTGGTTGTAACGGTCACATGAGAAACGGACGCAATAGATGCCATGGCCTCTCCGCGGAACCCGAGGGTTCGGATATCCAGCAGATCTTCAACCGTGCTCAGCTTGGAAGTGGCATGACGCAGGAAACAAAGAGGAAGGTCCTGCGGTGACATGCCGCAGCCGTTATCCCGCACCTGGATAAGAGTTCGGCCGGCATTTTGCAGAACCACGGTGATATGATCGGCTCCGGCATCAATGGCATTGTCCAGAAGCTCCTTGACAACGGATGCCGGGCGCTGCACGACTTCACCTGCAGCGATTTTGTTGGATACTTCCGGTGAAAGTACTTTTATAAGAGAGGTTGGATCGCCTGATGTTGCCAAAACGGGTAATTGCTTCTAACGGTTACGTGAACGGATTTCTGGAATCAGGTGATGATCCACAAGACCAAAAACAGCAGGAGTGCATAAAGCAGGATGGAGCCTCCGGTGCCGCGGCGGGTAATCCTCCGGAACTTGATGCGATCGGGTCTCAGAGGATTCGGCTTGTAGTACCGGTACTGGTAATTGAAGCGTTTGTGCTGGGGCCTTCTGCCCATCAAAGGTGAAAGCATGGTCAGTCAGAACGTTCTTAGGGTTGTGAAACAGCGTAGCATCTTCGTTATGCTGCCGGTGAAATTTGAAGTCCTTGTGCATGCATCGTTATAGACTCCAGTTGGAAAACGGCATAGCCAACCGGGTTATTCTTTCAGACCGATAACTGGTGTTGTATCCAATTGCGGGAAAGCAACGTCATGCGGTTCATCAGTAATATAGCAATTATCGACGGGAACGGGAATCATAGGGTCGGCCTATTTTGTTATCTTTGCAATGCATATTCGCGAACGACTCTAAATCATTTGTTTCTTATCTTTAGATGCCGGACAACAAAAACCTGAACCAGATTCTTCCATAGAAATCAGATTATGAAATTTGAGAAAATTGTAATACCAGCTGACGGAAAACAAATTACATTACGAGAAGACGGCACACTTTCGGTGCCGGATAATCCCGTTATCCCCTACATTGAAGGAGATGGAATCGGGGTTGATATTACACCGGTTATGAAAAAAGTGGTGGATCAGGCCGTTGCCAAAGCTTACGGAGGGAAGAAAAAGATTTCATGGATGGAAGTCTATGCCGGAGAAAAATCGGTGGATCATTACGGCAACGACACCTGGCTGCCGGATGATACGCTGAATGCGATCAAGGAATATCGTGTTGCAATAAAGGGTCCGCTCACCACTCCGGTCGGTGGCGGCATTCGCAGTCTGAATGTGGCGCTGCGCCAGCTCCTTGACCTCTACGCTTGTGTTCGGCCCGTTCGTTACTATAAAGGAACGCCGAGTCCGGTCAGGCAGCCCGAACTCACCGATATGGTCATTTTCCGCGAGAATACCGAGGACATATATGCCGGCATCGAGTATCAGAACGGCACGCCGGAAGCCGACAAGATCAAGAAATTTCTCATCGAAGAGATGAATGCCACCAATATCCGGTTCCCTGACAGCTCATCCATTGGAATCAAACCGGTTTCGGAAGAAGGAAGCAAGCGGCTTATCCGTTCTGCCATTGACTATGCGATTGAGCAGGGACGCAAAAGTGTGACCCTGGTACACAAGGGCAATATCATGAAGTTCACCGAGGGCAGCTTCAAGAATTGGGGGTACGAACTCGCCAAAGAAGAATACGATGCCAAAGAGATTGACGGGGGGCCGTGGTGCGAGTTGCCGGGTGGAATTGTGATCAAGGATGTGATAGCGGACGCTTTCCTGCAGCAGATCCTTACGCGGCCCGCGGAATACGATGTCATAGCCACACTCAACCTCAATGGCGACTATATTTCCGACGCACTGGCGGCATGCGTAGGCGGTATTG
Source organism: Balneolales bacterium (assembly GCA_007120385.1). GTDB lineage: Bacteria > Bacteroidota > Rhodothermia > Balneolales > Natronogracilivirgulaceae > SKNL01. The sequence continues at coordinate 28,235 of SKNT01000026.1, forward strand.
GCATTGCGCCCGGAGCCAACATAAACTACCAGAGTGGTTTTGCGCTGTTTGAGGCCACCCACGGAACGGCGCCAAAATACGCCGGTAAAGATATGGTTAATCCGGGATCCCTAGTTCTCTCTGCTGTGATGATGCTGGATCATCTGGGATGGTCCGAGGCGGCCCGGCTCATTGAACGGGGCATGGAGACGGCTATCAGCAGCAAAGAGGTTACCTATGATTTCGAGCGGCAGATGGAAGGCGCCACCCTGCTGAAAACCTCCGAGTTTGGCGACAGGATCATCTCGTACATGAAGTAATTATGATCTCAACTGCTGTGCAGTCACTGCGCTATCAACTGTTGCGCAGTGACTGCGTTTTAAATGTTGCGTAATGATTTTACCTTCAACTACTGCAGGTGTGCCCGCACCAATGCGTCCAGGGCCGACCGGTCGTAGGCGTGACGTATGTAGCAGCGAACCTGACCGTTTTCATGGTGCCAGAACACCTGCCGGGAATCGGGACGAATCTCTTCCAGATCCTCATCGCCCAGAGTCATTAGCCGGATCAACATCTCGCGTTGCTCCCCGGATGCCGTGGTCGAACCCGGATCATCCAGTACACCCTGCCCCTGTTCTTCCAGCAGGAGGATTATAATTCCGGTAATGCCATTGTTCGTGTATTCCAGAAGCGCCAGTTCGGCGATGGCCAGGGCATCGGATGAATCTGCGGCGACGGCAGCGGCTGATACAAAAAGTGAATCCAATGTGAGTTCCACTGGTCCGGCCGGGTTGTGCCATGGGGGAATTTCCGCGACCTCCACTTCCGGCTCTTCAGGTGCTGAGGGCTGTTCTTCCGGCTGTTCCTCCTTATCGACAGCGGTGTCGCGCAGCTGTGCACATGAACTGGCAAGGAGTGCGCCAGCGGTAAAAAAAATTAGTATGAGCAGGTATCTGGACATGGAAAGAGATTTCCCTTCAGTTGTTAACGACGGGCATGATCAGGCCCGGACCGGGGAGCGATCACATTGAATGTTATACATTTGCTGTACCAGGCATGACTAATCTCACTGATGCGGTGGTATAACAAGAGTCAGGGTCCGTGAATCTCGCTGAACCCGGATTGTGATCTCGCTATTTTTTTTGTTTTTCCAGGAGTCCGAAAATGCTTTCAGCGATGCCACGGGGGAACCATCCAGGTGGGTAACGACGTCCTCGCTCCTCATGCCGGCCTCGTAGGAGGTGCTGCCCTGTTCTACCCTTACCACTACCAGTTCGTTGCGCGAGAGCTCTTCCAGGATGGCCAGTTCCGCAAGTGTGAACCCGGCATCAAAAGATTGCTGGGGCACAGCTGACTCCGGATCTGCCTCAAACTCCAGGGGTTGTGGCGGTGGCGTGGCGGCACTTGCCCATTCGCGGATTGTTTCATCTTCCAGTCCCATAAGGGGAAAGCTTACATCCATCCGGGACTTGTTTCTCCATACGCTCAACTCCACCTCCTCGCCGGGCCGCATGAGTGCGATCCGTTCCTGCAGGCGGTTAGCGGCATCCACGGGAAATCCGTTCACGGCTAGGATCACGTCCCCGCGTTTCAGTCCGCCCCTGTCGGCACTTCCACGCGGCACCAGGTTGCGCACCTCTACGCCACCCACTTGGCTGAGACCGTGCCTTCGGGACTGATCGTAATCCAGGGAGGTTATTTCCACTCCGAGGAACGCCCGCTGGACAGTACCGAATTCGATCATATCCTGTCCGATTTTCATGGCCATGTTGACCGGTACGGCGAATCCGTAGCCCTGGTATGTTCCGCTTTCCGAGGCAATGGCGGTATTGATGCCTATCAATTCCCCATTGGTATTGACCAGCGCGCCTCCGCTGTTCCCACGGTTGATGGCGGCGTCGGTCTGGATAAAGCTCTCGATGCGCATCCGGTCGGTTATAATATCCACGTCTCTTCCTATGGCACTGACGATACCGGCGGTAACCGTTGATCTGAGTCGGAAGGGATTACCGACAGCCATCACCCAGTCACCAATCCTGACTTGATCCGAATTGCCGATGACGATCGGTGTTGCATCGCTGGTTTCTATTTTTATCACGGCCAGGTCCGTTGACGGATCGCTGCCAACGACAATTGCCTGATACTGCTTGCGGTCGTGGGTCATCACCTTGATGCGCTTATCCGCGCCCTCTATGACGTGGTGATTGGTAAGGATGTACCCGTCGCGTGAAATGAGCACTCCGGAGCCGATGCTTTGCGCTCTTCTCCGGGGCAGAAACCGGTCCCAGAACTGGTTTTCAAAATGATGGTTTTCATCGTCCGGGACAGCCTGCTGCATGGCTATTTCCGTTTCGATGTAGACCACTGCCGGGATGACTGCCTCAGCAATATCCCCGAAAAGTGTGGCCGGACCAGTAAATTCCGGTGCGCGCCTCGATTCTGGTGATTCCGAGCTGCGCATCACTTCGGTATAGCGCACCTCTACCCGTTCCGGAGGGATCCAGTTGCCACGCGTCAGCATAAGGAGTGCGCCCAGCAGCATGCCGGTCAGCAGGACCAGGATACTGGTCAGCAGTTTTTGGTGGAGTGGCATGCTATCAAAGAATTTGTTCAAAAATGGCGTCCGATCGTCTTCCTCTGACACCCTCCAGATGATACTGAAAATAGGCATCCAGATGATGGATCAGATGTTTCAAGTCAGTTGCCGGAAATTCGGCTTGCACAAGCATAGCCTTCTTGCCGTCAGCAATATAACGCAGGTATTCGGTCTGAGATTTTGTGAGACCGAAATTCAGCCCGTTATCGGCTTTGCCCGTAATGCTTCCGCTTTCCACGTTCAGGTAACACTCGAAAGCTGTTAGCGGTTCATTTGTTCCCTGGTGATGGGAGGAACCTCCCTCCTGCGGCATCAAATCCGGCTCCGGCAAGTTCAGTGTGATTCCGATGCCGGTTATCTGCGCCAGCCGAAACTGGATGTAGGGGAACAGAAACCGCGGGTTTTCATCGGTACTGTGAAGCCATGCCATGAAATGCATCATGAATTCCATCATTTCCGGCATGGGCTCGTATTCATGACATAACTGTTCACAGAGTTCAATGGTTGCCAGACCAATAGCCATCTTCTCCATCTTCTGGTAGATGCGCCATGTCGGCAGTTTTTGGGCAGCATCGCTCAAATTCTGGACATCCCTGGTGGATTTGTGGTAATAGGACACATCCAGTATGGCTCCCGCTTGAAGCAGGCCGCCAAACCTGTTTTTGTTGCGACGAGCGCCACGGGCCATGACGGCCATTTTCCCGTGTTTTTCACTGAGCAGGGTCACGATCAGACTGCTTTCACTGAAAGGTATCGTTTTCAGGACGATTGCGGATGTGTCTGTGATCATGCGGATGTGTCTGTGATCATGCTGTCATTCGGCTGGGGAACATGTGCCGGGTTCAGAACCGGATCCATCCTCTGTTTTCGAGAAGCTGGACCATGGATGGCAGGTAAGTCAGTGCAGAAAAAAGGGTGAGACCTATTCCCACTACGGCCAGAATTCCAATTGAGGTAAGGCCGGGATGATTTGTCAGCAAGAGGCCGGCGAATCCCATCATGGTTGTCAGTGATCCGATGCTGATATGCTGTCCGGTACTTTTCAGTACGGCGGACATGCTCTTCTTCCCTTCTTCCCGATACCGGCTGGCCAGGTGGACCCCATTGTCGTTTCCGATACCCAGGATGGCCGGAAGAACCACCAGGTTGTACATGTTGAAGGACAGCCCAAGCAGCATCATGGCGCCGAAAGTCCAGCTCAGCCCGATAAGAAGCGGCAGCATGGCGATGATCGTCCACCGGAAAGACCGGAATCCGATGTAGACCAGTATGAAAATCATTATAAATGTCGCCGCAACCATATACGGACTTTCGTCTCTCATCAGTTCAAGCATCTCGGCAGCCACTATGGATGTGCTTGCGGCATGGTATGTTTTTCCGTCCGCCGTCTGGATCGTTCCGATCTCGTTTTTGAATGCGATGGAATTTCTACCATCGGATAGTCCCACAGCGGGGTACACCATTACAAAGCGGCCAATTTCACCGTCGCGGGTGAGGAATCTGTTTTTCAGGAATTCGGGCACATCATCCACACTCAATGGTTCGGTGACCCGTGAAGCTCGTTGCAGGATATCCATGTACTCACCTTCCACATCCTGCATGAACGGATCGCGCAGCAGCTCGCGCACTTCTGCGATTTTGGCCAGCTTGATTTCCTCTTCCGCCTGATTGACAGGGAAGCGTTCCTGCAAGGCTTCAACGTCAAGAATGGTCGTTTCGGGATTGGTTTCCTTCTTCTCGCGGATGGTCTGAAGAATCATTCGGACTTCCTCATCGGTATCGGCAAGAATGTAGGCCGGATTTCGTCTTCCACCTGCCTGGTCTATATTCCCCCTCAAATCACGGTAACTCTCGTATTTTGGAAATTCAGGTTCCAGTTTTCCAAAGTTGTACTCAAAATAGAGTTTGTCGGTATTGAAGAGCACTACTGCTACAATCAGGGTTCCGGCGGCAAAAATGACACGTGCAAACGGAAACGGTTTGCCGCTGCCGGATTTGGTGTGGTCCGGGAACATGTTTTTATTTATCAGGATCAGGCCGTAGCGCTCAAAGATCACGATAATGGCCGGCATGATGAACAACATGGACAGATAGGCCAGAACAATTCCGGTTCCAGATATGAACCCAAACTCGGAAAATCCCCGGAAATCGGCTATTACAAGGACAAAAAGAGCCACGGCGGTGGTGGTGGCGCTGGTCATGATGGCGGAGCCGGTTCCTTCATAGGTTTGCATCAGCGCATTCCGGACCAGCTCCCCTGACGATCGTTTCTCCAGGTATCTTGCATAGAAATGGATTCCGTAATCGATGCCGAGGCCGAAGAGAATGACAAACAGCACCGAAGTCATGGTGTTGAGTGTTCCGAAAACGAAGTAGGTAATGGCAAAGGTTATGCTCAGACTGATGAGCAGGGGAACGCCTATAACCAGAATGGGAACAGGAAACCGGATCAGGTGATTGAAAAGTTTGTGGGTGCGGTGACGGCGATGTCCCCTTCGATAGTTGATGATTTTCTTGATCATGAAATAGAATCCCACCAGCAGGATCACGCCGGTAATACCCGACCCGAAACTGGTGATGACGTCCTTTATTATGGAGTCAAGTTCCATGAGATGCCGTTCCAGACGTCCGCCCGCAATGGCAATCATTTCCGGATGATAAGATGCAGGATCCATTTCGTCAATGAGTTGCTGGAATGCATCGAAAAGATTGCGAATGTAAGTCAGGTCGCTTTGTGATCCGGTCGGGTAAAAGCTGAGTACCAGGCTGGAACTGTCCTGGTTCACGGGATATTCCGAGGGGATCAGCTCGTGGTACATTTCTTCAAACTTCCGCAGGCGGTCTTCCTCGTCATCCTCCTCATCGTCAAAATCATCCTCGAAATCGATAAAAAACGGGTTGGCTTCCAGCCGGGCCCGTTCCAGCCGGTCCTCCAGATAGTTGATTACCTGGTCGATTTCATCTTCCGTTGAGAGATACAGGGCATAATCCTTGAGCACTTCCACATCCCGGCGAAACTCATAGCGGTTGACAAAGTAGTCATCCCGACGGGGGTCGTGGAGTTCCATGGCCCTGGGTATCAGGGCTTCGGCGAACGCCCTGTTTGCCTCGAAATCGGGGGAGTTGATAGTCACTTCCAGCGGGGTCTCCCCTCCCACGGATTCGCGCAGCCGCTCAAGGGCCTGGACACTTTCGTAGTGTTCCGGCAGCAAACTGGCGAGGTCGGTGTCAATAGCCAGCCTGGTTGCATAAAACCCCGCTCCGACAGCAAGTGAAATGGAAATCAGCAGAACTGCAAATGGGTACCGGTAGTTGAGCTGAATCAGGGGCCTGAGCAGGGCGAGTAAAGTTCTCATGAAAGTATCTTTGAAATGTTATAATCGGTAAAGAAGTTACAAAAAATTGTTGAAAACCAAGCCGTTCTCACATGCAGTAAGGATTGTGACGGAAGTAAAAAAATCGGGATATTGCCGGATTGTAATACAAGGCCGGAACTGGCGTTCCATAAGATAGCCGCGCACCATCCGTTGTTCGAGAGAATGATGCTGTTTTCTTGACTGAACGAGCCGGCCGGCAAAAAAAATCCATTATATCATGTCTGTAACAAACCTGTTGAAGAATATTACGTATCAGGCGGTACGGTATTTTGCCGTAGTCTTAATGATTTTTCTGTTTTCAGTGACAACCATTGCAGCGGATGCACCCGACAAACCGGACTGCACAACGAAGTCGGGCACTCCCGATGACGGTCTGCGGCAGACAGAGTGGTCAGACATGCTTCCGCACACAATGAAAGGTGACTATTACAATGAATTCTGGAGTTATCATCTGTTCTTCGAGGATGATCTGCATCTTCATCTGACCTTTTCTCTTGCCAATTTCGGATCCTTAAAAAGCCCCGTGAGCGGCGGCAAATTGTTTGTTTCCAATTTCATGGGTGAAAACTATAATGTGGCTCGCGAGTTTGCCATAGAACATCTGGTGATTGATGAGGAGCAGCACAAGATCCGTCTACACCAGGGCCGCGATATTTATCTTTACGGAAAGCTTCCCCATGAGCACCACGTCTATTTCAATACGACCAAAGACGGGGTAAGCTATCTGGTTGACCTGGACTTCCACGACATTCACCAGGGATACACCTGGGGTGATGGTATTTTCCGGTTGGAAAGTGAGGATATGGGCATTTTTGTGCACATCCCCCGCGCTGAAGTCAGTGGAATCGTAGCTGTTAACGGAGATACGGTGCATGTCAGCGGCACGGCTTACATGGACCACACCTTCCAGACAAATCTTACCTCCAAAGTGGTCAACAAGGGATTCCGTCACATCAGCCACACGGATAGCGGGTTCCGCACCGGCTACTATCTGGTTCCCAAAAGAAGTTCCCAGACCGATGTGGTGGGTTTTTCGCTTATCCGCGAAAATTCACCTACCCATCTTGAAAAGCCCGCACAGATAACCGTCCTTGACTCGGACCGAATTGGTGGAAAGACCGTTCCAAGACATGTTGAAGTGGTCTTTCAATCAGGCCGCCGCAGCGTATTCAGCAGGCAGGAAGATTTCCAGCATGTCTCCTTTCTTGAGGAGATAGGCGGGATTCGCCGCCGGCTTGTCAGGAGTTTTCTTGGCGGAGAAGTAATCGAATATGTCGGAATCGGAAAAATTGATGGAAATGTCCCGATAAATTATAATTTTTTCCTGGTTCACTGAGTCGTATTTTTGATATACGATTTATCTGACATGTCAAAAAAGGAAAATATTTCAAACGGGATACCGAGGGTAAGTTGTCTGATGGTTACAGCTAACCGCAAGCGCCTTGCGGAACGTGCCGTGACATGCTTTGTCAATCAGACCTACCCGAACAGAGAGCTTGTCATCATTGACGACGGAAAGGAGGATTATACCCCCCTGTTTCATGGCATTGATCCCCGTGACGTTACCTATGTCCGCATTCCCAGAACCTCGCGGCTGGTACTTGGCACGCTTCGCAACATTGCACTGGAGCATGCCCGGGGCGAGTATCTGGTTCAGTGGGATGACGACGACTGGTACCATCCCGAACGCATTGCCCGCCAGGTATCTTGTCTTGATCAGGGATACGATGCGTGCTGCCTGTCAGCCTCGTTAATGCATCTGGACAATCAGGACTTTTTTTCTCTGCCGTATATTGGATATCTTCCAAATGGTATTCCGGGCAGCATCATGCACAGGCGCAGTAAAACCATTCGCTATCCGGAATACCGAAGAGCGGAGGATACGGTTTATCTGAAGCAGTGGATGAAGCGAAGGTACATTAAACTGCCGGAGATTCATGCCGGACTTTTCATCCGCTGTTTTCACGGAACCAACACCTGGGAAGAAGATCATTTTATACGCCGGATCCGAAACAGTCCCGCAAGCTGGGTGAACTACATGTATCACAAGTTTTTACGAGGCGACCTTTCGGGACACCCCCGTTTTCGGCTTCCCTCCCATCTTCGGTCGGCTTTTGAGCAGTATGTAGAAGAATCACGTTCACTGAATCTCTTTACGACGAACACACACCAGGAAACATGAACATCATTTATGTACAAAGTTATCCCGTCTATCATGATCTGATAGATGAGCAGGAGTTTGCCGAACTGGCAAACCGTGACAAGTGGATGCCGGCTCTGACCTCGCAGCGGGGCTATCCTTCTCAGCTCTGGGCTGGTGGACATGTAGCCATGGAAACCGAGTGGCAGTACGACAATCTGCCCGGTGTTCCTGTTCGTATTTTCAAAACGGATCAAAGCGATGGAAAAAGCCGGAACCATACTTCGCAGGCTCTGGTTGCTGCTGCCAGGGAGGCGCAGGCCGATCTGTTTGTTATCAAGGGAATTGACGGCGGGATTGGTGTTCAGCTGGCAAAAGAACTGCTTATACCAAAAAAATTCCCCTTTGCCGTAGTTATAGGCGGCGAGTGGTATCACCCCATTGTAAAGCATGCCGCAGTTGTGCTGTATGAAACGGAATATCAGTTCCAGCAGCTGACCCGGCGCTCTCTTCGCTTCTGGCGCACTGTTGTACCGGAGGGAAAGATGATCCGGCTTCCAAAATCCGTTGACACACGACATTTCACCCCTGATTCCGATGTACAGAAAACTCATGATGTGATTGCCGCCGGTCGCCTTATTTCCAATTACAAGAACTATCAGTCGCTTTTTGAACTGTCAAAAAAACTGAAGGTCGGGGTAATCGGAGGCGGGCCGATGCTCCCGCTGTTTCGCAGAAAATATCCGGAAGTCTCCTGGTTCGGACCGATTTCATACTCTGAAATGCCGGCCTATCTGAACAAGGGCAAAGTATTTTTTCACAGCGGCTATCGCGATCACTATCCCCGGACCATCTCGGAAGCCGCAGCTTGCGGTGTACCTCCGGTGGCATTCGAGGATATCATTCATGAAGATGTCCTTCCGGATAAGATCGGTCTGCGCGTCTCAAAAAGCGGCTATGTCGGACAGATTGCCGAATTGCTTGACAATAAGGAGCAGCTGGCACGGAAATCGGCCGAGGCAAGGGCCCATGCAGAAAAAAAACTGCATCACCTCTCATCGCTGCCTGCAATACGGGAAATGATATCACGGGTACTTACGGCCCGCAAAGTTTCGGGATGAAATACCAGTTCCAACGGGTGTGGATCCGTCTGGAGACATTTGCCGGGAGCAAATCCGGCAAACAGCTTCTTCGTTACGGCAAATACCTGCTTCAGGCAACCATTGTCGGTATCCTGATATGGCAAATACTGCAGATTGGATGGCGGGAGGTCCTGTCCGAACTGCCGGTGCACCCCCTGTACTATCTGCTTTTCCTGGTACTCTACTTTGCCCTTCCTGTAACCGAATACCTTACCTACAGTATCCGGTGGCCGCTTCGATTCTGGGAAAGTCAGTCGATATTTCTGAAAAAACGAATTTACAACAAGGTGGTGTTGGGATACTCGGGAGAGGTCCAGCTTTTTTTCTGGCTGCAGGGCAGGATTGGCATTCCCAATAAGGAAGCCTACGAGGTAGTGCGAGACAACAATATACTCTCTACACTTGCTTCCACATTGGTGGTCCTTCTACTTCTTGCAGTTTTTACGGGCACAGGACAACTGAATCTGAGTGCGTGGGTGGCTCTGGATGATCTGTATGTCATGCTGGCGGCCGGATTGATCATGCTGGCGGCGGCGTTTTTTCTCTTCCGAAAGTACCGGGAATACCTGTTCACCATGCCGCGAAAGCCGGCACTCATCATTTTTGCGCTGCATAGCGGACGCATGCTGCTACTCACGGTTGTGCAGGTTCTGCAATGGTACGTTGTCATGCCATATGTGGCGTTTGAGATCTGGTTTACCATGATCGTGCTGCAACTCATTCTCAGCCGGATCCCCTTCCTGCCAAGCAAGGATTTGGTCTTCATCGGAACCAGCCTTGAGTATGTGCGTCATGTGGAGGTGTCGGCTGCAGGCATTGCAGGATTGCTTCTTGTGAACCAGGTGCTGGACAAGGCGCTGAACCTGGTCATCTTTTTCATCTTGTCGTTACGTGATCAAAGGCAGGGTGATTAAGTGCATCAAGAGCTTTTATCACCGGATGAGGTGAGCTTATCCCATTCTCTGTTTACAAATTGATCGAACCAGGGCTTCTGATGGCCCCAGCCGAAGTGCAGGATGTACGGGGTGACCCACATGTGATCGTTGCCGCGGGGAAGCAGCCGGAAGAGTGTGAAAAGAAAATTCCTGGCAAGATTGTTTTCAATACCACGGAGTGAATGGATGAAAGGGTTGCAATAGTATTTACAGGAAACTTCGGAGTAGTTGGCGTTGGCTTTGGTCAATGGATGGATGAAATCCAGCTGAATGCTTTCCTGGGCATTGAACCATGGATAGACATGCAGGTTCAGCATGGTCACGGCCATTCCAAGGCTCCACTCGCAACTTTCCAGGTTTCTTCCTTTTTCTTTTCTCCGGCTCACAAAATGAGTTTCGCTTTTACGTTTGAGAATATCGGCAGCCAGGCGGTTGACTTTCCGTGTGATTCCGGCATCGGCTGCATACATGACGCCGGTCTGCACCCGGGCCAGGCTGTTCAACCCGAAACGTTTCAGGGTACGCTGGCGACGGCGCAGCAGGATATCCGAGAGGATGCGGATATTTTTGTGTGAACCAAAAAAAACATCAGCGGATTCCTGGCCTGTAATGGTGTACGGATAGGGCCGCAGCGAGAGCCACAGCCGGTCCGGATCACGGCACCAGATCATGTCCGAATCCAGATACAGATTGCGCACAAAGGGCATGTAATGGTGGAGGTTGTGCTTATAACCGATGATGGACTGATGGTCATCATCCAGATCCAGCACCAGGTCAAAAGGGGGATCAAAAGGCAGGGATTTCAGCAGCTGCCGGTGCTTTTTACAGCAGACCAGGGATATGGGTCTTTTTCGGTCATAGCGCCTCAGGGTAAGCGCTGAAATGATGGCATCCCGAAGGAATTTTTCGGGTCCGTAGCTGGCATACACGTACCCTTCCGGTTGTTTGACTTCTGCAGCAGTATCTGCTGTTTCGCCGGTATTTGATTCAGGTTTGGTGCCAGACACATCGGCCATGCATGAGACTCCGTATTTCTATCTTTTTTAAGAGGTAAAGGAAATATTTTAAATGAAATGCCATGACAGAGTACGAACTCTGACACACGAGCTAATGATTAAAAACTGTCATGGCATTCTATGTGACCTTATGAATCCAGAGATTTTAAACACATGAATTTTGCGATGAAAGTCCGTACTGCGGGATTACTGCGGGATAGTGTAAACGAAATTTCAGCACCTTTCCAAAATAGTGTTATTTTACTTGAAAGGAAGCATAATCCTGAGTCAAACCTGTTAAATTTCATTCCGGAAAGGATATTCTGAAAGCAAGCATTCATTGGCCGCAGCGGTAACATAACCGGACGGCCTTCAAACAGGGATTTCATGGAACATACATCAACACTGATAAGTTGCCTGCTGCCCGCCGGCAACAGTCCGGAACAGATGGCCAGGGCAATACTGTGCTATCAGCAGCAAACCTGGCAGCAAAAAGAGCTGCTGGTCATTGACAGCGGTTTGCATGATCTTGCCCCGCTTCTTGAGGATATCCCCGAAACAGAGCTGCAGCACATCAGAACGGACCCTGCCCTAGCGGGGGATACCGGATCCCTGAAGAACATCGGTCTTCAGAAGGCCCGGGGTGACGTTGTCATCCACTGGGATCCGGCAGCCTGGCATCATCCCGAACGCATGCGGCATCAGCTTGCTCACTTTGAAGAAGATGGAATCCGGATTAACTGGTTTTCAGCCGTGCTGCTGCACCTGGATGATCCGGAGCTTGTTCATCATCCCTACATAGACGCACCCAAATCTGGCTGCACCGGAAGCCTGATGCATGCAAATTCCCCGGAAAAACGATACCCGGAACGTCACAAACATCCGGATCGGGCTTTTCTTGCAAACTGGGATCTGTCAAAGGCCCAACAGCTTGATGCCGGGTTTGCGTGGTTGATCATCCACGGTTTGGCAGGTGACAAAAGGAATCGACGTCGATTCATGGCCGGGCTGCGCAGCAGTACCGGCGATGCCGCCAGGTTGATCTGGCTCAAACTTCGCGGACGGGACTCCCTGGCCCACCCACGTTTCCGCTTGAACGAAAGGGAAAGGGACAGCTTTCAAAAATACCTGAAGGAGTCGCAAAAGCTGGGAGTACTGACCTCCATTTCCTGATCAACCCGGATTCTGCACCATGACAGGGAGAACCCGGGCGGCAGTCGCTTCACGTATGCATGATGCTTAGCGAAGTGCCGATCACAGGCTGTGTTCAGGCTCTTTCAGCCCGTCGGCGAAGATTGTCGATCAAAGCATCGTATCCCCGGCGGCGGATGATGTTCTGAAAGGAGCGCCGGTAGGATTCGGCGGTCCAGGCATTATCAATGGACATATCGGCAATTACCCAATCGCCGTCTCGGTTGATCATCCTGTAATGCACCGGAATACGATTGTTGTCGAGTACCGCTGTTGTATTGACCATGGCCTCGTTTCCCTCCACCGAGATATTGTCATAAATCACTTCCGCCCGGTAGATATCCAGCTGCTGGAGGGACTGGTCGCGGATTATACGCGAAAAGAGGTCAACAAATTCCTCTTGCTCCTCACTTGTCAGTTCGTCAAACTTCTCGTCCAGGGCATACTGGGCCATCTGGCGATAGTCCATCATGTCGTTCACGATGTCGCGCAGCTGTTCTCTCTGCTCGTCGGTGTATTCGGTTCCCTCCGGACCCAGCAGTTCCTTGATCTGGTCATCCCTCTCTTCAAGGATGTTTCTGATTTCCCGTTCCTTTGCCGGACTTGCCTGAACTGAAGCGATGGATATAAGTAAAATGACAAGAATGGATAAGTATTTCATAACTGCACGTATTGGTATGATAAAAGGTCAATTGGGATTATTGCGCCCTGGTCTGGACTTAGCCTCACTGTGTATGTCTGTTAATCCGTTATACGAGATAATCGTCTATTTGTTCATGTTCAACACGGGTGTCAATCACGCTGAGCAGAGCCATTTGCCCGGGTCAGTTCGCCAAGTGGCAATCCGGCAGCCCGGTAAAGCCGGGCCATGTTCAGGTTCAGGTTGAACGTAAGCTGGCTAATTTCCAGTTCCAGCTCCATTTTCTTTTTAACGGCGTCGAGCAGGTTTCTGACATCCCCGAATCCGATATCAATGTCAATTTGTTCGGTTCGCACCCATTCACTGCTGATTTCGAGGGCTTTGATCCGGCTTTCTCTTCGTGACTCGGAGATTCTCGCCTCACGGTACCGGTCGCTTAGTTCAAGCAGGATGCCATCTTTGGCTGCATCATGGAAATCATCCAGCTGCCTTTTCTGAATCCGCGAGCGTTCAACGCGGTTACTAGTCTGCCAGAAGTTGAGATTCTGCTGAAATCCCACACCAAGCCGTGCCGATAGAAAGTTGGTGTTGTTTCGAATGAACGGATTGTTTTGCCTTGGACGGTTTGGAGTGTACCCGAATCCGGCGCTCAAACCGAGGAACATGCTTGGAAAATACTGTGCTCTGGAGGCCTGAAGTCCGTAGTTCGCCGCTTCACCCGCGGCCCTGAGACCTCTGAGTTCCGGTCGATTGAACAGGGCGTTGTTTTCGTAGAATCCAAAATCTTGTACCGTTACGGCCACGGGATCAAAAAAGCGTTCCGATGGCAGGTAAACGCGGTCCGGTCCGCTTGCAAGCACAAGGCCCCAGGATCTGCGAATGAAATCGCGGGTCAGTTCCATTTCAGCAACCTCGGCTTCGAACTCTGCCTTGAGGATGTAGAATTCAAAAACATCTTTTTCTTCGATTGAAGGATCCCCCTCATCCCTGAGGCGTTCCAGCTCCCTTTCAACTTCATTGAGCTGACGCAGTGCTTCATTCGTCAGACGCTCAAGATCAGCTATCAGCAGGGCTGACTGGTACAATTCAAAGAGTTGCAGCGTGAATGATTCTTTTTGCGAGTCGAGCTCATAGCGTGCCGCCTCGGCGCCTTTTCTGGCGGCATTTACAAGGTTACCTATTGCTCCCCAGGTGTAGATGGGCTGAAGACCGCTTATCTCCGCCTGAGTGAAAATACCCCAGTCTTCCCAGTCGTTTTCCAGGTTGGGATCCAGGTAATACTGACCGGGTGTGATATTCGGATCCCGGGATTTGACACCGGGCACAAGGCCGTGCGCCGTGGTCAGTCTCAGGTCGGGTAGCAATCGATTGGCATGGGCCTGCCTTATTCTGTTTTCCGCCATTTCAACGTTTTTTCTGCGGGCATCCAGGTTTGCGGAATATTCTTTTGCAATTGCTGCAAACTCTTCAAACGTGATGTACACGGTATCGGGTGATGGAGAATGCGCTTTTACAGGGGAAAATGGCAGAAAGGGCAGCAATATCAGCCAGGGGAAGATAAAAAGGAATTTCTGCATATGTTTTCCGGTTGATGGGTCCAAAAAAAAAGCTCCTTTAAGGAGCTTTTTGAGCGGAGAGAGAGGGATTCGAACCCCCGGAGCCTTGCGGCTCAACGGTTTTCAAGACCGCCGCATTCGACCACTCTGCCATCTCTCCGAAAAAGCCAAAGATACAAAATTATTCTGATAACGCTTCAGCGCCGGAAACTATTTCAGAAATTTCCGTGGTAATGGCCGCCTGTCGTGCCTGGTTGTATTTCAACTCGAGATCGCGGATGATATCTCCGGCATTCTCGGTGGCACTGTCCATTGCGGTCATTCGGGCGCCCTGTTCAGCAGCAAAGGATTCCAGCGAGGCCTGCCAAATCTGAATGTTCACGAACAGCGGAAGCACCGTGTCCAGAATGGTATCGGGATCCGGCTCGTAAAGATAGTCGATGTCGGAAAGATCCTCCTTGTTTTTGGCAGCCTTTTTAACCTCATCAGGCTGGGTAGCGGGAACGGGCTTGTCTTCCGTTCCGATATCAACAGGAAGAATTTTCTGGAACCGGCGCCGCTGCGCAATCACGGTTTTGAACTCGTTGTAAGCAAGATATACCTCGTCGTAGGTCCCGTTCGTAAAATCATCGACGATCTTGTTAATCACATCCACAACATGCTGGTACTCCAGATGTTCGAAAAAACCGATTTTGTGATCAATTACAGGGTACTTGCGAGTGCGGAAATAGTCGTACGATTTTTTCCCGAAGCAGATAATGGACAAAGTCCCATCTTTCCAGTGCTTATGCAAGTCATCATGAATCCGATGCTCGACAATGCGGAACAGGTTGTTATTGAACCCTCCGCAGAGGCCTCTGTCGGATCCCATAACCAGAAGAAGGACTTGTTTCGGTTTTTCTGACTGGCGGAATAGCGGGTGGACGTTTTGGGTTTTTTCCAGCAGACGAGCCACGATTTCACGAAGTTTCCAGGTATATGGGCGAGCGTCTGTCATGCGTTCCTGCGCTTTGCGCAATCGTGCCGCTGCCACCATTTTCATGGCCCGGGTAATCTGCTGGGTGCTTTTGACCGATGCTATCCGGTCCCTTATGTCACGCAGGTTTGCCATATCAGGATACTTCCAGTCCGCTTAATATCTGTTTCTGGATGGCGATGGCCTCCTGTTCAAGTTTGACGGCCAGATCGTCACTAAGGACTCCCGACTTGCCGAGCTCTTCCATCTCGCTGCTGAGCTTGAGGTTAATGGATTCCAGGTATTGATCTTCAAAATCCCGGATGGATGTAATCGGAAGTTTGTCCAGCACGCCCTTGTTGTTGGCCAGCAAAAGTGCTATCTGGTTTTCGATAGTTAAAGGTTTGTACTGCCCCTGTTTGAGAACTTCAACCGTACGTGCTCCGCGGCTGAGCTGGCGCTGGGTAGAGGCATCCAGATCCGAGCCGAATTTGGCAAAAGCCTCAAGTTCGCGGTACTGTGCCAGATCCAGTTTGAGCGTACCGGCAAGTTTCTTCATGGACTTCACCTGGGCCGCACCGCCAACACGTGACACGGAGATACCGACATCAATGGCCGGGCGTACCCCTGAGTTGAACAGGCTGGTCTGCAGGAAAATCTGACCGTCCGTAATAGAGATCACATTGGTGGGAATGTAGGCCGATACGTCCCCGGCCTGAGTTTCAATGATCGGGAGCGCTGTCAGAGATCCGCCGCCCTTGATCTTGCCCCGAAGCGGTTCGGGCACATCATTCATTTTCCGGGCAACCTGGTCGTTCGAATTGATCTTGGCAGCCCTTTCCAAAAGACGGCTGTGGAGGTAGAACACATCGCCGGGATAGGCTTCACGTCCGGGAGGCCGGCGCAGGAGCAACGAAAGTTCGCGGTAGGCGATTGCCTGCTTTGAAAGATCGTCGAAGATGACCAGAACATGGCGTCCAGTGTCACGGAAGAACTCACCGATGGTGGCACCGGCAAAAGGTGCGATGTACTGAAGCGGCGCCGCGACCGATGCCGGAGCGGAGACGATCACGGTATAGTCGGAAGCCCCGTTTTCACGAAGTGCCTGGTTGACCTGTGCAACGGTGGATCCTTTTTGTCCGATAGCCACGTACACGCAGTAAACGGGTTTTTCTGACTCGTGGGTCCTTTTCTGGTTGATGATCGTATCGATCGCAATGGCAGTCTTGCCGGTCTGGCGGTCGCCGATAATCAGCTCCCTCTGTCCGCGGCCAATGGGGATCAGGGTATCAATGAACTTCAATCCGGTTTGTACCGGTTCGGATACCGGCTCACGGTAGATCACACCGGGTGCCTTTCGTTCCAGCGGCAGATTCAATGTTTCACCGGAGATGGGTCCCTTCCCGTCAATTGGGCGTCCCAGCGGGTCGATGACACGACCAAGAAGGCCGTCACCAACAGGCAGTGAGGCAATTTCTTTGGTACGCTGGACCTTGTCCCCTTCCTTTACGAACTGGGCGCCACCGAAAAGAACGATACCGGCATTGTCTTCCTCCAGGTTCTGAACCATTCCACGGACCGGGTTGCCATCTTCGTCTTTTGAATCGGGGAGTTCCACCAATTCGCCGGACTGGACTTTTGAAAGACCGTATACCCTGGCGATTCCGTCTCCAACTTCAAGTACGGTGCCGACATCGTAGATATCTGTCTTTGAATCGAAGCCAGCCAGTTGTTTGCGAAGAATGGCGGATACTTCTTCTGGTTTAACGTGACTCATATTGCTGCTCTGTCAGTACATTTAGGAAGCCTGCAGTCCCGTTTTCTGGAATGAGGCCTCAAGTTGTTGTAGTTTGTGTTTGATGGTTCCGTCGATTACGGTATCATCGATACGGACGGCCATGCCGCCTCTCAGGGTTGGATCTTCCCTGAAAGTGAGAAGGACTTTCCCACCGGTCTTTTTTTCAAGAGCCTTTTCAAGCAGGTCGGTCTGATCTGGCCCCGGTTTCCTGGCCACGAGTATCTCAACATCAATCAGGCCCTGTTCCTTTTTGCTGAGCTGCCCGAATGCAAAGGCGATTCCCGGCAGCTGATCCTCTCTCCTCTTCTCAAGGATCAACCGGAGGAGCTGCCTGCCGATCTCGGACAGGTCTTTGTCAAACAGTTCCCTGAGCACATTTGTCTTTACTTCGCGGGAAATGATTTGACTTTTCAGAAATAGGAGCAGGTCTTTTGACCCGGAAATACTGTCACTGATCCGTTGCATATCACGGGCTACGGCATCCAGCATGTTGCGGCTTTTAGCCTCCTGGAAAAGTGCCGAAGCATAGCGATGAGCGACTTTTTTGACAATCATGGATCAGCGGGTGTTAGGAGAGTTCTTTGATGTAGCGATCCACGATTTTTCTGTTTCGCTCTTCATCTAATTCCTCATCGAGGATGCGGGAAGCTGCCTCGATGGCCATTTTCGACACCTCTTCCCTGAGTTCCAGCAGGGCTTTTTTCTTTTCCTGTTCAATGGTGGAGCGGGCCTGTTCGATAAGTTTTTCTGCTTCAGCCTTGGATTTTTCCGCACGATCGGCGCGCAGTGCCTCGGCCTCCTCAATCGCTTCCTTGCGCAGTTTCAGGGAAATGGATTCGATCTCTTTCATGGTCTTTTCATTTTCCCGGGAGATAAGCAGAGCTTCTTCCTTGGCTTTTTGGGCTGCTTCCAGAGAATCCCTAATGGCTTTCTCACGTTCACCAAGGGCATTGAGAATCGGCTTCCATGCAAACTTGGTGAGTAGGAAAAGGAACAGAAGGAATGTAATGAGGATCCAGAAAAACAGGCCGAAATCCACATCCAGCAGGCCTTGAGTGAATACAGGATTCATGGCAGTGATATCAGGCGTTTAGAAACGTTGAAAAGCGGATACAAGCTTATTTGAGAGCAAGAACAATACAGACTACCTGTCCGAAAAGTGCCACACCTTCAATAAAGGCGGCGGAGATCAGCATGGATGTACGGATATCACCGGAGGCTTCCGGCTGGCGCGCCGAGCCTTCCATGGCACTTTTACCGATCATACCAATACCTACAGCGGCACCGATGGTTGTGATTCCAGCTCCGAATCCAGCTGCTAAATATGCTAATTCCATTATTTTACCTCAGTTTTTTCAGTTAATTGTTTGCAGGGAGAAGATCAGTGGCCATGCTCATCACTATGGTCGGCAACTGCCATTCCAATGAAAAGCGCGGACAGTATGGTGAAAACATAAGCCTGAATAAAGCTGACAAGTGCTTTGATCAGGTAAATAAAGAGTGTGAGGAATACCCAGAACCAGGAGGTTCCGTAAGCCACACCCGATCCGAAAAGATCGGCAAATATAAAAATGGTTCCCAAGATCGACAAAATGAGAATTTTTCCCGATGCCATATTGGCAAAAAGTCGGATGCACAGGGCAAAAGGCTTGGTGAAAAGACCGATCAGTTCCACCGGCATCAGTATGAATTTGATGGGAACAGGCACGCCGGGGAACCAGAATACGTGTTTCCAGTGGTCCTTGCTGGCGAATATTTGCGTGGCCGCGAACGTAAACAGGGCCAGTACTGCCGTCACGGTGATGTCGGCCGTGGAGGACACGCCCCAGGGCATCAGGCCGAAAAAGTTCATGGTCAGGATAAGGAAGAAGACAGTCAACAGGTAGGGGGTGAACATCATGTATTTTTGCTGTCCGATATTCTGCAGGGCGATTTCATCGCGGATGAAAATCACGAGTGTCTCGAACATGTTCTGAAATGCACCCTGCGGCTCTGAATTGCGACCGATTCCCTTCCGGTACCTGATTGCCAGAGGGAAGAATAGCAGCATCACCACCAAGGCGGCCAGCCAGAAATAGACGAGGTGGGCTGTAATGGAGAAATCAAACCCGGGCGAGGAGCCGTCGAGACGAACGATCTGGTATGATACCGGCTTAATGAGTCCGTTCTCACGCCGGGGTTCGGCGTCTATGTATGCGGCGTCGGTGAACACTTCACTTTGATTCAGCAGCGAAGTGGTACTGCGGTAAAAATGGAAGCTACCGTTGTCGTAGATGAACCGGGGCAGTTCAATGGTAGCAAGGGGCTTGAAATCAAGGTAGTATTTGTCAACAACCTTGCCGATGAGATCAATGCGATTCTCCTTACCGGAATCTGCCTTTGAAACAACAGCCAGGCTCGTAGTAAGTACAAGAGTCAGAAGGAGAAAGCGCAAAAATTGTTTCATCACGATACCGACGTATGCCCTCTGTGTTATTGTGTTAGAATATATGTCTCGAAAGCGGATTTGCAAATATAGGAAAATAATAACGCAACTGTAAAACTAATTTGGTGCAATTCGGTAAATGCGAAGACCACGAAAACAGACACTCCGATGAAGATCATCCGGATGAACATGGCCAGCAGCATGGCCGTCATGTACCGGTTCATGGAGCCCCCGCTCATTCTGGTAAATGGATAGAAGCTGACGATAGCCAGCAGGGAAGTAACGGCAAGTGCTGCGGGCACGGGCAGAAACAGTTCTGCACTGCCAAAAAAGTACAATGGCACACCAAACAGAATCAGCATGACAATGTCCATTGCAACAACATAACCGCTAAATTTGGCTATCCCCCTCCTGCTTGGATTCACTTTTGTTTTCCTTGCTTATTGAATGATTTTTCTGGTATTCGGTTCTTCCCGTTTTAGCCGCAAGCCGGAGGACGATGGAGATCAGGCTTCCGAAACCCAACAGGGCACCAATGATAACACCCCAGGGCGAGAGATCCCAGCGACTGTCCGCATAGATTCCTATTACAACGGGCACAATCATGGATGCTGCAATTTGTGAGCCGAGTGCAATATACTCGCCATATTTTACAAGGTTTCTTGTATTCATGAGCTTTGGGGAGCAAACCGTGGGTCGGAATTCCGACCGTAAAGGTGGACTGCGGCCATATCAGGGGCATGATGCTGTATCAGCTGATTTTTTTCTCGGGATCCTTTTTTTCGGGCTCTTTTTTCCAGTTGGACCCGGCATCTGCACTTGTGGCAGCATGTTCTCCCATTTTGCAGGTACCGTCAATCTGCGCGCCTTCCTCCACCATAAGCACCTTGGTCTGTATGTCACCTGAAATTTTAGCCGATGACCGCAAAATAAGCCGGTTTAAAACTTTTACCTCGCCCTGAATGGTTCCGGCGACATCGGCCTCCTTCGTGTTCAGGTCACCCTTGACCAAACCTGACTCGGAAACGATGCATTTGCTCTCGGCGTGAACTTCACCTTCGATGGTACCCGAAATACGGAGGTCACTTTTACTTTTCAATGAACCGGTAAATACTGAGCCGGCACTGATGATATTTATGTTGGGTTGTCCGGGTATTTCGTTTTTCATGACAGATTTTCGTGGGTTAGAGTTTTTTCCAAACATACAGGAGGTTGATTATATTGATGATTTCTGGAAACAAGGGGCTAATTTACATTTATATAATATTGCGGGTCAAGGGAGATTCCGTTTTTCCAGAGTTCAAAATGGATGTGCGGGCCGGATGCCAGCAGGCCTGTTTCTCCCACCTTGCCAATGACATCCCCTTTGCGGACCACGTCGCCTGCGCGGTAAATCACTTCTAAAAAATGCTTGTATATGGTGGCATATCCACCGGCGTGCAGGATGTGTACCGAATATCCGTTATTGATGGTCCACTCTGAACTTACAACCACCCCATCGGCTACGGCGCGAACGTCAGTTCCCTTCCTGGCGGCAATATCGATCCCGAAATGTCCGACATCTGGCTGGTAGGTCCCTGTCAGAGTTCCTGTTACGGGCGGCTCAACGGGGAATCGTGTCTCACCGGAAAATATTTCGGAGTGGATGATCTGGTCCCATTTAAGTGACTGAACGCCGGGTACTTGAGAAATTCGATACGTGATGGACGGAGGATCCGGTTCAGGCTCGCCATAAACCGCGTTCCATTCGGGAGTGGTATTGATGGCAAAAACCGTATCCGACCGTTCCCTGATGATCCTCTGAATGTCATAAAGCTGCTGGTCGCGTGCCTGCAGTGAATCCTGCAGTGCCAGAACCCGTTCATGTATCTGTACCACCGAAGTCCTGATGGCCCGGTTTTCCTTGTTGAACAGATAGGTTCCAAGCGGAGTGACATAGAGAAGCAGCAGAACAAGAAGCAAGACGGCGACATTCAGGGCGCCCAGCAGGGCAAACAGTTTACCCGGTTTGAGGGTATAACTATCCTGTTGATGCGGGTTGTCATCATCAAAAAGAAGAAGTGTGACCTCTTCCCTGCGGCGTTCCAGAAGTTTTTTCAGCAGCGATTTCACGGGGTAATACCGGGCTGTTCCGGTTTATTCAACAGTTTGTATCTATCGGTTTAAAATAACTGAATCAGATATCCGGCTGTAAAAAAGAATCTTATATACGTGAGGGCACGAAAACGGTGCGGATTGCAATGATCATCGTCCCGAATAATTGGGCGCTTCCTGGGTAATTTGCACCGAATGGGGGTGGCTTTCATATATTCCGGCGGCCGAGATGTGGACAAATTCGGCCTTCTGCAACTCGCCGATGGTTGCAGCGCCGCAGTAGCCCATGGCGGCTCGAAGTCCGCCAGACATCTGGTAAATCACTTCGGAGAGGTTTCCCTTGAAGGGAACACGGCCCTCAATGCCTTCGGGCACCAGTTTCTTGATATCGTCTTCGACATCCTGGAAGTAGCGGTCTTTGCTTCCCTGGTTCATGGCGCTGAGACTGCCCATTCCACGGTACGTTTTGTACTTGCGCGATTCAAAAATAATGGTTTCACCCGGACTCTCATCCACACCGGCGAACAGGGAGCCGATCATCACGGCCGTGGCGCCACCGGCAATGGCTTTGGGGATGTCACCGGTTTGCTTAATTCCGCCATCAGCGATAAGTCCGATACCGGCCCTGGTGGTGTATTCCGCAATTTCCATGACGGCACTGAGCTGCGGAACTCCCACACCGGTGACAATGCGGGTGGTGCAAATGGAGCCGGGACCGACACCTGCCTTGACCACATCGGCGCCGGCCTTGTGCAGGGCCCTGGCGGCTTCGGCGGTTGCGATATTCCCGGCAATCATCCGGAGTTCAGGCCATTGCTTCCTGATGCGGCCGACCGTGTCTATCACACCGCTGGAATGACCATGTGCGGTATCCACCGTAATTATGTCAACTCCCGCTTCCACGAGGGCAGCGGTTCGTTCCATCGTTTCAGGCGATATACCGACAGCAGCTCCCACGCGTAGCCTGCCCATTTCATCCTTGCATGCGTTCGGGAAATTCTTCTTCTTTTCAATGTCCTTGAAAGTGATGAGCCCGATGAGCACGCCATCATCGTTGACGATCGGCAGCTTCTCAATTTTGTATTTCTGGAGCAGTTTCTCGGCTGTTTCGAGGGTTGTTCCCTCTTTGCCGGTTACCAGTCTTTCCGAGGTCATGATGTCGCCAAGCCGGGTGGACGGATCCGACTCGAAGCGCAAATCCCGGTTGGTTACAATTCCCTCGAGCACATGGTTGTCATTCACTATGGGAATGCCGCCGATCTGCAGCCGGTTCATCAGGCTTCTGGCTTCGGCGACCCGGGCCTCCCGTTTCAGGGTGACGGGGTCGACTATCATTCCGCTTTCGCTGCGCTTGACCAGGCGTACCTGCTCGGCCTGTGCTTCGATGGTCATATTCTTGTGCAGCATGGCAATCCCTCCTTCCCGCGCTATTGCAATTGCCATGCGATACTCGGAGACCGTGTCCATGGCGGCACTCAGGATGGGGATGTTGAGTGTAAAACCGGGAATAAGTTCCACAGAAGTGTCCACATCGCGCGGAAGCACCCTGGAGTATCCGGGAATGAGGAGTACGTCGTCGTAGGTCAGGCCTTGTCGGCTGATTCGGTCGGCTGGTTTTTTCGGGGTCATGAAAGGGCAAATATTTGATTGGCGTTTGTGTAAATTACGAAAATATGCGCAGTGAATGCAGGAACTTTTTAACACTTCTTCCGGATGTCTGATATTATCCCCTTTAACCGCATTTTCAAGGATTCTGAAGAGAAAAAAGCCATGGTGGAGGCACTTGACGGTGAATGCTGGCATGGTGATGGACCGGCCAGCAAACGAGTGGAGTCCTATCTCTGCAACTGGCTTGGCGCCCGCTATGCGTTTCTGACCACTTCCTGCACTCATGCGCTGGAGATGGCCATGATGACGCTCGATATCGGCGAGGGTGATGAGGTGATCATGCCGTCCTTTACATTTGTCTCAACGGCCAATGCCGTGCGCATGCGTGGGGCCAGACCGGTCTTTGCCGAGATCCGAAGCAGTGATTTAACCATTGATCCGGTTGATGTGGCCACAAAAATCACACCTGCAACCAGAGCGGTAATACCAATCCATTATGCCGGTATTTCTGCCGATTTTGACGGAATCCGGCGTGCCATCGATGGCCGGGACGTTTTCATTGTAGAGGATGCCGCCCAGGCAGTCGGAGCCTACTGGAAAGATCGTGCATTGGGTACGATAGGCGACATCGGATGTTTCAGTTTCCACGACACCAAGAACATCACCTGCGGTGAGGGCGGTGCACTTCTGACCGGCGACCAGACCCTGGCGGAAAAAGCGGAGTGGATTCGTGAAAAAGGCACAAACCGATCGGCATTCCTGAGGGGTGAGATCGATAAATATACCTGGGTCAGCCAGGGATCCAGCTATATACCATCTGACCTGCTGGCCGCACTTCTGGAAGCCCAGCTGCAAAAAAAAGAGATTATACTCGAATCACGCAAAAAGGTTTGGGAGGCCTATATGGACCGTCTCGGTGAGTCCCGGGACAAGGGATGGATTATTCTCCCGGATATCCCCTCCTACGCCCGCATCAATTATCATATTTTTCATTTCCATGTAAAGGACGCTGCCGACCGGGACCCGCTTATTGCCCGGTTTCGTGAGGCCGGCATTGGTGCATCGTTTCACTATGTTCCACTTCATAACGCACCCTACGCCCGCAAAATCCTGGGGAATCAGGTCCAACTACCCCGAACCGAGCATCTGGCCGATACCCTTATCCGACTGCCGCTCTACCCTGATCTTGTGGATATCCGGCATGACGTAGCGGATCGGGTTTACTCAGTGATTTCAAGGTATTTCTGATTATGCTGAAGACATCGAGCATCGATGAATGGGATAAATTCTACAAGGGGACGACTACCGCTTCGTATTTCCAGTCGTCAGGCTGGTCGCAGGTTTGGAGTCGTTACACAGGTGGCCGCTTACGTCCTGCACCTCTTGTGACGATTCTGCCGTCAGGAAAAAAAGTTCTTGTTCCGCTGACACGGCAGCGATTGCGCGGTGGGCTTGGATCGCTTTGGCATGCTGCGCCAGCCGGAACCTACGGAGGATGGCTAACCGAACCGGGTGTCGCATTGACCGAAGAGGAGTTGCAGTTTCTCATCCGGTCACTGTTTCGTTATTGCGGATCTTTGATATTTCGAATGTTTCCGATGACACCTGTCATGGACAGCAACGGTATCATATCCAATGCTGAAAACCTTGATTTCTTTGCAGATCACAGTGGTTTATTGAGTGGTATTTCCTGTCAGGAGGATTACACCCGGCTCATCGATTGTTCCGTCGGATATGATGCGCTCAGCATGGGGTGGTCCGCCGGAAAAGGAAAAATGAAGTGGAAAATAAAGAAGGCGGTGCGCTCCGGAGTTCAGGTTCGCAAAGCGATTGGTGAAAAGGATATTGCAACGTATTATCGCATGTATCTGGATGCCTCAAAGCGATGGGATCCTCCGCCAACTCACGTTTATTCGTCTTCGTTTTTTGACCTGTTGCTGGAATCCGGTATGCATTCCGTATTGGGAAAAAGAGAACAGGGAACTT
Organism: Balneolales bacterium; assembly: GCA_007120385.1. Classification (GTDB taxonomy): domain Bacteria; phylum Bacteroidota; class Rhodothermia; order Balneolales; family Natronogracilivirgulaceae; genus SKNL01. The sequence goes on from SKNT01000026.1 coordinate 53,652, forward strand.
ACGGGCCATGCGAAATGTGGGTGGCAGAACATGACGGCCAGGTGATAGCCGGCGCTATTATCCTGACCGGCAATCAGTATATGTCCTACTGGCATGGTGTCTTTGATCCGGAGTACCGGGCACACCGTCCTGTCAATCTGCTGCTATCCACGCTCATCGAGGAGTGCTGCAAGCGTGGTTTGCGTTGGTTTGATTTTAATCCGAGCATGGGAATAGAAAGTGTCGATCATTTCAAACAAAGTTTTGGTGCACAGTCCAGCAGGTGTCCTGTACTAAAGAAATCATCGGGACTTGTTCGTGCGGCAACCATGACGGGGAAATTTCTGCGCAGACTGAGTAAAGGAGATTCAGGCTGATGGGTCTTCAGCAGAAGGCATATCGCAGCGCCGGATGGAGCGGACTGGGCGGAATCGTATCCAACAGTCTGGAGCTGATCAAGTATGTCATTCTTGCGCGGTTGCTGAATCCGGCTGATTTCGGCCTGCTGGCCATGGCCATGGTAATCATCAGCCTGGGCCGGATCTTTGCCGACGGCGGGACCAGCAACGCCGTTATCCATTACCGCAACCATACCGGCCGGCAGCTCTCGACGCTCTACTGGATAAACATTGGAGCCGGGCTGCTTCTTTTTGCGCTGGTCTACGTCACCGCTCCTCTTTTTGCGTCTTTTTACGGTGAGCCGGAAGTCGGACAGCTGCTGCGTCTCGGCGGGCTGATCCTCCCCTTGTATGCCGCCGGTGCACTTTATGAGGTAATGTTACGCAAAGAACTGGCGTTCAAATATATAACGATTTCTGAAAGTTTCAGTTCACTGGCCGGATTGGTCACCGCCGTCGTGCTGGCCCTGTCGGGATTCGGCGCCTACTCACTGATATGGGCGCATCTCGCATCAGCGGGGATCCTCAGCCTGCTGTACATAGTCAACGGGATCAGATCCTGGAGTCCCTCCTTGTGCTTCCATCCGAGCGAAGTTGGGCCGCATGTAAATTTCGGTCTGTTCCAGATGGGCGACAGGGGTCTCAGTGTATACGCCACCCGGATCGACCAGCTGATCATCGGGCGTTTTTTCGGAGCGGAAATTCTGGGCGCCTACCATCTGGCCTACCATCTGGTGCTGTTCCCGATATCCCGCCTGAGTCCTCTGCTGAACCGGGTGGCTTTCCCTGTTTTCTCAAGCCGGCAGGATAACGATCCGGTTCTGCGCAACGGCTATCTCAAGCTGATGCGGGCGATGATATCGCTCACCGCACCGCTGTTTCTTCTGGCGGCGCTGAGCGCACCCTGGCTGGTGCCGCTGCTCTTTGGTGAGGGATGGGAGCTGGCAGCCGCACTGATTCCGCTTATGGCGGCCATCGGACTGCTGCGCATGGCCGGGAACCCGAGCGGCAACATAGTACTGGCCAAGGGACGTGCGCGTCTTCTTTTTCTTTGGAATCTTGGCACGGCGGTTTTCAGCACGCTCGTCTTCCTTGCCGGAGCCCAGTACAGTGTTCAAGTTCTTTTGTGGATGTATCTTGGTTCCAATGTGTTATATTTTGCTGTCGGACAAACTGTTATGGTGAACATGATAATCGGTTTGTCGTGGGCCCGGTTTCTGGGAGCAACGGCTGGCGTTGCGGGTATTCTTGTCGTGTCATGGGCCGTGGCCCTGGCCGGCCGGAACCTTGTGCTGGCCGGTTTTGGGGAGCCGGGCGACCCGGTTATGGTTGCCATCGTTGCCTTGCTGTTCCTGATAGTGTACCTTCCCTTACTGTGGCGGACACAGGCCGGGTTTATTCGCGAGTTCCTGGATGCTCTCAGGAAGTGACCGGCATGGGAATGAGGAAGCATGGTCCGGCAAAACAAACCGTGCATTGTGCCGGGGCGCGCGGTTTTCAGGTTCAGGCCCCATCCACCCCCGATAGTATTCAATCGACTCTTTTCAATGTTCAAATAAACGTTCATTAACGATTTACAGATGACCCTGACCGTTGCCCACAGTTTTCCGGTATGGCTTCCGCAGACCCAGACCTGGCTATACAACCAGGTCCGTTTTCTTCCGCCCGGGGCAACATCCCACATACTCTGCAAGGAAGTGCAGCATATGGAGCAGTTTCATCTTCCCAATATCCATTCCCTTTCCGGGGCATCCAGCCGGCTTACGCGGTTAAGCACGCATTTATTCCGTCACATGGATTATCATCTTTTTGTCAGGCACATGTGTCTGAAACTGGAGCCGGATGTCCTGCACTCCCATTTTGGTCCGGTGGGATGGAAAAACCATCTCGTCGCACGTCTTCTTCCATCCACCCGGCTGGAAAAAATCAGGCGGGTGGTCACTTTTTACGGGCAGGATGTGGACCATCTGCCAAAAACCAATCCGGTCTGGCGCAAAAGATACCGTGATATGTTCGAGCGGACGGACCTGGTTCTATGTGAGGGTTCCGTCATGGCCGGCAAGGTGGAAGCGCTTGGATGTCCGTCGGACCGGATCCGGATCCATCACCTGGGGGTTGATTTGGGTTCCATTCCATTTGAACCCAGGGTTAAAAAGAGCGGGGAGCCGTTTCGTGTGCTGATGGCGGCGGCATTCCGTCCAAAGAAAGGGTTTATATACGGCCTGAAGGCACTGGAACTGGTTTCCCGGAAATTTGAACTGGAAGTGACGCTGGTCGGTGACGCAACTGACGATGCCGAATCGGCCAGGGAAAAACAGAAGATTCTTGATTTTTTACAAGGATCACAACTTGGCGAGCGAGTGAAACTGACCGGGTTTCTGGCGGTAAAGGGTTTGTACGAGGCGGCTCGCAGCCATCATATTTATCTGGCCCCCAGCGTCGCCGCCGATGACGGGGACAATGAAGGCGGGGCGCCTGTGTCGCTGATTGAAATGGCGGCATCCGGAATGCCGGTGGTAAGCTCCAGGCATTGCGACATACCGGAAATTATCCGCAACGGTCACAGCGGGTTGCTGGCCGATGAGCGTGATGTTGCTGGTTTGGCCCGCTGCCTTGGCAGCCTGATGGATGATCCGGGATCCTGGAAGAGTTTGGCACAGAATGCCCGGACCCACATCGAGGAGAATTACAATGCCGCAACGCAGGGTGAAGCTCTTTATAAATTATATGAAATGGCATGAGGTATACCATTGTCCCATAACGATTACAAATACAAACCACGGATCCTTTTCATCTCGCACAGCGGTGACCTGTACGGCGCTGAGAGATCCCTTCTGACCCTCTTAAGGGGAATGAAACAGCTTGGCACCTATGAGATACTGGTATTCATCCCGGGTGATGGTCCACTGTCTGAGGCATGTGATGAGGAGGATGTGCCTTTCCGAATCATACCCTTTGAGCGCTGGATTGGGCTGCGGTACCATGCGGCAGCCAGGTTTTATCGCATAATCATCAACAGGCTGCGAATCGGCCGGCTTGTCAGGGAAGCCGAACGCTGGATGCCGGATGTCATCTATTCCAATACCATAGCCACTCCGGTCGGTGCCATGCTTGCCAGACGGTTGACACCGGCACCGCTGCATGTCTGGCACGCCAGGGAGCTGCCCGGTCACAGGTCGGCGGGATTCGGACTGTTCGATTACGGAATGAAGGCTTCACTCAGCGTCATGGCACGAAGCAGTGACTGTTTTATCTGCAACTCCCGTTTTTTGCACGATCGACTTGAACCGGGTCTCCAGCGGGCATTGGGTTCCAGGGGCGCTCTTCGCACGGAGATCGTATACAATGGTCTGGACATCGTGGACCGCGCGTCAGGCATGGCAGGGCATCCCGATAAAGACCCTGACTCCCCTATTCGGTTGATGATGGCCGGTGGCATAAGTCCGGTTAAAAACTACGAGGAAGCGGTGGAAGCTGTCGGAATTCTTGTAAGATCGGGATTTTCTGTCGAGCTGGATATTTACGGTTCCGGCGCAGACAGGGATCAGTTGAAACTCAGAAAAAAAATTGAAGATAGCGGACTGGAAAAACATGTTCAGCTCATGGGTTACCGCAGCAATCTTGCATCCGGTTTTGGCAGAGCGGACATGCTGCTGATTACATCCAAAATGGAAACTTTTGGACGTGTAGCCGTTGAAGCGATGCTGGCGGGGTGTCCGGTCATCAGTTCCGATGCCGGTGCGCTGCCGGAGATCGTCAAAGACGGGGAAACGGGGCTGAAATACTGCCTGGGAGATCCGGAGCATCTTGCCAGGCAGATCAGGCAGCTGGCTGAGTCACCTGTGTTGCGGAAGACGTTGATGGAGCGGGCGCATGAATATGCGCGGACCCGTTTTTCCACCGAGCGCCTGGTTTCCGATATTGACCGCATTCTTCAGGAACTGCTCGCACAGAGAAACAAGTGAGTTGCGGCTTATGAAATCTGAAATCAAACCGCTTCGGTTCGCCGTTCTTCTCTCCACTTTCAACGGGGCAGCTTACCTGACCGCGTTGCTGGAGAGCATCAGGAAGCAGAACTGGCCGCACTGGGACCTCTGGATCCGTGACGACGGGTCATATGACGGAACGCTTGAGATTCTGGAGGATTTTGCCATGCGTTCCAAAAGCGAAGGAATGACCGGAAACCGGGTTCACGTGATCCGGGGAGAAAATGCAGGGATTTCCGGCAGTTTTTTTCAGTTGCTGGAACAGGCAGGTGATGATTATGGCGGATATGCTTTCTGTGACCAGGATGATATTTGGCTTCCCGAAAAGCTGGAACGTGCTGCGCAGGCGCTGAAGGAGGGCCAGCCCATGCTGTACCACGCCCGTCAGTGGCTGATGGACCAGAATAGTGGCAAGAGGGAGCTCAGTGCCCGTCCCGCCAATACCGGATTTGCCAATGCGCTTGTGCAGAATCAGGTTGTCGGATGCACCCTTGTAGTCAATTCGCGGCTGCGCAGTTGTGTCCTGCAGGCCCTCAGGTCAACAGATGGACTGCATTCCCGTATCATCATGCATGACTGGTGGTGCTATCTGCTGGGCAGCGGGATCGGAACGATCCACTACGACCCGCATCCCGTGATCCTGTTCCGGCGTCATGAAGAGAGTACTACGCCTGTGGCCGCCGGATTATTCGAAATCATGCGCAAGCGGCTTTCTACATTCAGAAAGCACGGATGGTCGGTTTCCCATATCATGGTGCAGGCAGAAATCCTGTCCCGGCACTTCTCATCTGACGCTTCTGGTATGGAGTACCCTGGTCACGAGCAGGCACGCTCCGTCAGGGATCCGGGTGTCCGTCAGGCGCCGGATCAGCCCGAATCACCGGCTGGGGTGGCCAGGTGCCGTCTGCCCGACCATCATCAGGAACTGCTGGAGTCACTGCTCGAGCTGAGATCGGCCGGATTTCTGAAACGGCTCCGTTATCTGTTTTCTGGAAAGCACCATCGTACGGGATTGTTCGAAACCGCCTTTTTCAGGCTGCTGATACTCATGAAGCGGTTCTGACCTTCCTCTTGCACAGGATATTCCCAGGCCCATCCATCCGGACACGGATCATTATAACATAGCGGCACGAACGTGGATGCCCTGTTTGACTGTAAGGGTCCGATGGTTACCGATAGGGTCCTGTGGGTTGCCGTCAGGCGCCGATGGTCACCGACAGGGCACGCACGGCGGTTTCTTCCGTGCAAACCCCCTCCCTGTAGGCCCGTACCCAGTAGGAGACGCTTTTTCTGCGGTTTTTTACGCCATTATCACAGGTAGAGTAAAGTCCCAAGAGTTCATCGCGATACGCTTCCATATCAGATCTGATGACATTTTGCAACGCATCTGGAAGGTCATTCCAGCCCAGCAGGTGAAAAACGTCCGTCTCATGGATCCTGCAGTCATCCATCAGTGCAAGACGGCGTGTATTGGCGGTTAACGCATCATTATCCGGTGCAGCGACAGGGTAAGTCAGAGGTGTTGCGGTGTTCATTTTTTTCTCCGGTTTGTTATTCTTGGCTCATTCACAAGCAAGTTACCGCAACAGGGTGACAACATACTGACACCCCTTTTTAATTTTTTTTTCTGCGGAGCCGTGCACACTCTTAAAAGGTGCTGTTTTTTCCTTAAGTTTGCATGCATGCCGAGGAGTGCAAACATCACTGACACGGCAGTCTGAACTATTAGGTCTGAACCCTATGCCGATTTTTGATTTTCTTGATCTTCCGGTCAGTGATCCGGTGCTAATTTTTGCGCTGGTCATGGTCATCATACTCATCATGCCGCTGATTGCCGACAAACTGCGAGCGCCGGCTATTGTCGGTCTCATCATAGCAGGGGCGATCGTCGGTCCGGGTGCGCTGGGGATCCTGGAACGGGATTCCACGATAATCCTGCTGGGAACTGTGGGATTGCTCTATTTGATGTTCATTGCCGGGGTTTCCATTGATCTGGAAAAGTTCAGCAAATCACGCGGTCAGAGCATACTGTTCGGGGTGGTGTCATTTGGCCTTCCGCTTGCCGGCAGCTTGCTGCTGGCGCCGCCGCTTCTGGGTTATTCCCTGGAGAGTTCCTTGCTGCTGGGTGCCATTGTCGGTTCCCATACGCTGCTGGCCTACCCCATTGCCAATCGTCTTGGTATCGGGAAGAACAAGGCCGTAACGTTGAGCCTTGGCGCCACCATGGTTACGGACGCGCTTTCCCTGACCATCCTGGCCATTGTCGCAGCTGCGGTTCATGGTGAAATCAGCCTGTATTTCTGGGTCACGTTCCTGGGTTCGGTGGCCATATACCTGGTACTGGTGATCTTCACGCTTCCCAGGCTGGGCCGTTGGTTTTTCAGGAATGTCAGAGATCAGACCAGCATCGAGTATGTCTTTCTGCTGACGGTACTCTTCCTGACGGCCTATGCCGCCCAGCTTGTCGGGTTGGCAGCCATTATCGGTGCTTTTCTGGCAGGTCTCAGCATGAACCGCCTGGTTCCGGAAAACAGCACGCTCATGAGCCGTGTTCAGTTTATCGGAAATACATTGTTCATACCTTTTTTCCTCATCTCTGTTGGAATGCTGGTGGATGTGCGTGTACTTGCATCCGTGGAAGTGTGGCTAGTGGCCCTGCTGTTCTTCATACTGGTCCTCGTTGGCAAATACCTGGCTGCCAAAGCGGCTCAAGTCTATTTCCGGCTGTCGGCTGATGAGGGATGGGTCATGCTGGGGCTTACAAGTCCACAGGCTGCGGCCACACTTGCGGTCACACTGATCGGTTTTGAACTGGGTCTGTTCAACGAGATGGCGGTAAATGCCGTTGTTCTTCTTATCATGGCATCCTGTTTCGTAGGGCCGTACCTGGTGGATCTTTACGGAAGGCGGGTGCTCCTGACGGAGGAGAAATCCTCACTTAAAATATCAGACTCGCCGGAGCGCATACTGGTTCCGCTTTCCAATCCGGATACTTCGGAAGCGCTGATGGATATCGCGATCATGATCCGTGGCAAAAACAGCACGGAGCCCATTTTCCCGCTCACGGTGGCCCGGGAAACACGATATGTGGAGGCGGCGGTAGCCTCGGGCGAAAAACTGCTAAGCCATGCCGTGTTGCATGCCGCTGCTGCCGATGTGCCGGTCATTCCCGTCACCCGGGTGGATTTCAACGTGGCGTCGGGGATTATCCGCGCGACGAAGGAATTGCGAATATCCGATATTGTAATCGGATGGAATGGGGTGGTCACCGCCAGGCAGCGCATTTTCGGTACGGTACTGGATCAGCTGATGGAGCAGTCCGATGAGACCATACTGGTATCCAAAATCGACCAGCCCATCAACACCACCGAGCGAGTGATCCTGGCGGTCCCTCCCATGTCGCAGTACGAACCGGGTTTCGGTGACAGTTTTCAGACGGTCAAGAAACTGATCAATCAGCTGGGGGCCCGGCTTATTGTTCTGGGTACTGAGAGTAACCTGAACATACTGAAACCGTTTATCGAAAATCAAAACCCGGAACTTTCGGCCAATTACAAACTGGTTAAAAACTGGGGCAAGGTCACCGACATCATCGCCTCGCTGTACAACGACCAGGACCTCGTGATCCTGGTCAGTTCTCGAAGGGGTGGCGTCGCATGGCAACCCAGTTTCGAGCGGCTTCCTGCCCATATAATCAGCCAGGTTAAACCGGAAAATTTCATTATTGTCTACCCTGCCGAGGTCGAGGAGCACAAAAAACCTACAGCCGTTTTGCGTTTTGATGGATCCCCATTGCTTCCTGACATTTCAGCAAATCACATTTACATCGCTGCCGATGGTGAGAACAGCTACGAACAAACCATTGAAAGGCTGGTTATGGCGCTTTTTCCCGACCGGGCAGATGTTTCAACCGAAGTTGCCCGGAAACTCAAGGTTTTGGAGCCGGAGAATTTGCCAAGTGACCTTCCAGGGGTGATGCTGACTCATTTGAGTACCCATTTTGTGAGCAAACCCTCCCTCCTGCTGGCCATAAGCGAAGAGGGTTTCAAGGTACCGTCCGTTGATGAACAGGTACAGGTTATTTTTATCCTGCTGAGCCCCACGCACATGAGTTTTCAGAGGAAGCTTCTGATTCTCAACAAGCTTGGAAGGATGATAGGCGGCAACAGGACAAAAGAGGAGCTGGCTGTATCAAAGAATGTTGATGAAATTCGGAAAACCCTTTCGGCCAAACTGACCATCTTGCCCGGCAAGGAGGCGGATGAAGATGATCCCGGGCAGCGTTAATCCTCCGGATAGATCGATTTTTTTGCAGCCAGCAGGGTGTTTTTCATAAGCATGGCTACGGTCATGGGACCTACCCCGCCGGGGACCGGGGTAATGAGGCTGGCCTTTTCCGAGACACTTTCAAAGTCGCAGTCACCGACAAGCCGGTAGCCTTTATCGGAAGCTGAGTCAGCCACGCGGTTTATCCCGACATCTATCACGACCACTCCTTCGCGGACCATGGGACCGGTAATCAGCCCCGGAGAGCCAACGGCCACTACCAGAATATCGGCCTGGATTGTATGGCGGGTCAGATCGCGGGTGTATTTATGGCACAATGTGGTTGTAGCCTTGCCCGTGTCGTTTTCCCTTGAGAGCATGATAGCCAGCGGAGAACCTACCAAGTTGCTGGCGCCCACCACAACGGCATGCCGCCCCTTGGTCATCACACTGTAATAGCGGAAAAGTTCGAGGATGCCGGCCGGGGTACACGATCGAAATGTCGGCTGTCCTACCGCAAGCCGCCCGACATTCATCGGGTGAAATCCGTCGACATCCTTTCTGTGGTCAATCGTTTCAATAACCTGGCTGGGATGAAGGTGTCCCGGCAGCGGCAACTGAAGCAGGATGCCGTCAATGCGATCGTCCAGGTTGTAGGCATGAATAGCTTCTTTGAGTTCCCGGATGGAAATGGTGTCAGGAAAAGCGATCGTTTCCGACTCGATGCCAACCTCTTTGCAGGCCTTTGTTTTGGCGCCGACATAGGTTTTGGAGGCAGGATCGTTTCCGATCAGGATGGCCTGGAGCATAGGTGGACGGTTTCCCCTGCCCGTCCATTCACGCACATCGTCACGGATCTGCTGCCGCAGGATTTCTGCTACCTTGTTGCCGTCGATAATGTTTCTGGCCATGGAGAAGGGTTGCCTCAGGGGTGTCAGATCCGCACGAAGTGCTCTTCTTCCGACTGGAACAGCTCAATGATGGTCTGCGCATCGTCGCTTTCCAGCAGTTTTTCCCGGAATGCCGAGCTGTTGAGGAGCCGGGAGATGCGGCTGAGCATTTTTATATGAACGCTGTTCTGGGATTCGGGACCGACCAGCAGAAAGAGGATCGCCACCGGTTCACCGTCTATGGCGTTGTACTCCACAGGCTGGCGCAACTTGCCGAAGGCGGCAAAGGTTTCCGACAGGCTTTTGCATTTGCCGTGTGGAATGGCAAGGCCTTTACCGACACCTGTTGACATGATGCCTTCCCGCTCCATTACCGCTTTTCGAACGGCAGAGATGGTCTTATCGTCCAGTCTGGCAGACAGGGTATTCACCAGGTTATTGATGGCATCTTCCTTCGTCCCGGCTTCGAGATCAGGAATAACGTTGGTACTGTCCAGAAGATCACTGATTTTCATTTAAAAACTCTTTTTATCAAACCCGAAAAAATCATATCAAATATACTGATCATACGGCTATTTTTCATAACATAATCTGCCCGTTTCCATAAGGGCCGGGATCTCCTGACCGCAAGGCCTGCATCCTGACTGCAAGTTGAGGTCCCGGGACTTCAAAGCCGGGGTGCCGTAATGAATTCTTCTGGCATTAAAACTGATACCGCCTTACTTTTAGTATAATCTGTTACTCCCTATTCCATGTCGTTTCAATCCCAGTCTCTTGCTGTTTTTACCAAGGATTTTCGTCTTGAGTGGCGATCCCGCTTCGGGGTCAGCACGGTTCTGGCTTTTATCGCATCCACCCTGCTGATCGTTCTGTTCTCGCTGCGCGCCGACCTGCTTTCGGTATCGGTCCAAAGCGGGCTGGTCTGGATCATTATTCTCTTTGCATCTCTGACTACTCTTTCCAGGGTATTTGTAAGTGAAAGCGAACGTGGAACCATGGATCTTCTGCGCCTCAATGCTCCATCAACAAGTGTGCTTATTGGAAAGCTGGCTTACAACTTTCTATTTACTTTGTTGATTACCGGTACAACTTTCCTGCTATTTGCGATCATGGTGAACATGCCAGTCGTCCGGCCGGCGCTGCTGCTGGCCGTAGTGATGCTGGGGTCATCGGGCCTGGCCGGCACCACTACCATGCTGGGGGCACTGGTCTCACAGGCGGTGCGCAAGGGGGCTGTTTTTCCTGTACTGGCGCTTCCCCTGCTTATTCCGCTTATGCTGCTTCTTGTGAGAGTCACCCAAGCGGTATTTACCGGAGGGGAATCCGCTTCATACGCCAACGACCTGGCTGCCCTTGTCGGCTTCACGGGTGTCACCATTTCGGCTTCCATACTGCTTTTTGACAACCTCTGGGAGGATTAACACACGACCATGCCTGAAAACAAAACCAGCCAAAACCCGGCACCATCCGGAGCCCCGGAACCCGGACGTGGCATGATCGGCGGCCGGCGACTGATCGGCCAGGAGCGTATTCGCGCACAGATGTGGCGCATCCTTGAGGAAGACCGGGTAAGCCATGCCTACCTTATCAGCGGGCAGCCGGGGTCGGGCAAGAAAGCATTGGCCCTGGCATTCGCGGAAGCCATCAACGGCATTTCGAATCTGGGGGAACCTGCACCGGGTGTACGTTCGGACCGTCGATCATGGTATTACCATCCCGACATCCACGTTTTCCTGCCGCTGCCATCCACGGTCAGCCGGGACGAGTTGCGGGCCCGGGTGGAACTGCTGGCGGCGGACCCGTACGAGATAGTAGACTTTGCGATGCGGCCCTCCCTGACCGTGCAGGATGATGCCCGGAACAGGCGGGCGTTCTATTCCGTGGAATATTTCAATTCGGAGGTTCGGCGGGTGGCCTATCTCAGGCCGAACGAGGGCCGGCGCAACATCGTCATCATCACCAATATCGAGACCATGCGCAAAGAGGTGGTCAACTCGTTCCTGAAGCTTCTTGAGGAACCGGGTGAGCAGGTCATGTTCATCATGACCACAGACAAGCTGAATGCGCTGTTGCCCACGGTCATATCCCGCTGTCAGCTTCTGCCCTGCCAGCCTTATCAGCCGGACGAGATACGCGACGGACTCATGCAGCATGACGGGATACCGGAAGAAGAGGCCCGTTTCCTGTCTCGCATAGCCGGCGGCAACTACAGCTACACCCGTTTCTACGATCTCGAAACCCTTCAGGACAACCGCGAGGATATCATACGGTTTCTTCGCATGTCCTACACCGTGGATGTCGAGGGGATCCTGGAAATGAGTCAGAAATGGCAGTCCGGGTACAGCAAAGAGGGTCAGCTGGCAATCATCAACATGATCGAAATGTTCCTGAGGGATATTGCACTCTATTCTGCAGGGGCTGATGAATCGCTTATGACCAACAGTGACCGGCTGGATGTGATCCGCAACTTCTGCAGCGGGCTGAAAGATGCCAGGATTCAGGACATGCTTGAAACATTGGAGGAGGCACGTACGTTGCTCTCACAGAACATCCAGCCGCGTCTCATATTCACTGTCATGGCCAACCGGTTTGCGGCATGGATGCGCGGTTCCGAAGCGGCAGTCGCATCAGGTGAACCGTGGAAACACATGCCCGCAGTTACGGATATAAAGGAACTTTAAACTTAATGCATTCCAACCTGCGCTGCACAGGCAGCGATTTGAATAACATGCCTTCACATATCGAATTCGTTAAAATGCATGGTGCCGGCAATGATTTCATTGTCATGGATGCCCGTGCCGGAGATTTCCCGCTCACGCACATTCTGGAGCGGGTACCTGAGCTCTGTCAGCGAAGGACCGGCATCGGTGCCGACGGGGTCCTGCTGCTTCTACCGTCTGACGGCAGCGATTTCACCATGCAATATCTGAATGCAGACGGCAGCGAAGCCGGCATGTGCGGCAACGGAGCCCGTTGTCTGGCCCGGTTTGCCGTGGACAGGGGCCTTCCCGGGAAGCTGACGTTCCATGCCAACGATCTGCTTTACAGGGCCGAGGTTTTTGACTACTATGTATCGGTTCATTTCCCCGTGGAGCCGGATCCCTCGGAGGTATTGATTGAAGGAGAGAAATGGTTTGCAATGAATACGGGTACGGAGCACGTAGTTGCCATTAATCCCAAATTCTTGAAATCCCCGGACCGCCTGTTCCGTGACATCGGGAGGCGCATCAGAAACAGGATAGACCTTTTTCCAACCGGAACGAACGTAAACTTTGCTTCCATACTTGATCAAAACAGGCTGCGCCTTGTAACCTACGAACGGGGTGTTGAAGATCTCACGCTGGCCTGCGGTACAGGTGCCATTGCCACTGCCATCACCCGTTCGCATATCAGCGATATGGACAGTGCGTTTGAAGCCGGACCCCGGGTCAGGGAGCATCACGTGCAGATTGACTGTCCCGGCGGTCCTCTTGAAGTCTCCTTTACCGTTTCCAGGGATGCCGGCAGGTCCGTATACCAGAACATCATCCTTCACGGGCCGGCAGTATCAGTTTTTGCAGGTCGCTTCAAACTTTAAGAACATGCCGCACTTTTTTTTCGCAATATCAATTTCCTTCATTTTGTTGTTCGGGCTTACAACCTGCAGTGTTGAGCGGGTTACACACCGTGAAACCGTGGAAGAGCCTTATCAGCTCGATAACAGTCCGATGGTTAAAGGCCAGGTGCTTCCACCTGATAACATCAAGAGTCTTCAAGTGTACCGCGGTAACCAGAAGGATTCGCATCCCTCCATCAGGCTCGGCAGCAATGATGTTATCACACTTCGGTTTGATGAACTTGGCGGGACCTCGCGTCTGTACCGTGTACGGATCAGGCACCGCAACGCGGACTGGTCCGACAGCAGACTGCTTACCGATTTCTATCTGCGCGGATACCGGGAAGATCTCATAGAAGGCGGCCAGCCGAGCAGTGTCCAGAATCCCCACTATATGCACTACCACTACCGCTTCCCCAATGAAAACATGCAGCTTCAGCTGAGCGGAAACTATCTGATGGAGATACTGGAGTATGAATCTTCACGCGTTATCTTTTCGGTGCCGTTTTTAGTGCATGAAAACTCTGGACGGATGGAAATTGAGATTGAGGAGCTTTTCGGGCTGGATGCGCGCTACCGGGTGCATCACCAGCCGTTTGCCCGTTTCGCTTACCCCTCATTCGTAGTTTCTCCTGTAACCGATCTGGACGTGCGTTTTGTGCAGAACCGCTTTTGGGGCCGTGCCAGAAGTGCCGATGAACACGACGTGTCGGAATCTGGAGTCTACAGGGCCTATTTGTCCCGCCCGGAATCATTCGTTGGAGTCTACGAATTCCGCCACCTTGACCTGAGGAGATATGACGCCGCGGGTCCTGAAGTGG
>SKNT01000053.1 GCA_007120385.1 Balneolales bacterium
ACGGAACCGAATCCGCCGCGGGCATACCCGGCAGGGACAGTGATCAGTTCCTGGGAATATGTTTCCTCGGTCTTGTCGTAGGTCAGGGCAAGGAAAGCATCGTTTGCACCGCCACTGGCAAGAATGACATATTTGTCGTCATCTTCATAGATGCCCAGGGCATCGCCGAAACGCTTGCTGTTCAGCGCGTCATCCAGTGCGACCACGGGATCGCTATCTTCATCGTCCCACCGGTAGAGTTTGAAATTCTGTCCGGGAGTGGCAAGGTTGCCGGCATAGATCGTTCCGTTGCTGGCAACTTTGATCAGGTTGACAGGGAATGTTCCGCCTGAAACGCCTTCCAGGCTGAGCTGCCCCTGCACCGAGCCGTCAGCTGCATCCACAATGTAAATTGCGGGTCCGCCGGTGCGGCTTACGACCAGCAGGTTCCCTGTGGCCGGATTCAGGGCTCCGCCGCGCATCGTGTTGTCATCGGTAACCCAGTTTTCGTCACCTGCCGCGATCATCCATTCGGCATCGGTGAGTACGACCTGGGCTTGTGCGGTCTGGACGGACCATCCACACACAAAGACCGTCAACAACAGTGCTGCAAAGGTCCTGAACGTCCCTTTAATAGTACTGTCTAGCATTGTCATATCTTCCTCTTTTTTGTTGTTGTTATTTACGGTTTTATCCGTGTTTTGCTGTTTTACTGCTTACATGATTCTACAAGCTGTTTCCTACCTGTCAGAATGCAACTGACACAGAAATCCGGTTTGTGCCGCCCAGATATTTGTGCTGCTGATAGGCATAATCAAACTTCAGGGCCAGATTATTGCCAAACGAGTAACCGAGCCCTGCACCAAGTGCAAATTCAAACATCCTGTCCTCCTCGGGAAGTCCGATTTCCGGAATCCCGCCGCGCAATATCACCAGTTCATCCAGGAAGGCCACTTCGGCGCCGAAACTGACGCTCTGGTAGTTGTCACTGGGACTGTGGCCATCCACCATCACCGTGAACCGGATCGGTTCTGTGTTCCAGGCGTGCCACATGAGTCCGGCCCGCAATGCCAGTGGCAGGTCGAACCGGTCGGTATCCAGGTTGGCGGGAACATTGCTGTTGTTGCCGCTGGAACCTCCGTCAACGTCCGCGGTAACCAGCAGGTCATCGCCTCTCATCTGGAATTTCTGTCCGAAATTGGTCACGCCAACGCCAAAGACGATGCCATCAAACGGGGTGACGTAGGTGGTACCGATATCAAAAGCGATGCCTCTTGCGGACGTGTTCCAGATGGTTTCGTTGATGAATTTCATGTTGGCCCCAAGCGAGAAGTTGGGCAGCAGCCGGATGGCGTAACTCACGCCGGCAGCGTAGCTGTAGGCGCCGAACATGCGGCCGGTCCCGTCCTGGCGGTCGAATGTGGTCTCCTCCATATCATCCATGGTCAGCGCGGTGATATTGATGCCGATGGCCGAGTTGCCGTTGACCGGCAGCACGATACCAAGATAGGAATGCCGGAGCACATATAGCCAGTCAGCATGGTCCAGCATCACCGTGGGCTGCTGGATGCCGGTCAGCGCGGAGGGATTCCAGCGCATGGCCGACGGATCGTTCACCGAAGCCGATACGGCACCGCCCAGCGCGGCCGATCGCGCACCCACCGGAATTTTGAGAAAGGCGCCGGCCGTGGTACCGGTCTTGCTTACGCTCTGGGCCGTCACATCGGCCAGCCCGACAGCGCAAATCAAAAGTAATGTGAGAAAAATTCGTGATTGCATGATAATTCGTGTTATGGATTACTTGATCACCGCAAATCTGCTGACATGTTCGCCGACATCGGGCGCCTTCACATGATAGATGTACACACCATAGGAGAGTTCCAGGTTGTCCTTGGTCAGCATATCCCACTTGTAGGTGCCATTGAAGGTATTGACCTCGGTGGCATTGATCGTCTGCACCAGCTGGCCATCCACCGTAAAGATGCGGATGGTGCTGGGCACCGGAAGCCGCGTGAAGTGCAGTTCGCGCACCTGGTCGGGGCGCGCCATGGTGGGCGCCGGTTCAAACGGGTTGGTGGCTACATAGGGATTGGGCACCACCCGGATTTGTTTGAGCTCTTCCCTGGCCTTGTCAACATCCACCATGCCTTTCTGCATGTCCGACATTCGGAATTCAAACACATCCAGCGAAGTGAATGGCTTGCGGGTGAATACCTGCAATGTGTCACCGGGTTGGGGATTCCGGCTCAGTACGGTCCGGTTGAGACCTGTTCCCTCTGCCGCGGGATTCATGAACACCGTCCATGTCAGAGTGCGCGGGTTGTCGCCTACCGGTTCGTAGATGAAAATCTGGTCGCGCCGCATGTTCACGAACGGGCCCTGCCGCACCAGGCCGGCACTGAACTCCCCGGGCTGCGTCACATTCGGATCGTTAGAAGTAGCCTCCGGGTTGTTGTGCAGATTGTTCATGGCAAACTCCACTTCCAGGGGATTGCCATCCTCGTCCAGAATGGAGGTGTTGAAGATCCGGAAATTCACATCCATGCCCGGCAGCTGAACCCCTGCATAGGTGGTATCCAGAGACTGCGCAACCCCCAGCTCATCGAAGACGATTTCATAATCGGCAGCCCTGGGTGTGCCTTCCAGGAAGAATGCGAAGGAGTGGATGTTCTTCTCGTAGTCCGGATTGGGTACCCAGCCGGACCGGTCGCGGTTCACCGAAAGTTCCAGTTCACTGTTGTTCAGCGTCAGGCGGAATCCTTCTTTGACCGGATTGTCTTCCATGTTGAAGTTCGGCGAGTTCTTGAACAGGGTGTCGCCGCTGGTGATGTTCATCAGGGAGAAATCTTTAGTCCGCAGCGTGTCCGGAGTGTCGTCCCGACCCGACGGAATCAGGGTATCACGGAACGTCACACGGTAGAGATTGTCCACCCGGATCTCATCCGGATTCAACACCTCTACAAAGACCTGGCCGCTGGTGGTTCCCCGTACAGGCGTGGCAAACGGATTTTCCGGGTCGATGTAGCCGGCCTTGGAAGCGGCTGGGGTCACTACATTGACGTTGGGACCCGTATCGACACTTCCATCCGGATTAATGCTGATGAAGATCGGGGATTCGGACGGGGCAATGTCATTGCGGGCATTTCCAAAAGAGTATGATGTCACGGCATAGTAGTAGCGGCGGCCGTTGACCACGTTGTCATCGACGAACATGCGCTGAAGGCCGCTGTTCGAACCAAGATTGAACTGCACTCCGTTGATGGGCACCGGATGGAATCCGGACCACTCGTTCACCACATCAAAGATGGCCAGCGGCTGGTGGAAGATTTTGTTGCCGTCGGCATCGGTGATGTTGAGGATATCCTGGAAACCGGGGTCGGTCGAACGGTAGACCTTGTAGCCCTGGAAGCTGCGGGCGTCGGCGTCGGTGTTGCCGGGCAGGCGCGACAGGTACCGGTCGAAGTGATCCTCGGCAATGTCGTCCCAATACAGCGTCACCTTGCCGTCACCTGCTACGGCGGTCACATTGGGAGCCGGCGGTGCGGTGGCGAACTGATAGTCGGCCTCATAGGCGTTGAAGGCCTGGTCCAGATTGTTATTCACGCGGGCACGGTCGCCGGTAGGTGCGTCATAATTTGGATTATTGGTCTGAGCCACGGTAATCGCTACCGAGAACCGTTCGGTCTGTCCCCGCTGGAGCGGAAACAGTGACGAGGTTACCAGGATATCCGTGTCATCGCCCGGCTGGGCTTCTTCGCCCAGGTTGCCGGGGAGCATCCGGTTGCGCCAGAATGCGCCGTCACGGGCGAACGAGGTGCCTGAGCCCAGGGAACCTGCCAGCGGGAAGGTTACCGAGGAGATCCCGATCATGTCGGATTCTGCTACACTCGTTTTGTCGATATTGGGTTCGCCGGGGAAAGGCGTGCCGGCTCCGGATGTCGGGAAGCCGCTCCCCTCACCTCTGGCACCGCTGAAAGGCACACCGTCAAGACCCACATCATCCTGCATGGCGTTCCAGGCCATGTTGTTGTCGAAGTAATCCTCCCGGGATTCGTCGATCATCGGAGCGGAGGTGTGATAATTGCGGAAATAGTTGTCAAAAGCACCAGGCGACCGGAAGCCGCCATCCACATGCACCCTGTTTAATGCATCCTGGTAGTCCAGGATCAGATTGCGGAACTCTTCATCTTCAGCCATGCGTTCGCGGATCTTCTGGTTGGGCACGAGCAACCCGCGCTGAAGCGTGTCGCCCACTTCGTACTGGTCCCACAGATAGTTGATGTAGCGGACCGGACGCTCGATGAACCGGCGCTGGGTCCGGTCGAAAAACTGTTTGGTGCGGTGCAACTCATCGGTCTCATCTATCAGACCGTTCAGGTTGTTGTCGAACAGGTCTGTATTTGATGCATTCGGGAACAAGTCATTGGGGCCAATATCCACATCCTCGGTGAGATTGTAGCAGCGTCCGTCAAGAGTAAACTGCCGGCCCTGGCTCACAAAGGTGCCGCCGCCGGCAGGATACTCGGTGATGATCCGGCGGTAATTATCATCAATAAGCACAAAGCGATCACCCGGGCAGATGGTGCGCGTGCCGAAATCGTTTTCCACGAATTCCGGAATCACTTCCATCATGAGCACAGCGGTATTTTGAAAGAAACCGCCGTTGGCTTCGACCAGTGGCTGCAACAGATCCGGATTGTCGGGATTGTACCAGTCGCTCTGACTCAGATACAAGTCGCTGTCACCGTCGTTGTCGATTCCGTCGATGGAGTTGCCGGGCGTCTCCAGGAACTGGATACCGGCCATGCCGACAAGACCATCTCCAAAATGGGAGCGTCCTGAGCGGGGTGGAAGGTGGGTCAGGTAGGAAATGGCCGATCGCTCGTCAAACTCGGGCAGATCATTGCCGCCGCCTCCCACAAGATCGGCGATCCAGAGCGTGAAGGCCATCTTGTCGTAGTCAAACGAACCGTCGTTGCGGATCTCGAAGATATTGAAGTGCACATCGCGAATCAGCGTCTGCGACCATGCCATGATCCGGGTGTCTATGATCAGGCCCAGTCCGCCGCGGGTGAAATCGGTTTCGTCCGGACGATAAATCTCGTCCTGGCTGAATTCTCCAAGGAAGCGGGTATACAGGTTGCCGCTGGACCGGTAGTAGAATTCCTGGTCGGCGCTAAACTGGTCTTTGCCGAAATAACCGTTCCAGGAACCGCTCCATCCCGGATCGGTCTCATCATCCATTTTGTCCGGCCAAAAGGAGGGCCAGGTTTCGGGACGGTCGCTGCGGGCATACATTTCAGGTACGGCAGGGTTGTAATATCCCGGCACCGGGTTCATGTCCCAGCTGGAGCCGTCGGGTGCGGTGCGGCCGTTGGGCGTGAGCACGATGGGAAAACGCTCGGGCCCGATGTCGGACTGGTTCTCAACTTCGGCGCCCACAAAGAACGCCACCAGAGCGATGTAGACCCGGTTGGTATTGCGCGGGAACTCAAAGGTAACCTCATCCGCTGCATCACCGGACAGCCGGCCGCCCCATCCGAAGTTGTGGTAGGTTGCCCGGAGGTTGTTCCCATCGAGGATCATCTTGCGGCGCGCTTCGAAGGAGCCTCGTTCATTACTGGGATCATGGTCGACATCCCCGCCGTTCTGTGCCACGGCAGGACCGTCGCTGAGTAGCAGCAGTGCAAGCAGAATGAGCACACTTTTGAGCAGTTTAGTGAAGGAAAGCAAAGATTTCATCTGTTCGTGTGGAATTTGAGTCGTTAGGTCAGTTGGCACATCCAGGTAACCGTCATCTGTTGGTATGGATTTTGTGCATCATGGCTGTGTTGTGACCGGATTTCGGATCTGGAATTAAAAGGAGACTTCTATACCGAACTGCACCCGGCGCGGTTCGGTATAGAGAAACGGGTTGTCATAATATCCCGGATCGACCTGGGCCGGCTGGTTTTCGGGCAGCGGAGCATCGGCCGTACCGGAATCGGCATAGACGAAATTGACATTGCGCGTATCCAGAAGGTTGTAGACGCTCATCGTGGCACGTATGTTGGCCCCCGCCACCGTCAGCCCGCGGTACAAATTGATGTCGAAGGTAAGATTGGTGGGTTTGCGCAAGCTGTTCCGCTCAAAGTAGGTCAGCGCCGTGATGCCGGTACGCGTGGAATAGGTGGCATCGGCCGTATATGGCTCGCCTGACTGGAAGCGACCGATGAGGCTTGCGCCCCAGTTGTTACCGACGTAGTACGCAGTGGCATTGAGCTGATGGCGACGGTCCCAGTCCAGCGGCTGCAGCATCTGGGTCAGCGGCGCCCCGGTGGTGTCACCGCGCGAAACGGCGGCATTGAACTCGGCCTGTGGATCGGAGTTGGTGCCCTCCGCCATCATGAAGGTGTAGTCAAAGACCATGTTCAGCTGCCGGCCAAGCTGCTGGGTCAGCGTGGCCGTGATGCCCTTGACGTTGGCATAGTCACGATTCACCCAGGTACCGTAGCGGATACCCGGATTGGAGGTCAGATTGGTCGGACCGGAGGAGATCCAGTCGCGGATGTCGCGGTAGAAACCGCTGACTTCCAGGACCGTCCCGGGTATGAGCTGCTGTTGCAACCCAAGCTCATACTGAATGGTCTGCTGGGGTTTGAGGTCCGGGTTGCCGTACACCCCGAAAATGCCCGATGTCTGAGGCATCACGATGCGGTCACCGTTGTAGAGCCGCTCATACTCCGGGATTTGCAGGAAATAGCCGTAGGAGAAGTGGATCACACCGGTCTCGCTGATCGGATAGGCCACTCCCAGGCGCGGACTCAGCTGGAATTTCGGCGAGGCCGAAGTCCAGAAATCCTCATGGCGGTCATTTGGCAATGCAAACAGGTCCGGGTCTCGCGAATCGGCCGGTATCTTTGCGTTCGGCTGAAAATACTCAAAGCGCAAGCCGGCATTGATGATCAGGTTCTCGTACTCGATCCGGTCCTGGATGAATGCACTGACCAGCCAGGGCTTGCGGGTATAGTACTCGCGCTGGCGCCCGTCACGGATCGGAACACCCAGCCCGTCGGTATTCGGCAGTTCCACTATATTCGGACCGGCCGGCTGCAGGCTGAACGCATCCCGTTCAATGATATCCTGCTGGAATTCAATCCCAGCCTTGATCTGGTGGATGTCGTTCAACTGGCTGGTGATGTCACCTTTCAAAATGTAGGTCTGCGTGGTCCGGTCCTCGACGTAATTGTCTGTGCCGATGATGGTATAGCGACCCGACCCTCCGGCATAACGGGGCGGCAACTCCGAAACCCTGTCAAAATTGAAGTATCGGGGGTCATCCAGGTCATCAAACAGCCGCTGCTCGAAATTGCTGTACCGCATTGCGGCATTGATGTTGAAATAGGTGTTCGCACTCGGGGTAACCGTGATCCGCAGGTTGTTGTAGAAACGGGTGCGGTCAAAGGTGGAGATACCATCGGGTATCAGACGCATGGTGTGCCCGACACCGACATCCCCCTCTTCCACCGAGTAGTTGCCGATCAGATTGACCCGGAATCCGCGGAACACATTCCACTGCAGATTGTACTGGCCGGTGAAAGAAGAAAATTGCTGAAGGGGCACCAGGGTGCTGTCCCGCTCTCCCGAATCGGTGTAGTAGATCCACTGGTCGTCTTCGCTGATGATGGTGATCCAGGGCTTCTCGCCATCTATCCGGTCACCGAACCGGTTCACGGGATTGTCGGCCGGAACCCTCGGGTATTCCGGACGTCCAAACCGGTCTGTGCCCGGAAGCATGGGACCGTACGGGGTGTAGGCATTACGGCCGTTGAACCATCCGTCGGTGTTGAAATACCGGCCGCTCACGAAAAAGGTCAGCCGGTCCCTGACGATGGGTCCGGCCAGCGAACCCTCGAAATTGTACTGGTTGGATGGACGCAGGCCGGTCAGACTGTGCGCCACCCCATCGTAAAGATGCCGGTCCGGCGTCAGGTAATCGCCCGCCCAGGTCCGGAAGGAACCCTGGAAATTGTTGGATCCGGCGCGGGTGGATACGTTGATGATGCCGGACATCGCCTGGCCGTATTCGGCGTTGTAGGCACCCGAAACCACCTGCAGCTCCTCAATGTTCTGATTCTCAAGGCGCACACCCAGCGAACGGTCGAAATCATCGGTCACCCGTATCCCGTCCACAATATAGGCCACCTCGGTGGCGCGGCCTCCGCGGATGTGGATCTGGCCGGTGCTGCTCTGGGTCACCCCGGCCTGAAGGGCCAGCACGTCTCCCAATTCCTGTACCGGCATGGCCTCCAGTTGGTGCCGTGAGACGCGCGACTCCGAGCTGGTCCGGTCGCGAGTAACCACATCGCGCGTCGCCTGAACCACAACCTCCTGTCCCTCAAACACCTCTTCCTGCATCTCGATGTCGAGGTTGGTCCGCAGATCGCTCTGCACCAGCACGTTCTGGATGAATTGGGTCTGGTAGCCGATGTATCGGACCACGATGGTGTAGGTGCCCGGACGCACGTTCAGGATCCGGTAGTTCCCGTTGATGTCGGTGGATGCGCCCATGGTGGTCCCTTCGATCAGGACGTTCGCTCCGATCAGCGGCTCGCCGTCGGTGGCATCGGTGATCTGGCCCGAAATGAACCCCGCCTGGGCAAACGCCGCAGTGCTGCCGGCAAGAAAGATCACGGTAAATAGGAAAGCTGCGTAAACGTGTTTCATCTGTTTAAATCACTTCTCGTTGGTTGTCAAAATCGCAAATCAATGTCGCTGATACGCTCGTAATGGACCCGGGCGCCGTGCCTGTCCATCGTTTCCCTGATGATATTCCGCCGCGCTTCCATGACGAACTCCTCGGTCAGATGGTCGGCGATCAGGGGTTGCGCTTCCTCAAATGTCATGGGCTGCGCCTCACGCACGCCCAGACATTTAAAGAGGAAGATCACATCACTTTGCATTTCAAAAGGTCCGGCGATGTCACCGGGCCGGATATTCGCAAGCGCCGGGGAAATGGTGCCGAAATGGGTGACCGGTGTGTACCCGATCTCTCCTCCCGCCAGCTTGGCTTCTTCATCAAATCCGTATTTGTCGAGGGCATCGCGGAAAGGCATGCCATCCCGGATGGCCAGGTAGGCCTCTTCGGCGGTTTCCATGTCGCGGACTGCCAGCTCGGCCAGGTTCACTTCCCGCGGATGCACGTAATGGCTGCGGTTGGTTTCAAATTCACGGCGTTTGGTGCTTTCCGGGATCTGTGCCTGCTCTTTGAGCGCCTGGTAAAGCCGGCGATTGAGGTAATTCCGGAACGTGTTCTCAACAGACAGCGCCACTTCGGTCTCATCTAAATGGGGACCGTTCAGGTACTTCTGCATGGCATAGGTGCGATAGGCAACCCCTTCCACCAGATTGCGGAAATTGCGGGACGATCGGATGTGTTCCCGGTTCTGCAAAGGCGTAAAGTAGGCCTCCTGCAGGAAAGTGCCGACAGTCAATTCAAATCCGTTGTAGGAGCCCATAACGCGATCATGCCAGTTTGTGGGGACCCGTGAGCGGAAATCCTCCATCTCCACATCGGCCACCGGATCCAGGTGTACGAGACCGTCCATCTGCTCCCAAAGCGCATCCACCAGTTCCTGATCGAACCGGAATCCGTCAATGATCTCGTCCATGTGCGCTCGCCGGCGAAGCTCGGTTTTCTGCATGAGGGCCAGTTCCCGGATACGCTGCCTGTTTTCGGCATACTGGTACTCGGTAATGATCGGGGAGGTGATGCGGTCGGTCACTTTGATTATGCTGAACCCGCGGGTGGTGCGGACCGGCTCGGAGACCTCGCCGACAGGCATGGAGAATGCCACCGACTCAAACCCGACATCCATGTCGTCGACCGTAAAATAGCCCAGGTCTCCGCCTGATTCCCGCAGCGACTGCGACTCAAATACCTCGGAGGCAAGCTGATCGAAGGGCACGCCGTCGGCAACCAGCTGGTAGAGCGAGTCGGCGGTCTCGCGGTCGGGCGCGTACAGATGGGAGGCGCGCAGGTGGGTGTTATACCGCAGGAATAGTTCCTGCAGATCGCGCTCTTCAACGCTTACATCACGGGCAATATGCTGGCGCTTGAATTCGTCCATCACCACCTGGCGGTAGATCAGGTTCTTCTGGTAGGTGCCCTCGTGGTCCTCATGCCAGCTGTTGTCAATCCCGTACTGCACAACCGCATAGAAATTTACCCGCTGGTCCAGGATCTCCCTGAGCAGGGTCGGGGTTACATTCAAGGCGCGACCCGACCGCTCAAATACATTCCGGAAAGCACCCAGAAACTCCTCCTCACTCACCTGGTAGGAACCGACTTCGGCCAGCGCAGGCACCGGCTCTTCCTTCGCATCTCTTGAACAGAATGACAGAACAAATACAGCCGCAACCGTCATCAGTCCGGCGAGAACAGCGGCAACAATCCTGCGAAATGAAATTTCTGGCATGGTACCTGTAACTGTGGAGGAATTCGAAAAACGTGTTTTAAGCGAATATGACGCAATTGTTACCACAATATAATGAAAGCGCTTACATTTTCAAATACTTTCTGAAACTTTTTTTAAAAAATGATAGCGCTTTCTTCGGGCTCCCCGCGCAGGAATCGCAGTTTTCTCAATCTGCCGGAATGTGCCCTTTCACAGCAGAAAGATGCGGGTGGATGGGACTCATGCCTGCTCCTGCGCCAGCAGCACAATGCGGCAGCATTTAAATCCGGATCAGGCAGAAATCAGGATGTGGCAGCGACAATGACCGGACCGGACACCGAAGCGATCAGACCCCGGTTCCGGCCGGCTGCTTCTTCCCGTAACGCGAAACCACGTAGTCATCCAGCATCTTGCGGAAGGTCTCGCCGATCCGGTCGCCGGTGAGCGTGGAATGGAATTCGCCGTCAACGTA
>SKNT01000035.1 GCA_007120385.1 Balneolales bacterium
CCGGTCTGCAGCACCCGGCCGTCGCTGATGGCGATGGCCCCGAACCGGCGCAGTTCGGCCACGGATGGATGGCACTCCTCACCGGCGGCCAGCGTGTAGCCGTTCACATTGTGCAGAACAAGCGTTTCCGGCTGCGACCCGGAATCGCCGGCGCAGGAAAACGCAAGCAGCGAAACCGAGAGAACGGCCGCCAACGCCAGCGCGGCGCCCGGGATGCGGGTGAAATTGTAATCCATATATCGATACTCCTCAGATTAATTAGCGTTCGTCTGGCAACAGCCTCCCATCCAAATATAGCGGTTTTACCTCACGAACAAAGACGCCGACTTCCAGCGCCAGTCCGGGATGGATGAGGCAGTTCCTTTCCTCCTCCACAATGGCCGATGGCACGCGAATCAGGCCGTATTTGTCCGATTTCAGCAGCGTATCGCCGATTTCCTGCGTCAGGGAGTCGTACGGATATCCACGCCATCCGGCGGACAGCTCGCCTGTGGTCAGGTCATAGACCGGCACACCCGCCGGGATCCGGATGGTCAGCATGCACATGCCGGCCGGCATCACCTGCGGGGGCGCGTGGACCAGGAACTCCAGCAGGGACAGCGAACGGTGCTCAGCGGTATACACGACAGGCACCCCCCGGTTGTTCCACCGGCCGCCGTAACGCCGTGCCCCTGTGCCGGACAGATCCTCCGCATACCGCTCCTTCGTGATCCGGTATAGATCAATCGGGCCTTCCATTTTACCCGGCCCTGCTGCTATATCCGGATCTGCTGCTATATCCGGATCTGCCGATTTACCCGTCTGCGATTTCTTTCTTGCGGACATCAGGCCGGCACCCCGTGCTCGATGCGGCCCAGCTCGTCTAGTACCATGTCAAGGCCGATCATGCTGTCAAACAGTGTTTCGGGAGCTTGCCCGCCCAGCGTAACCGATGACAGCGCCAGCCAGCGATGGAATACGGCGTAACTTCCGAACACCTCGCGGCCACGGTACATCACGTGCGCCACCTTGAGGATCTTCTCTGATTCCGGCGTGGAGAAGCAGTGGCCGCTCTTCTGGTAACGCTGCAATGTGCGCTCGGAAACAGAGAGGATGCGGGCCCACTGTGCAAGCGAAAACGGCGCCGATGCGTACAGCTCCTCAAAATCCTCATAGAGGATGCCGCGACGAGCAATCTCCAGCAGTTTGTGCGCTGTCTTTTCGGTCACATACGTAACCTCCGCTTCTTTGATGATGTTCATGGCATGGCTCCTTTTTTGTGTGATTTTTGGGTTTCTTCAATCTCTTGCGACATTTGTCGTAAAATAATCGCTATTTGTCATTCATGCAAATATTATTTTATTCCCGCCGGATTCGACTGTCTGGGAAACCACTGTTATTGCTGGTTTACTTTGACATCCATCTGAAAAAATGTTAGGTTTTTACAACCTGACATGTATTGATCGACAGGGGAGCTGGAGACACACCAAGCACAAACAAGGGGGTATACTATGTTGAGAGTCAACGGATTGTACTGTTCTGCCGCACTGCTTGCCTTTCTGATCCTGGTCCCGGCACGCCTCATGGCCGATGATTCCAGACCTGCCTATGGGGAAAGTTCCCTGGTAATCGGAACCATGCCGCTTTACATGCACTACGACACCCAGACCTGGTATAATGAACTCGCCTATTTCCTGATGCTGGGGTCCACAAAGAACCATCTGCTGGTCGCCTATGGGGAATCCGGCGACCTGTATTTTGACCGGATCAGGCAGAACCAGGCCTACCACACCAAATTCCTTCACCTTAACATGCAGCTCGGGGGGGATGCCACCATCTGGAGCCGCTTCCTCCGCTTGCCGCTGCACGTCTACGTCCCCGTACGGTTCAATTCGGGCTACCAGCGCCTAATGTTCGACCGGGAGGCACCTTCCCTGCCTGATAGTGACGTCGACCGGGACACAAAAAACTTTCTGAACCTCAGCCTGGGAGCCGGGCTTGGCGCCACCTACCGGCTGACGCTGCTCAACCGCATCCCGATCATCGGGTCCGATTTCACGTTCGATGCCCTTTTCGTGCGCAGTCCGGGCGTAATGATCCGTTTCATCGGTGATGACTCAGGAAGCGGCAGCGTCCACACCAACGAAAACGAAACCGGCGCCTCCGTGACCAATGAATTCCTGCTCATGGGCCGCATGCACCGTTTCCTCGAAGCCAACATCGGCGTGACCATCGGCATGCGCTTCCATGCGACACACTGGTCCACCGGTCCGTTTGAATTCAACGAACTGCTCAGTGCCGTCACGGGCGACGAAATCCCGCCCAACGAGATGAACTATTCCGGGTTTTTCATCGGAATCAACTGGTGACCGCGAAAAAGCACTCAATGGCAGGAGCCGCCTCCGCCCAGATCAGGACTGATGTAGGGTATTCCCAGTGAAAGCCCGCGCAGGATGAGCAGTACGCCCACCAGGATAGCCAGCCACGGTATGGCTTTCTGAAGCCGAAGATGCCACTTGCCGGACAGCAGTCCGGGCGAAACCGCCATCAGGAACATGACCGGCGCCGTGCCAAGGCCGAACAGCGCCATGTAGGCCATGCCGCCGTAGATGCTGCCGGTGGAAAGCGCGGCGGCCAACGCCACGTAGACCAGTCCGCAGGGAAGGAACCCGTTGACAACGCCGATGAGCAGCATACCCGTTTGCGAATTGCTGCGCATGAGGGGACGCATGAGGCGTTCGAAGCGGGATGCCAGGCCGTTGAAGATGCCGCCCGTCGGAATCAGCGACCGGTTCCAGGTGAGCAGGGTGATGGCCACGATCCCGGCGCCCGTGAACACCGACAATGCCTGCTGGTATCCCGCCAGCCAGACGCCGAGTCCGAGCAGCCCCAG
>SKNT01000176.1 GCA_007120385.1 Balneolales bacterium
GAGCGGCGGTAGGAGAAGA
The DNA here is from genome assembly GCA_007120385.1 of Balneolales bacterium. Classification (GTDB taxonomy): domain Bacteria; phylum Bacteroidota; class Rhodothermia; order Balneolales; family Natronogracilivirgulaceae; genus SKNL01. Next base: position 20 of record SKNT01000176.1, read on the forward strand.
TGAAATCGGCCTCCTCGCCGAGTGGACCTTCCGCAGTGAGCCCCAGGTCACTGGCTCCCACGGTTGCGGTGAACCCGAAGCGTTCGCTTCCGTTTTTCTGGCGAAGTTCCATAACCGAACTGAGCGCATTACCCCGGCTGGCAGGGAAAGCGCCGGAGTAGAAATCGACTTCCCGGATAAAATCGACATTTATGAGTCCTACCGGTCCGCCCGAAGCGCCCTGCGTGGTGAAATGGTTGATGGTCGGCACTTCGATATCGTCCAGATAGAAGGTGTTTTCGCCAGGGGATCCTCCGCGCACGAGGATATCGTTCCGGAAGCCGCCCACGCCGGTGGATACTCCGGGCAGGGACTGGATGACCCGGGAGATGTCGCGGTTGCCTCCCGGTGCGCGTTCAATCTCGGAACTGCTGATGGTGCGCCTGGAGACCGGGCTTTCGGGTGAGCGGTTGAACGGGGAGGGGCGCACGGTAATTTCTCCAAGCTGGGTGGACTCGGGCTCCAGGGAGATATTGATTCGAAGATCGCGGTTGCGGCTCAGCAGCACTTCATAGATGGTGCGCGAATAGTATCCCACATAGCTGAAACGCAGGTTGTAGCGTCCTGGCGGAACATTCCTGAGTTCGTAAAATCCGTTTTCGTCAGCGCTGGTTCCGAAATTGGTGCCTTCCACAAGCACATTGGCGAACTCCAGGGGTGTGCCGTCTTCGGCATCACGAATGACTCCGCGGATCACGCCCCTGCCCGACTCCGATGTGGTGTCAAGCAAGGCAGCCTCCAGCAAAGGTGCAGCCGGACGGATGTGAGCATGAGCCATATCCGGAAGAAAGGCCGCTGTAAAAGCAATCAGCAGCGCAACCAGCCCTGTTTGACACGGCCGCAGCAAGGTTGAATCAAAGCTGATTTTAACGGATGGATTCGGCACTGCTTTGTGCATGTGCGGTCAGGTGTCGGCTTAGATAATCAATGGAATGACGCGTGGTTTCCGTTATGATAAGGTTATGCCGGTTAGGCGTTTTCAGACAATACACAAATGCATTTAGCGGAAAATCGTTCCGGGTCCGGTCATCCATATACTTTTATATCGAAAAAGTCATGCCAGAGGGGAGAGCTTCCGGTCATTCCGCGTGTCTGTTTCTGACGACAGCTGCCACCAGATCGTGCCAAGTAAAAAATGAAAAGATTTCCTTGAATCTGATTTTTTAAGGGCTGATATTGGCGGTGTGCAATGGGTTGCATTGAGAATATTCTGATGATTGCAGGGACAATCTGACAACAGATCATTAGAGCCCCCATTTTAAATCATAAAAAAAGCGCTTCCAATACCCGCTAGACACGATCACTGCCAGGAAGCGTGATTTCATTTAACGTTCGGCCAGAAACAGACAAGAAATCTGCGTAGCGTAGCCATGCAGGGAACTTGCCCGATTCGGCCGGCATAATGCAAAAGAGGTTGAAAAATATGAATTACAAAAAGCTACTGTTTGTATGTATTTTCCTGGCGGCCATGCCATTGGCGGCACTTGCCCAAACCGGGGAAATCCGTGGAACGGTTACGGATGCGACGTCCGGAGATGGCCTTGCCGGTGCAAACGTAATTGTCCGTGGCCTGAATATAGGAGCCGCGACGAATATTGACGGGGAGTATACCATCGCCAATGTGCCGGCAGGGACCCGTACCATTGAAGTCCGCTATCTGGGTTTCCAGACCCGGAGTGTTGCTGTTGAGGTTATCGCCGGAGAGGTGGTGACGGCCGACATCCGGCTGGCCGAATCCCAGCTGAGCATGGACGAAGTGATCATTACCGGTACGGCAGGTGACACCCGCCGTCGTACGGTCGGTAATGCCATCAGCCGGGTCAACGCCGCTGACGTGATGGACCGCGTGTCCAACAATACCGTGACCGAACTGCTGCAATCGAAAACACCGGGTCTGACACTGGTTCCGGGTTCCGGTACGGCCGGCACGGCTGCCAACATGCGAATCAGGGGTGCCGGATCCCTCAGCGGATCCAACCAGCCCATTTTTTATGTGGATGGCGTGCGAATTCAGACCGGCGGACAGGGCAACTTCACGGTGTATGGACAAAACACCTCGGCTCTCGATGCCATCAACCCCAGCGACATCGCTTCCATTGAAGTGATCAAGGGGCCGGCCGCCGCTACCATTTATGGTGCCAACGCCGCCAGCGGTGTGATCAACATCACGACCAAGCAGGGCAGCATGGGCGAGCCCAATATCAACTGGAATGCACGCGTGGAGCGTGGTTATACCAGCTGGCCGGAGTCATGGCGACCGACCAACTACGCACTGGTAACCCAGGACCGGCTGGACAACCCGGATCTGTGGCCCAGCATGGTTGGGATGCAGGTGGGCGAGTTTTATGAGCATGTGCCCATGAGTGACAACCCTGACGCCCTTAGAAATGGCCTGATGAACAAGTACTCGCTTTCGGTGCGCGGCGGCGGACCCCAGTACTCGTTCTTTGTTTCCGGTTCCCGGGACGAGGAGGACGGCGTGTTCTACAACAACTACTCGAACCGCTCTTCCGTACGTGGCAACTTCCGGTTCTTCCCGTCAGAGCAGCTGGATTTTTCGGTTAACGCGAGCTATGCGAACAACCATGTGCGCCTGCCGCTTAACGACAACATCGCCTATGGTCTGATCATCAGCTCCTGGCTGGCTGTTCCGGGTCGTCAGTACACCGGTGCCGGCGATGTCGGTTTCTTCACGGTGGCTCCGCAGTACGCCAACACCTACAACAACCAGACCCGTTCCGACCGGTTCAACATCAGTTCCACGGTCAACTACCGGCCGTTCGAATGGTTCCATAACAGGTTGCAGGTGGGAGTGGACAACAATGCCCGCCGGGCCCAGCTGTTTTACGCTCCGGACCAGACCGGACTGGCGCCTTTCGGGGTGAACGTGGCCAATGGGTACATCGCCATAGCATCCCCCAAGACCAGCATCTACTCGGTCGATTACGGCGGATCGCTGCAGTTTGACCTGAATGAGCAGATCCGATCGGACTTCTCGTTCGGATTCCAGTTTGAAGCCGTCGACTTCCAGAATGCTACGGCAACAGGTGAGGGCCTGGGGTCGGAAGCGGCCCGGCTTGTCGGCAATGCGGCCGTGACCAGCGGATCGGAGGCGTTCTCCGAGACCCGCTCGTTCGGTATGTACGTCCAGGAGCAGATCGGCTGGGAAGACCGGCTGTTCGTGACCGCTGCGGTCCGAATGGACAACAACTCCGTATTCGGAACAGAGATCAACCGGGTGTTCTATCCCAAAGCATCAGTTTCCTATGTGATTTCGGAAGCGCCGTTCTTTGAAGTTCCGGAGGTGGACGAGCTCCGTCTCCGTGCCGCATGGGGTCAGGCGGGTAATGCTCCGGGCGCTTACGCTGCAGTACGGACCTACACGACTCTTATCCGCACGATGGAAGACGGCTCCACCCAGCCGGCACTGCGTTATTCCTCTTTCGGTAATCCCGATCTGGTGGCCGAGAGATCCTCCGAGCTGGAAATCGGTTTCGACCTTTCCATGTTCAGGGACCGGCTTGGTCTGGAGTTCACGTATTACAACTCTACCACCCGTGATGCGATCATGGGTGTAAGCGTGGCCCCGTCGACCGGTTTTGCAGGCAGCACGCTTGAAAACCTCGGCGAGATCAACAATCGCGGAATCGAAGCGATGCTGAGTGTTGTGCCGGTGGCACTGAACTCGGTACACTGGAGAAACACCTTTGCCTTCTCAACCAACCGGAACGAGCTGGTTGCCTTCGGTGACGACCGTGATCCGATGATTTTCGGTATTTACCACCCGGTGCAGCGTTATCAGGAAGGCAAGCCGCTGGGTGCTTTCTGGTCACAGCGTGCATCCCGCGGAGAAGACGGCGTCATGCGCCTGGAGCCCGATGATATCTACATGGGGCCCTCGCTGCCGACCCGCGAGCTGCGTTACTCCACCGAAGTGAATTTCCTGAATGGATTCCGCTTCTTTGCTCTGTTTGATTATCAGGGTGGACACTACCAGTTCAACGTAAAGGACATGCGTCGTGACCGTGCGCGAATCAGCTGGGAGACGGTCAATCCCGAGGCCGATCCGGACGAGGTTGCAGCCCGTGCACTCTGGGCACAGACCTACCATCACGTACAGCCCGCCGACTTCATCAAGCTGCGCGACATCTCGCTGAGCTACACGCTGCCGGCCAACTTTGTGAACCAGCTGGGCCTTAACCGGGCCACCTTCACGCTGGCTGCGAATAACGTGGCCGTACTGTGGACGCGCTACGGCGGCCATGATCCCGAGATCAACTTCCACGGCGACGCCACGTTCAGCCGGGTTGACTCATGGACGGCTCCAAATTTCCGCCGAATCACGGGTTCCCTCAGCATCGATTTCTGACCCGTGCTTACGCATGAATCCAATTGAACACTTTATAAAGACCATTATGTTATCAAAAAAACACTTTCTCATGCATGGAATCCTGGCGCTGCTGCTTTTCAGCGCAGCTGCCTGTGACGGCATTCTCGATGTCTCCAATCCCGGAGCCATTGAAGAAGAGGAGCTCACCGATCCCGCACTGGAGCAGACCATGATCAACGGGGTAATCGGGGAATTCCAGTACACGCATTCCTATGCGTCACAGTGGACCGGCACGGTTGCTGACGAACTGCTGCTTGACCATACGTTCGCACAGACCATTCCCATGGTGCTGCGCACGGCCGATGAAAACAACGTATATGTCAACAATATCTACTCGTTCTGGCAGCGCAGCCGCGCTTCTGCTGATGATGCAGCCAGCCGGCTCCAGGTCATCCACGGGGATGACGCCTGGTCAAAACTGAACATGCTCAAGGCACTGGCCTATGGTGGTTACTCCTATGTAATGCTGGCCGAAACCTTCTGTGAGGTCCCCATCAACGTGAGTGCGGCCTACTCACCCGAGGATCTGTTCGGTATGGCTATCGACCGGTTTGAGCAGGCACTTGAAGTGGCTGAAAATGCCCTGGCGGCCGGCGAACCCGGCGCACGGGTGGAGCAGCTTCGCAACATGGCTTACCTTGGGGCGGCACGCGCTTCACTGAACCTGGGCGAAATGACCGATGCCGAGTCCTACGCATCACAGGTCGACGAGGACTTCGAAATGTGGAACCGCCACTCCGAAAACTCGGCGCGTCAGTACAACCCGTTCCGTGACCCGACTACCGGCGCCAACAACCGCTACCTGAGTCCGGGTCTGCCATTCCAGAACCTGGACGACATACGGGTGCCGCACACTGCCGAGAAGCTTACCTCGCTGGTGGAAGGGACCATGATGTACATACCCTATCAGCCATACAGCTTCAGCGACTGGACCCCGGAAGACTCCCTGGAGTTCCAGCGGAGCACCGATGTCCGGATCGCTTCCGCTCTTGAGGCGCGGTACATCATTGCCGAGGCGCAAGGCCCTACGGGCTATACACTCAATCTGGTCAATGAGCGCCGCCTGTTTGTTGGACACGACGAGGTCAACCTGGCCGGTGACGAACTCATGGCAGAATTGCGCGAGCAGCGCGCCCGTGATTTCTACCTGACCGGAAAGCGGTTCGGCGACCTTCGCCGCTACATCAATTTGTATGGTATCGATCTGTTCCCGAGCGGAACGGATCCCTTCCAGGGGCAGACCTATGGTAATGTCACCTGTCTGCCGATTCCGCAAAGCGAGCGGAACAGCAATCCCAACCTGTAAAACAGCCAAAGGGTAACCTGGCTGTTGCCACTGAAAAAGCTTGTGGTCCGGAGCACTGACCTCTACTCCGGGCTGCAGGCTTTTTTATATTGCGGCTGATCCAGGTCATAGGGTGCAATATCCGGCTTATTGAGAGCAATGGATGCGGCTTCCTACGGAATTGGTCCGCATCAATGATCCATGTGATTATTCCAACCAAAAGGTAAGAGGAGAAGAGACAGATGAAGATGAACAAATCGTTTTTTTCCATCATTGCGGCGCTGCTATTTGTCGGTACCGCCTGGATGGCATGCAGTCCGGAACGCCGGCCTGCTGAACAGAGGCCGGCGCAGGATCCGGCAGCGGCATTGCAAGACATGCCTGTCGTTCAATCCGGTGAGATTCCGGAGACGCCCAGGGAACTGCGTGCCGTCTGGATCGCCACCGTATCCAACATTGACTGGCCTTCGGAGCGCGGCATTCCGGTGCATGAACAGAAAGCCGAACTGCGGGCCATGTTCGACCGGATCGCCATGCTGAACATGAATACCGTGATTTTCCAGGTGCGCCCGGCCACCGATGCGCTCTATGCATCGGAACTGGAGCCGTGGTCGGAGTATCTGACGGGCGAACAGGGCAAGGCACCGGAGCCGTTTTACGATCCGCTTGCCTTTGCCATTGAGGAGGCGCACAAAAGGGGGCTGGAGTTGCACGCCTGGATCAACCCCTTCCGCTCGCGGCACCCTTCCGCCCGCGGCGAACTGGCTGAAAATCACCTGAGCAGAACACGGCCCGACCTGGTGGTTGAATACGGCCGCCACTTGTGGATGGATCCGGGCCACCCCGATTCCCACGAATGGTCGCTGAATGTGGTTCGGGACATCATCCGCCGCTACAATGTGGATGCCATACATGTGGACGACTATTTTTATCCCTACCGCGAGCGGGATGCCGACGGCAATCTTATCGATTTCCCGGACAGTGCCTCCTATGCCGTCTATGTGGCGGAACATGGACACATAGAACGTAATGACTGGCGCCGGCAGAACGTCGATACGTTCATGGAACGTCTTTACAAAGTGATCAGGGATGAGGATCCGCTGGTGCGTTTCGGTGTCAGTCCCATCGGCTTGTGGCGTCCTGATTACCAGGGCGACGAAATCCAGGGATTTGATGCCTATGAGCAGATCTATGCCGACGCCAGGAAATGGTTCAAGAACGGCTGGCTGGACTATTTCGCCCCGCAGCTCTACTGGCCGATGGAGCAGGAGGGCCAGAAGTACCAGGTGCTGGTGGACTGGTGGCATGAGCAGAACCACAAGGACCGCCATTTCTGGCCGGGCAACTTCACCAACAGGGTGGGCTACGGCTCCGAAACCTGGCCTGTATCCGAGATCACGGGTCAGATAGAGCTCACCCGCGCATCGCAGGCGACCACAGGCAATATCCATTTCAGCATGCGGGTACTCATGATGAACCCGGAAAACCTGGTGGATTCCCTGATGCACCTGTACCGTGAACCGGCTTTGGTTCCGGCAACGGACTGGTATTCCGACAGCAGACCGCAAGAGCCGGCTGCAGGAATCACCCGCATTTTGGATGAGCCGCTGCTTACCCTCACACCTGCAGGCGAATCAGCCTGGCTGTATGTTGTCAAAACACGATACGGTGCGGATTGGCACACCAGGATCGTGCCCGGATGGATGCAGCAGGCGAAACTTGCCCGATTCCGGGACGGCGACGCGCTGAATGCCGTTGCCGTGACAGCCGTCAACCGGCTGGGGCTGGAGAGCGATCCGGTACTGATCACTTCGGGACTCTGACAGCCGACTTGTTGCAGGAGGATATCCGGCAGATAATCTTTGTGCGGTCAGCGTGCTGCGGTTATCTGTCGGATATGACCAAATTGTCATATATTTGACACTGGCCGGTTTGCCGGTCATGGCTGCCGGATGGCGCCGCAGCATGCCCAATCAGTATGCCTGCCACAAAATCCTGCCCCGCACCAGATCGAATATCCTGCAACAACGACCCAAGCTGACATGCCAATCCGAAAAAAAACCCGCATTTTCTTTGCCGTTTTCGCCCTGCTTCTTGCCGGCCTGGTTGTGGCTGATTCTGTCGGTGTTTTCGACTCCAGGCCCTACCGGGAGGTGCCGCACGGAAACCACAGCCATTACGTGCCGCATGACCGGGATCCGAATGTATCGATAAGCGATTTTCCGACACGCCCCCCGCGTGAAGGTGAACGAATCACGCCAACCGGCGAAATAGTTCCCGACACGCTCGGTGAATGGTGGTAGCGATCCGGTTTTTATAAGGTCCGGATCTGGTATGTTGCAGATCTGTCCATCCAAAATGTCTTCAAACCATTTATAACATTATTTGCTGTCATGACCCAGACTACAAAAATTCTCGGATTGCTTCTTGTCCTCATTGGGATTATCGGTTTTATCGCATCCGGTGTGGCCAGTTATTCGGCGCTGATACCGGCAGTGTACGGTGCCGTTTTTTTACTGCTGGGAAAAGTCGGTGAAGACGAGTCGCGCCGCATGGTCACCATGCATCTGGCACAGCTTCTCGCACTGATTGCTATAATCGGAACTTTCACGGGTATTCTGGATGTGATCTCCTGGCTGGGTGGTGACAGGGCAGTCAACATGATGATAGCTGCGTCTCGCGCCCTGATGGCGCTTCTGAGCATGGGATATCTGATCCTCGGGATCAGATCATTCATAGAAGCCCGACGCGCACCTGAAGAGTCATAGCAGCCCGTGCGTGATTTTAGTCAGCCGGCCGGTATAGCCGGCCTGGAAGCCGGGGATAGCGAGCAGGTCAGGCAAGGGTTTCTTGTCACTGCCGAGGAAAAAGCTCATTGAACCGGTTGGGATAGTCGGTGATCAGCCCGTCCACACCTAGTTCCACCATCCGCTGCATATCTTCCTTCCGGTTCACTGTCCAGGGGATGACGCGCATACCAAACTCATGTGCTCTGCTGACATGTTCGGCCGTGAGCAGTCCATAGTTGGGAGAGTAAATCTCCGGTTCCAGCCCGAAATACCGAAGGTGATCATCCACCGATCCTTCCGTGTACGTCAGTATGGCGATGGGGATGACAGGTGCCAGGGTTCGCAGGGCATGCAGCGGCCTGGGGTCGAAAGATTGGATATTTACGCGGTCCAGCACAGGCGTTTCCAGTTGATCTTCAAGCGCAAGCAGCTCTTCGTGAAGCAGCCTGGCAAATACTTCCGGCGCGGGGACAAGCGTGCCGTCCCAGGCCGGATCGCTTTTTATTTCGATGTTGTAACGGATCGGCGGATGTCCCTGTGAACGCACATAGTCATCGACCGCTTTGATGGCCTCGGACATCAGCGGCTTATGTGCAAAGAGTGTTTGCTGATCGGGGTGGGCCGGGTGCTGAAGCGAGCCGCAGTCGAACTGCTCAATGGTCTCATAGCGCATTTCGTACAGCCGGAACGACCGTTCCTGGTCGCGCGGTATCAGGGACCCGTCCGGCTGCATGCAGATATCGGCACGGAACCACGGTTCGTGCGAGATCACCAGCTTGTGTTCTTTGGATACGGCCAGGTCGAACTCGATGGTGGTCACACCCAGATCCACCGCCTTGAAAAAACCAGGCAGCGTGTTCTCCGGCTTGAGCCCCATGGCGCCCCGGTGCCCCTGGATCTCAAATCCCTCAGGCAGCGGATCCCGTTGAGGCTGGCATCCCATGACAATCAAGATTCCGAACAGGAACAGAACAGGCAGGGTCCAGGGCATACGCACCTCCGGTTATCAGTATGTGATTAGACAGGCGATACTGCTGCTAACGGAAGACTTCAATCCGCTGTATGACCACGTGCTCCACCGGCTGGTCGCGGTGCTGCGGGCTGGTTGGAACGCTCGCGATGGCGTCGACCACATCCATCCCGGAAACAACCCGCCCGAAAGCGGTGTACTCGTTGTCCAGGCTGGGAGTGCGCCCGTGCATGATGAAGAACTGCGATCCCGCGCCGGCACGTTTGTCGGCCGTGCGCGCCATGGAGAGCACACCCGGCTCGTGGGGCGTGCGGTTGAACTCATGCGGGATGGCCACGACAGGTCCGCCCTGTCCGTAGAGCAGGCGGTCGTCGCCGCGCGAGTTGGGATCACCGCCCTGGATCATGAAGCCGGGAATGACACGGTGGAATTTTGTGCCGTCGTAAAACCCGCTTTCGGCGCGGGTGATGAAGTTGAAGGCATGTATGGGGGCCAGATCGGCCAGGAATGTGACCTCAATCGTACCGTGATTGGTGACGATGCGTGCCTTTACGTCTTCCATTTGTGCTGCCAGGAAGGCCAGCTGTTCTTCTTTTTCTTTCAATGCGTTTACCTGTTGTTGAAGTTGACGGTTCTGACTGCGAAGGTCGGCGTTAACACGTTGAAGCCGTTCCAATTCCTCGCTGTTCCCGCAGGATGTAAGGGTTCCGTATCCCACAGCGATTATGACAAAAAACAATACGAGTTTTCTTGTGTTCTTCATCGTTGCACCTCAGATGGCGAATAATATGTGGTCATGATAATACGCGGGATCCGGACCGGCATTACAGAGCGGCGGCACGGATCCCGGCATGTTCACTGTCATGGGAAAGTATACGAAGCCTGGAGCCCGAGCGGAATTCCGATGAACCAGTAGAGCAGCAGGAAGATGGTCCAGGTCACCAGGAAGATGAAGAAATACGGCAGCATCATGGACACCAGGGTCCCGATACCGGTATTCTTAACATACCGCTGACAGAAGACAACGACCAGCGGGAAGTACGGCAGCAGCGGAGTGATGATGTTGGATACGGAATCACCCACACGGTAGGCGGCCTGCGTGAGATCGGGGGAGATGCCGATGCCCATGAGCATCGGGACGAAGATGGGGCTGATGAGCGCCCATTTGGCAGATGCCGATCCGACCAGCAGGTTGACAACGGCTGTCAGCAGGATGATGCCCACGATGGTCAGCGCCCCGGGCATGGCCAGGCTTTGCAGGAAGTTGGCCCCCTTGAGCGCAATGAGTATCCCGATGTTTGATTTGCCGAACGCGTCGATGAACAGGGCGCAGAAAAA
>SKNT01000081.1 GCA_007120385.1 Balneolales bacterium
CCTGACGGACAACTTGTCACAAGAACAATCGCCCCGGATGACTTCCGCTTCGATCCGTTCAACTCCGCCCAATACGACGAAATCCTGGAACCGGGCGTGGTCGTCAATGTCAGCAGTTTCGACTGGAGCCTGCCAGGCGGTCCCGATGCGGGGCGTGACGGAATCCGCGGCACCGATGACGACCGCATCCTCAATGGTGGCATGCTCATCTGGCACATAGACGAAGCGGTGATACGCAGCACCATCGATGACAACCGGGTCAATGCCAACAGCGACCGCAGGGGGGTGCAAGTGGTGGAAGCCGACGGCGCCCGGGATATCGGACGGCAGCCCGGACTCGAGCAGAACCGCTTCACCAACGGCCACGCCTTCGACTTCTGGTGGTCCGGCAACGACTTCACCGTCATCACCGCCCGGGGAGACAGCATCGTCGTCTACGAAAACCGGTTCGGACCCGACACCCGACCGCCCAACCACAGCAATACCGGCAGCCCCTCCTTTTTCGAGTTCTACGATTTCTCCGACAACCTCCCCGGGGCCCACTTTTTTGCCCGCTCCCTGGCCGGCATCTACACACAGGCGGTTGATCCCGCCTTCCCGCCCCTGCCCGGACCGGCAGCTTTTCCGGTGGAATCGGGCCTGTTTCCGGCCAGTCCGGCCCTCATCCCGGATTCCCGCAGCGGCCGCCACCAGTTGCTGATTCCCGTTCCCGACGGTTTTTACAGCACCAAGTTTGAATATCCGGATGACACCGGCACCCCGGGCGAGCACGAAAGAACCTATCTGTTCCTGGCCCACCCTGAGCCCACCTCCCCCCTGATCCTTGGCAACCGGTTCGTCTCCGGCCAGCTGCGCACCCGCGGCAGCACCTCCCTCCAAACCGTCCGCTCCTGGGCACTTGAGGATGGCCAGTGGTCCCTGCTCTGGGAAACCGATGACCTGCCATCCGGACCCGGCCTCATAAGCACACTGCAGGGCAGCCACGGCGGCTCCGGCCAGGGCAATAACGGCCTTGATGACATCCTGTACGCCGACATGACCAGAGTGCGTATCGGCAGCGACGGCGTCCTGCTTCCCGAGGAACCCGATGCCCGCCAGCAAAGCGGCGTGGTTGACGGCATCACCGCATCCATCCAAAACGACCGGTTCACCCTCTCCGACGGCTCCTACACTTTCAACCTGGACCGGGAGGATATGGATTCGCATCGAAAATACACCGGGAACCTGCGATTCAGCGGCGACACCGGACCATCGTTCTTCATTCTGGCGGACCACCGCCTGCAGCTTGCGGACCAGTCTGGACGCGGAGAGTGGCAAACCACTCCTCTGATCCGTTCGGAATCCCTCTCATGGCCGGCTTTCGGAGATTTTGCCGGCAATCAGGCACTGGATATCTTTGTGACAGACTACGATGAAAACCTGCTCTTTGGTTTCTTCCGGGACGGTGGCATGCTGGATTTCTTCCCGCTGCGGGCCCCGCGCAACACCCGGTTCGCCGGCGCTCCGCTTCTGGCCGACATCACTGGTGACGGCCGGCTGGAGTTAATAGTTGCAGTTCGCGACTCACTTTCGCTCACCATCCATGCCTATGACCGGCAACTGGATCCCGTCGAAGGTTTCCCGCTGCTGGCAGGAAGCCTGGCGACCAACCTGGCAGCCAACCCCGCCATCCATCCGCTTCTCATTGCTGAAGAGCACCTTATCGCCGTATCCCCGGCCGGCGAAGTGCGCGCCTGGCATCTGCCCGAACTGGGCGAAGTGGCGTGGGGATCGGTCTACGGCAACCAACCCGGCAACAAGGCGGGCTACAACATGGAGCGCAATCGGCTTGAGCGGCCGGAATTCGGCATCCTCAACGCCGGCGAAACATACAACTGGCCCAACCCGGCCGATGATCACACCTGGATCCGGTACGAAACCTCCGAACCGGCCCGCATCGACATCACGGTTATCAGTCCGGCCGGCACAACCATATTTGAAACGCAATCCGAGTCGCAGGGCCGGTTTCCCGAAGAAATTCGCATCAATACGTCCTCATGGGGCAACGGGGTCTATTTTGCACGGGTCAGAGCCCGCAACGGCGCACAATCCGAAACAAAAATGATCAAAATTGTTGTCACACATTGAACCAATCCGTTAACATACCGTCGAATTTCGCACCGACCGACGACCAGCTCCACCAACCCCACCGACTCCTTGTGCTCTGGCTCGTCCCGCTGCTCCTGCTGATTTCATGGGTTGCAGTGTCACCCGGCAACGCCATCGCACAGCGCTCACCGGCTTTTTACAGTTATCCGCAAAACCACCTGGAGTGGTACACCATTGAAAGCGAGCACTTCCTGATCCACTTTCAGGAAGGCAGCAGCCGCCCGGCCCAGGTCGCCTCCCGCATCGCAGAAGAGGTTTACGGCCCCATCACCGAACTCTACGGCCACGAACCGGACCACAAAGTGAGCATCCTGATCATCGACCGGCTCGATTACTCCAACGGTGCCGCCTTCTTCTACGACAACAAGATCGAGATCTGGCTTCCTGCCCTGGATACCCCGCTGCGGGGCACCCACAACTGGCTGCGCAACGTGATCACCCACGAATTCGCACATATCGTGCAGCTGCAGGCATCCATGAAAAAAAGCCGGCGCCGCCCCGCCACCTACCTGCAGTGGCTCTCCTATGAAGATGTACGCCGCCCGGATGTCCTATACGGTTTCCCCAACGGCATCATCACCTACCCGCTCGCCGGCATCAGCATGCCCGCCTGGCTGGCCGAAGGCACCGCCCAGTACATGCGCGAAGAGATCTACTACGACGACTGGGACAGCCACCGCGACATGCTCCTGCGCACCCGC
>SKNT01000078.1 GCA_007120385.1 Balneolales bacterium
TGGCCATGGTATAGGCCGTCCCGCGCATGAGCTGCTCCACTACGGCGCTGACGATGGCCGGATGCGAGTGGCCGTGGATCAGCGAGGCCATGTTGTTGGCGAAGTCGATGTGCTCAACCCCATCGATATCGGTCACATAGCATCCCGAAGCGTGGGAGGCATAGAATGGATGGGGCCTGCGGAACACGGTGTTGCGGCTCACACCGCCGGTAATGACATCGCACGCCTGTTTGTATATCTCTTCGCCGCTGCGTTTTTCCTTGATCGGGCCAGCTGCCAGCATATCCGTAATGGTTAGGGGTGGTCCATGGAGGTGAATCCACGGGGTTTTTGGGGATGTTTAATACAGGTGCAGTTTCGCTTCGGTGCGTTCCTGCACATAATCAAAGGTGACCCCGGGAGCCAGCTCCCGCACAAAGAGACCTTCCTTCATCACATCTATAATGGCCAGGTCGGTGTAGATGGTGTCCACCACCTTCTTGCCGGTGAGGGGATAGGTGCACTGCTTAACGATTTTCGGTACCCCTTCCTTGGTGGTGTGGCGGCTGATGACGTAGATTTTGATGTCTCCTGCCACCAGGTCCATGGCGCCGCCCACGGCGGGAATGGCCCCCGGCGCGCCGGTCGACCAGTTAGCCAGGTCACCCTCCTCCGATACCTGGAAAGCCCCGAGCACGCAGAAATCGATGTGATTGCCCCGTATCATCGTGAAACTGTCGGCATGGTGGAAGTAGCTGGCGCCGGGAATGGCGGTTACGTGCTTCTTGCCGGCGTTGATCAGCTCGGGGTCTTCGTGTCCTTCAGCGGGGGCGGGACCCATGCCCAGCAGGCCGTTTTCGGTATGGTAGATCACCTCGCGTCCTTCCGGCACATGTCCGGCCACCAGTTCCGGCATGCCGATGCCCAGGTTCACATACGATCCGTTGGGGATATCGATGGCCACGTTGCGGGCCATGTCACTGACGCTCCATCCGATTTTCTCTTCTGTGCTTACCATGGGTACCTCCTGTCTTCTGCTACAAGTTTCGATTCTTCTGCCGGGTCGCTTACTTCCACCACTTTGCTGACGAAGATGCCCGGTGTGATTACCGCTTCGGGATCCAGTTCGCCCAGTTCCACGATTTTTTTGGCCTGGACGATGGCGGTTTCGGCGCCCATGCACATGACGGGCCCGAAATTCCGCGCGGTCTTGTTGTAGACCAGGTTGCCGTAACGATCGGCTGCCTTGCACTTGACCAGTGAAAAATCGGCGCGGATGGTACGCTCCATGACATAGGTTTTGCCGTCGAATTTGCGGGATTCCTTGCCATCGGCCAGCGGGGTGCCGACAGAGGTGGGGGTGTAGAAGGCGGGGATGCCGGCACCGCCGGAGCGGATCCGCTCGGCCAGGGTGCCCTGCGGCACCAGTTCCAGTTCTATTTCGCCGTTTTTGTACAGCTCGGGGAAAACTTTCGAGTTGGCGGTCCGGGGAAAGGAGCAGATCATCTTTTTGACGCGACGGTGGGCAATCAGTGCGGCAAGGCCGACATGACCGCTCCCCGTGTTGTTGCTTATGACTGTCAGGTCCTTCGCTCCCTGGTCAATTAGGGCATGAATAAGTTCGATGGGACTCCCTGCTTCACCAAACCCGCTGATCATAACCACGGCACCGTCAAAAATATCTGCTACGGCTTCAGCCGGTGATGCAACAATTTTATTTATCATCTGTTTAAATCAATTTAGATTCATAAAGTCAGACTGAACTCACATGACAGGATGTAAGCTTGACCCTGTGTGTCAGCCGGAGGGCTGTCATGTTCGGTTCATGTGTCAGAAATACATGTTTTTGTGAGGGGATTGCAATGATTTTTGGAAATGCTACTGTTCGTCGAGCTTTTTCTGAAGGTTCCGCTCCAGGGTATATTCGATCTCTGCAAGCTCATCCTCATAGAAATACCTGTCCGTGTCGAATGGCTTCAGTTTTTCAATAGTATTCTCTTCCTCGTCATATTTGGCCAGGTAGACGCGGTCCATCCATTTCATGTTCCGGCCCTCGTTGAACTTCAGCACGAACACCTTCTCGCCCTTGACCTCGGCGGTGCCGATCAGCGACACTTTTCCGGCCGAAGAGGTCATGGTGATGTAGCGAGACGGGCGGTTGATGGACGGCAGCGTGCGGTAGACCTTGTTGAAGATCTTTTCGATGTCGGCCAGCGGTGCGGTGAAGTAGTGGTGCTCGCCGGTCGGACGCGCGCAGTACATCGAGTGGAAACCCACGCCCAGCATGCCGAGCGCGAATCCAAGGTCGATCCAGTTCTGCGCGGACCGGTCAATATCCACCCTGCCCTGCTCGTCCGTGAACAGGCTGATGTGGTTCATGATGGGGCTCTGGCTGCGGATGGTCACGCCACTGGCCCGCAGGCGGCGGATAGCGGCGATGGTGGACGGGTTGAGCACCTCGCGCGGGGTGGAGAAGTGGGCCATCCACACGACCTGGATGCCGTTGTCGTACAGTGTGCGGAAGATCTCCAGGTACGGATCGTAGTCGCTGCTCAGTATCATTTCCGGGTGGAAGGTGAGGGCGCGCGAGCCCAGCCGGAGCGTCTTGATGTGCATCAGCTCGTCGTCGTCGATCAGGGGCATCACATATTCGGCCAGCCGCTTGTGCGGGATCTGACCGGCATCGCCACCCGTGATCAGCATATCGGTCACCTCTTTGTGCTTTTTGAGATACTGGTGGACCTGGTCGATGTCGTCCTGGACGAACATGTCCTCGTCGCCGCGCACCTGGGCGTGCCGGAAGCAGTAGGTGCAGAAGGCGAAGCAGCTCTGCGTGGTCTTGTCAAAGACCA
>SKNT01000075.1 GCA_007120385.1 Balneolales bacterium
AGAACGGCCGCGACATCTGGTTCAACATCCAGCGCCGGCGATACGGCGGCGATCTGCTCGGGATCATCGACCAGCTCAATTACCTCCAGGATCTGGGCATCGGGGCGCTCTACCTGAACCCCGTTTTCCAGGCGCCGTCCCACCACAAATACGATGCCGCTGGATATCACCATGTGGATCCCGCCTTCGGTCCGGATCCGGAAGGAGACCGGGCCATCATTGCCCGCGAAACACCGCACGACCCGGCGACGTGGAACTGGACATCGGCCGACGAACTGCTGCTGCAGCTCATTGAGGAAATCCACCGGCGGGATATGTACCTCATTCTGGACGGGGTATTCAACCACATGGGCCTCGCAAGCTGGACCTACCGGGATATCCTAAAAAACCAGCAGGATTCGGCATTCCGTGACTGGATGGCCGTGGAGTCGTGGGCCGGTGATGCCGAGGGTGAAGGGGGTGCCGCAGACCAGGCGCATGCCGGCGATACGGGCAGAGCCGCATCCACCCGGTTCACCGGACTTCAGGAGGAGCTGCACCGCCGGTATGGCGACCAATCACCTTTTCGCCCGGGGTTTCAGGTCCGTGCCTGGGAGGGTTTTCTTGAGCTTCCCGAATGGCGCCAGGACCGGCGCGGCCTGGTGGAGGGGCCCCGGCAGTACATTTTCGACATCACCCGGCGCTGGATGGATCCGTACGGCAACGGCGACACGTCCAGCGGGGTGGACGGCTGGCGGCTGGATGTGGCCTTCTGTGTGAAACACCCGTTCTGGAAGGCCTGGCGAAAGCATGTGCGCTCGATCAACCCGGACGCATACCTGGTAGCCGAAGTCATCGACACCATCAAGAAGACGCAGCCATACCTCAAGGGAGATGAGTTCGATGCGGTGATGAACTACAATTTCCAGTTTGCCTGCAATGAGTTTTTTCTGTGGGATAAAGGGGGGATCAATACTACGGAATTTGCCGGGAAGCTGGAAGCGCTGATGACCGCATTCCCCGAACCCGTACCGCAGGTGATGCAGAACCTGCTGGGGTCGCACGACACCGACCGGCTGGCTTCACGCATTGTGAACCGGGATCTTGGGGGCGGAATGCAATGGTGGGAATATTACCGGCGCTCCAGAGCCGAGAATCCCGATTATGATACGCGCAAACCCACACCGGGGGAACGCCGCATCCAGCGCCTTGTGGTGCTCATGCAGTTTGCATTCCCCGGCGCGCCCATGGTCTATTACGGTGATGAGGCGGGCATGTGGGGCGCCAACGACCCATGCTGCCGCAAACCGATGGTCTGGCCGGATGTGGAGCACGAAGACGAAACCCTGCTGCCGGACGGCAGCCCGCGCCCGGAACCGGATGCCGTGGCTTTTGATACCGATCTGCACAACTATTACCGGGCGCTGATCCGGTTGCGTAATGATCGGCCGGCACTGCGATACGGCAGTTATGCGACGCTGCACACCGATGACAGCAAGGGTCTGCTCGTGTTCCGGCGCCATGCGGAAGATGATCAGGCTATCGTTGCCATCAACAAAGGGCAGGAGTCTGTCGAATGGACGATTCCGGGCCGCATTTCGGATCCCGAAGTGCTGCATTCTGTGCATGCCGGTGCCGGCTCGGCCCTCCGGTATCACGAGAAGGGAAAAAGCGCAGAGATCACCCTTCCTCCCATGTCCGGATTAATACTGAGCCATCGCTGAGGAAGCTCGCATGTCATGGGTGGATGTGGCTGGGCATGGTAGATGCGGCTGGGCATGGTGGATGCGGCGGGACATGGGTGGATACAGCATGTCATGGGTGGATGCGGCATGTCATGGGTGGATGCGGCTGGGCATGGGTGGATGCGGCTGGACATGGCACTGCGTGGTACGGCCTGATCCGGCCAGGGACCACAATTTGCAGCAGCAGACGTAAGCGCAACTGATGCGAGAATCTGACTCAGTCACCTTATGAACAGATACGCCAGGTAACCGCCGTAAATGGCCAGCAGCAATGCTCCCTCCGGCCGGCTGACCACATATCCGGTGCGGATTACGGGAATCATGAGGAGGGCAATCAGCGACATCACGACCAGGTCGTCCAGCATGATATCTGTCAGATGCACGGCACGCACCGTACCGGTCACACCAAGAACAAACAGCACGTTCAGGATGTTTGACCCTATTAGCGCACCCAGAATGAGCTCTCCCTGGCGTCGAACCGCCGCCACCATGGCCGTCGCCAGTTCCGGCAGACTCGTACCCACAGCCACAACGGTCAGACCTATCACGCCTTCAGGAATGTTGAAGGTCCGGGCGATACCAGTAGCTCCCTTGACCATCAGATGGGCCCCCAGAATCAGAATTGCAAGCCCGGCAAGAGTTGACAGGATGACAACTGGTGTACCAAACCGGTGGAGGGCCACATCCTTCGCGGGCAGGGCCGGAGTGATATTGTCACGAATCGTTAACACAAGATAGACAATCAAACCGGCGAGCAGGATCACTCCGTTCAACCTGGAAAGTATCCCGTTCCAAAGCAGAAGGGTCATCAGAATGGAAACGGCAATCATAATGGGAACTTCGCGTCTCAGAAGATCGCTTGAAGCACGGATAGGATGAAAAAGCGCCGCCAGGCCAAGGATTAGGGCCAGGTTGCTGATATTGGACCCGATGATATTCCCAACAGCAATTTCACCGCTGCCGATCAGTGTCGCTTCGATGCTGACGACCAGTTCCGGGCTGCTGGTTCCCAGTCCGATTACAATAAGCCCGATGAGCAGTGGGGTGACCCGGAACTTTTGTGACAGCGCCACACTTCCACGCACCAGCAATTCTGCGCCAACGTAAAGCAGCAGAATCCCACCAAAAGTAAAAGTGATGTCGAGAACCATCGATCAAACCGTTTGACTGATTCAATGTATGAAAAAACGGATTAATGATTCGGCTGCCGGAAAGCTGCATGTGTCGGCAACCCGTTTTGCAATCGTGATCGGCACAGTGGACGAAAACAGAACTGTCAGATAGTCGGATTTGTTAGGAAAACAGATCAAGGTACAATATTTTTGGGTCATGAATCACATAGTAACACATTTGATACGAGTACAGGGCCGGGTCCAGGGTGTCGGGTTCCGGCAGTTCATCCACTCTATTGCCTCCGAGAGGTCTGTGACCGGGTGGGTTCGCAATACCAGTGACGGATCGGTTGAAGCCATGCTGCAGGGAAGGCCGGCCGATGTCGGTTCTGTGGAAGCCGCATGCCGAAAAGGGCCGGCACTTTCGCGTGTTGACAAGGTTGACTGTTACCCGGTTGACCCGGATATCAGTTACGATGTGTTTGAAGTGCGACACGGGTAGAAGCCATGCGACTGTTTACCGCTATTGCGCTCCCCGACTTCGCTCGCAGTGAACTGGCAGCGATCCAGCCATCCCATCCAGACATACGTCTCACTCCCGAATCGCAGATTCACATGACGCTTCGGTATATCGGGGAGACGGACAAGGTGCGTACACGCCGGATCATCCATGCCCTGACCCACGTGACGTTTCGCCCGTTTGACATCGAACTGATGGGAACCGGTTGTTTTCCGAATCCCAGTGATCCGGCCATTTTGTGGGCCGGGGTCCGCTATCATCCCGTTCTGGGAGAGCTCTATGACAGCATGCAGGAAGAGCTCAACAGTGTGGGTGTGCCGATGGAAAGCCGGACTTTTCATCCGCATGTGACCCTGGGCCGCATTCGAATTGGCAAAAAGGATCGTTCCGGCCCGGACAGTCCGCCGCTTGAAACAGTGCTGGACAATTTTTTCAACGGAGAGCCATCCCGATTTCACGTCACTTTCCGAATGGACCGGTTCCGGCTGTATCAGAGCCGCCTGCACTCCGGCGGAGCCATACACCACTGCCTTCAGGAGTACCGGGCTTCTTGACTGTTCTCATGCCTGAAAGTTTGGTATTTTGTTCCTGACCGTTTGAATGCAAATTTGAATGCAAATGAGTCAGAAAGTGTGAAATGGAATGTCTTCCCTGATAATCAAGTTCAGTAAATGAAAAAAAAAATTGTTCTCTATACCTTGCTTACAACCGGGATTGTGGTTACTCTGGTTGGCATACAGAATTTGTATGTCTTTTGGGGTCAGGTCAGTTTTTCCGGGATGATTGGCCAGCTGACCGGCGGGATTCTTATTCTTGGAGGTGTAGTCAATCTTTGGGTTGCCCGGAAATTCCGCACACTGGTCAGTCCGCAGAATAGTCAGGATCACAATTCTTGACAACCCGGTCAATCACGTCATTCCACCCATGTCATTAACAAGGAGCAGTGTGACAGGTTCAACGGTATTATGGATTCTGCTGCTAGCAGCCGGCGGATACCTGATTATCCTGCTACTCATGTATCTTTTTCAGTCGGCATTCATCTATTTCCCCACCAAAAACATTGTTGCCACTCCGGAGGATCGCGGCCTGGAGTACGAGGAAGTGCATCTGTTCACCGAAGACGGTCTCCGGCTTCACGGCTGGTACATACCGGCAGAGGAATCGCGCGGAAGCGTACTCTTTTTCCATGGAAATGCAGGGAACATCTCGGGCCGGCTGGAAAGCATCGCCATATTCAACGAGTTGCGGCTTGATGTCATGATCTTCGATTACCGTGGATACGGCAAAAGCGAGGGCAAAGCAACGGAAGAGGGCACCTACAAGGATGCTGTGGCCGCCTGGCGTTACCTGACCGAGGTGCAGGACAAGAACCCGCGTGACATAATCCTGTTTGGACGTTCACTTGGCGGAGGCATCGCTTCCTGGCTGGCCAGTGAAGTTGATGCCGGAGGCGTTGTGCTGGAATCAACGTTTACTTCGGTTGCAGATCTGGCCGCTGAAATCTACCCCTTCATCCCCGTACGCTGGCTCCTGCGGATCCGATACCCGGCAATTGACTATCTGGAGGATATCCGGATGCCGGTCATGATCGTCCACAGCAGGGATGACGAGGTAATCCCCTGGCACCACGGCAAAAAACTCTATGAAGCCGCCACGGAACCCAAACGCTTCCTGGAGCTTCGGGGCGGACACAACGACGGTTTTATCCTGGCCGGCAGATCATATGTGGAAGGGTGGGATCGTTTTTTGAAAGAAGTCCTGGAGTAAATCAGCAAAGACACATGAACGACAGAGCAAAGCACATCATCATAACGGGAGCATCCAGGGGGTTCGGCCGCGATCTTGCCGTTCATTTTGCCGAAAGCGGCACGGTCCTGCACCTGATTGCACGCAGCGACATGTCCGGCCTGGTTCACGAACTCGAGGCGAGCGGAGCCTCGGTGCGGATTTGGCAACAGGATCTGACGCGCACCGGCGATCTTGAGGGTCTCATGACTGATATTGCGGAAACCGTATCCATCCAGGAAACCGGCTACATCGGACTGATCAACAATGCAGGGATGATCGATCCTGTTGGTCCCGCCGGAAAATACGATCACCAGGAGTACAAGAAGAATCTTGAAATCAACTTTGTGGCTCCCGTATTGCTGACCCATGCCTTCATCCACCATTTTCAGGACTGGGATATGGCCAGGAGAGTGGTCATGATTTCGTCCGGCGCTGCTTCTAAACCCTATCATGGATGGAGCCACTACAGCAGTACCAAGGCCGGGGTGGAGATGTTTGTGCAAACAGTCAGTCTCGAGCAGGAGAAACAAAGGCATCCGGTTGAGATCATGTCATTCAATCCCGGAAGAATCGGCACCGATATGCAGAAAATCATACGTGAAACAAGTGAAGAGGATTTTCCCATGGTGCATGATTTCATTTCTGCCTGGGAAGAGGGGAAGATCGGTGATTCGAATGTGGTGGCCGGCCAGCTGGTCCGGCTGATGCTGTCCGGGTTTTTCCCGACCGGGCAGAGCCTGAGTCACAGGGATTTGTGACACCGTTGCAGGAGAACGCGAACCTGCTGAGACCTGACGACCCACTTTTTTTACGTCCGCCATATCCAGTCGGCCGGAAATATGAAGTCACAAAAAGTCAAGAGGGAATGTGATATTTTTAATGAGTAGTTTTTGGTTTTGACATCAATTTCCGAATCGCGTATGTGCCAGTTTTCACACCTTCACTGCCATTCCCAGTTCAGTCTGCTTGACGGCGCCGCCGCCATTCCAAAGATGGTTGCCAAGGCGGCCGAGCTCGGGATGCCAGGCATTGCCATAACCGACCATGGCAACATGTTTGGAGTACCCGCTTTTTTGAATGAAGCGAAAAAAAAAGGTGTGAAACCGATCATAGGATGTGAGTTCTACATCACACCAACGACCATGGGCGACCGTGAAAACCGCGAGCAGTACCATCAGGTGCTGCTGGCCAAAAACCGCAAAGGCTATTTCAACCTGGCACGGCTCAGTTCGCTTGGGTATGTGGACGGTTTCTACTACAAGCCGCGAATCGACCGCAAGATACTGGCAGAGCACTCCGAAGGACTCATCGCCACCACCTGCTGCCTGCAGAGCGAAATCAACCAGACTATACTCCGTAAAGGTGAGGCCGAGGCAAAAAAGCTTTTTGAATGGTATTTGGACCTCTTCGGAGAAGATTATTACATCGAACTGCAGCGGCACGGACTGCGTGATCAGGATGTGTGCAACGAGGTGCTGGTGCGATGGAGCCGGGAATATGGTGTCAAAATGATTGCGACAAATGACTCGCACTACGTGGACCGGCAGGACTCAGAGGCCCACGACATTCTTCTTGCCCTGCAGACCAACGCCGATATCAACGATCCCAACCGTTTCCGTTTCACGGACGACCAGAACCGGCTGAACCCCGAATTCTATCTGAAGGCGCCTGAGGAGATGAAGGAACTGTTCAGCGACCTGCCCGAGTCGCTTGAGAACACCCAGGAGATCGTTGACAAGACTGACAACATCACGCTCAGCTCCGATCTGCTTCTGCCGCATTTCAATGTTCCGGAACCGTTCAAGAACATGAACGACTATCTCCGGCATCTTACCTATGATGGGGCCAGGGTGCGGTACGGTGAGTTGACTGAGGAAATCAGCGCACGCATTGAGCAGGAGCTCAAGATTATCCGCGATATGGGCTTTGCGGGCTACTTCCTCATCGTTGAGGGCTTTACCACCGAAGCGCGCAGGCGAGGGGTTTTTGTGGGACCGGGACGCGGGTCGGCCGCCGGAAGTATTGTCGCTTACTGCATAGGCATCATCAATATCGATCCGTTGCGATACGACCTGCTTTTTGAGCGATTCCTGAATCCGGAACGGGTGAGCCCACCGGATATCGATATTGATTTTGACGACGTCGGCCGCCAGGCCGTGATTGACTATGTGGTTGAGAAATACGGCCGGCAGAATGTGGCTCAGATCGTCACTTATGGCACCATGAAAGCCAAGACGGCCATCCGGGATGTTGGCCGCGTGCTGGGGGTGCCGCTGAATGAAGTCAACCGTATCGCAAAATTGTTTCCCGAGCGGCCGGGACTAGATACCTTCAAGAAAGTTCTCGATCCCACACTGAACCCGGATACGGCAGGGGAGATTACGGCACTGTTTGATCATTCCGACACCCAGGTGCGGAAGATGATGAGTTTTGCCCGGACACTCGAGGGCTGTCCCAGACAAACCGGAATTCATGCCGCCGGCGTGATCATTGCTCCCGGCACCGTCTATGACTACGTCCCGGTGGCACTTTCCAAGGAAAAGGATGTCATCACGCAATACGACGGTCCAAGCTCCGAAATGTGCGGATTGCTGAAAATGGACTTCCTGGGACTCAAGACCCTTTCCATCCTCAAGACAGCCATCCGGCTGGTCAAGGAGAGCTGGGGCAAGGAATACCACCTCGATGATATCCCGCTGGACGATAGCAAGACTTATGAACTGTACCAGCGCGGTGACACCGTGGGCACATTCCAGTTTGAGTCCGACGGCATGCGCAAGTACCTCAGGGAGCTCAAGCCGACCTGTATTGATGACCTGATTGCCATGAACGCCCTGTACCGGCCGGGACCGATGCAGTTCATTCCGGAGTACATTGCCTGCAAGCATGGCCGCAAAAAGGTGCTCTATCCGCATCCCATGCTGGAGGATGTGCTCAAACCCACCTATGGTATCATGGTCTATCAGGAGCAGATCATGAAAGTGGCGCAGGTTATGGGTGGCTTTACGCTCGGGGAAGCGGATATTCTGAGGCGGGCCATGGGCAAGAAGAAGGAAGACCAGATGGCCAGGATGAAGGTCACGTTCATGGAAGGTGCGCGCAGCCGGGGGGTAGATGATAAAACGGCCAATGAAGTGTTTGAGAAGATGGCCTATTTTGCCGGGTACGGATTCAACAAATCGCATTCGGCGGCCTATTCGGTTGTGGCTTACCACACGGCCTACTTCAAGGCCAACTATCCGGCCTCCTACATGGCGGCGGTTCTGACCCACAACATGAGCGATATCAAAAAGGTGTCGCAGTTCATTGAAGAATGCTATCACCTCGGCGTACCGGTCGACGCGCCCAATGTGAATTCCGGCGAGGCGTTTTTTACCGCCAAGGACGGAAGGGTGCAGTACGGGCTGAGTGCGATCAAGGGTGTCGGTTCCTCGGCTGTGGAACACTTTGTGGATGAGCGCCGGAAAAACGGGTCCTTCCAAAGCATTTTTGATTTCACCTCCCGGGTCGACATGCGCAACTGTAACAGGAAGATGATGGAAAGTCTCGTTGCCGCCGGGGCTTTTGATGAGCTCCATGGCAACCGCGCTCAGCTAATGGAAAGTCTGGAGGATGCGCTCAGCTTCGGCATGCGCATGCAGGATGAAAAAAGCCGCAATCAGACTAGCCTGTTTGGCGGCGATGACAGCGGATCCTACCAGGAACCGGAGCCGCGGCTCAGGGATGTTAAACCTTGGTCCAACATGGAGAAGCTTAAGCAGGAACGCGAACTGATTGGTTTCTTTCTCAGCGGCCATCCCCTTGAAAAATTTCGCGATGACATCAGTCTTTTTTGCACGCACGGCCTCGGAGAAGAGGGGCTCAGGGAGCATAAGGAACGCAGCCCCGTCACCAGTGCCGGTATCATAACTGCCGCCCGGCACACACGTGACAAGAAAGGGCGGCCCATTGCCTTTCTGACATTGGAAGATGAAAAAGGAAGCACTGAAGTGCTGGTCTTCTCCGACTGCTACGACAAATCCATGAATCTGCTGCAGGTCGATAACCTTGTGGTGGTGGAAGGAAACGTCTCGGTGCGTGACGGCACACCCAAAATCATTGCCCGCACCTTTGACCGTATCGAAAATCTGCGGGAGAAGAACCAGGCAGCCATCCGGCTGTGTTTGAGTATTGCCACGGATGATGTTGAAAGTGACTCACTTGAGGAACTGGCCGGCCTTTTCGATGAAAACCGGGGCCAGACCCATGTCCACATGATGATCCGCAGCGGTGAGGAAAAGCCGATCCGAATGAAAGTGCGCAAGTTTGTCGTCGACCCTAGTGATGACCTGCTGAAAAAGGCACGCCAGCTGCTGGGCAAAAACAACGTCTGGATTGAGAGACGGCCGGAGGCGTAACTTAGCCGACGTGGTGACCTCCACCACGGGCCCAGCCGGTTTGATGGACCGCCATGAGGCAGGGGAAAATACGCCGCACGGGTTGATTATATATAAATAATTATATATATTCATATCAAATACACTAAATGAATGGAATTAACCCGGTGATTGTTATCTTCAGTCAAAGGCAATCCATTTGTTTGTAACTATCTATAATTCATAAATATCGATCTTATGGCTAAAGCAGTTGAATTAACGGACAGCAATTTCAATGATGAAGTACTGAAAGCGGAAACCCCGGTGCTGGTTGATTTCTGGGCAGAATGGTGCGGTCCTTGCCGTATGGTGGGTCCCGTGGTTGAAGAACTTGCCGGCGACTACAACGGAAAAGTAAAAGTGGGAAAAGTGGATGTTGACAGCAACCCGCAGATTTCCATGCAATACGGTATACGAAGCATACCTTCTCTGTTGATTTTCAAAAACGGGGAAGTGGTGGATCAGATCGTAGGTGCCGTTCCGAAAGCACATCTGCAAAAGCATCTCGACGCCCAGCTTTGATCGGTTGACAAGTCAGCACATGTCTGGTTCGTACGCAAGCGGTGTGCTCTGTGAGCGTCCTGCCCATCATGGCGAAATGTGCACAAACCCTCCGATAATGCGATTATGCAAATAAAAAAGCCTGTCAGAACTGATCTGACAGGCTTTTTTTGATCCAGTCTTTGAAGGGCAGTTCCGGTTCTCCAGGGTTACATCTCCTTCAGAAATCTGCGAAGAACATACTGAAGGATTCCTCCATTGCGGTAATAGGCGATTTCCACCTCGGAGTTCAACTGCGCTATTGCTTTGAAGCGCACCTCGCTCCCGTCAGATTTCCTGGCTGTAACGTCTAGCTCCTTGTTGGGTGAAAGTTCGTCGGAAATGCCTGTGATCGTGAACTGCTCGTCACCGGCGAGTCCAAGGCTTTGGCGCGTTTCACCGGGCTGGAACCGCAGGGGAAGCACCCCCATTCCGACAAGATTGCTGCGGTGGATCCGTTCGAAACTCTCTGCTATCACCGCTTTTATGCCCAGCAGGTTGGTTCCCTTGGCAGCCCAGTCACGCGATGAACCGCTTCCGTACTCCTTGCCGCCGAGGACCACAAGAGGCGTCCCCTCTTCGGCGTA